>JANPCO010000244.1:0-15652 GCA_031430995.1 Sphingomonadales bacterium | reverse complement strand
CATCGAAACCTTCACGGATGCTGGTATCACCCTGACAGATGGCACAAAAATTGATGCAGACATCATCATCACTGCTACTGGCCTGAAAATGGAGATCATGAGTGGCGTGAACTTGTCCGTCGATGGTCGCGCAATCAAATTGTCGGACACGCTCAGCTATAAAGGCTTCATGTATTCGGACGTGCCCAATATCATGTCATCGTTCGGATATTCTAACGCGTCGTGGACGTTGAAGAGCGATCTGATCGGCAATTATATGTGCCGCCTGCTCAAATATATGGACGCAAAGGGGCTTAAAGTCGCTGTCCCCCATGATGCCACGGTGACGGCAGAGGACGAATCGCTGATGAACCTCAGTTCAGGCTATGTGCAGCGCGCCAAAAGCATTTTGCCCAGACAAGGCAACCGCGAGCCGTGGCGCGCACACCACAATTATTTCATTGACCGGTGGAACCTGAAACGCGGGCCTCTGGATAACGGGATGGAGTTCCGCAAAGGGCCCGTGGCTGTGCACACACCAAAGGATGAACCGGTTTACGCCGAGGCCGCTGAGTAACCTCACGCCTTATCCAAGCCAAAGCCCCTACACTCACCCAAGGCCGCGCGGTGAAAAGGCAAGGCCTATGGCCCAGCGGAGGATGTGAAAAATTGTGATCGTCTTTGGTGCTGTCGTGCTGCGCATGTCGTGGCCTCCTTGTTGAGGCTTCACCCGGTAATCCTAGTTCATGCCAAGCTGATGACGCAGGCGTTACAAAGCCGTGACACGCAGCACCTCAGCATAAATCCTTCCTCTAGCGACCTGGCGCTGTAATATGTTTGTCACAATCGACTGACAGGGGGATGAAGCGCCGCTATGGGGGGCGCGGATGAATGAAGAGCCGATGAAACGCGAAAGCCTGATAATCGCCATCGTTGCGGCAGCTGCAATGATCGTGGCAGGCGTTGACGCTTGGCTCGCAGTGGCGATCCTGCTGATTTGGCTCGCCACGCTGTGGCTGGCTCGCCCTGCCCCGATGTTTGAACCACAAGACCGGCGTCGCCGCGATCTGACGACTGACATGGTCAGCAAGATGATCCAGCCGCTTGAATCCCCGATAGTGGTGATGCGCGGGGAGCGCGTTGAAGCAGCCAACGCAGCGGCGCGTGATGTGCTAGGGCAGCATATCATTGGCCAGGATGCCCGCGTCGCGCTGCGCCACCCTGATGCAATCGCGCTGGTGGCAGATGACGTCGACCGCTCCGTCAACATCAAAGGCCTGACAACGGCCAAGAGCCTGTGGAAACTCTCAATCTTTCAGCTTGATGACAGGCTGCGCCTGCTTGAAATGGCGGATCTGACGGCGCAGGCCGATATCTCCCGCGCCCATACTGATTTTGTAGCCAATGCCAGCCATGAATTACGGACGCCGCTCGCATCGATCATGGGCTATATCGAAACGCTTGGCAGCCCGAAAGCTGGCGGAGACGTCGCGACACGGACCAAATTTCTCGACACGATGGGACGCGAAGCACGGCGCATGAACAGCTTGGTCGAAGACCTGATGTCGTTGTCGCGTGTCGAAGCTGAAAAGCATGATACGCCGCAAGACGAAGTGGACTTGGCAGCAATTGCAGATCACGCCGCGCGAGACGTTAATGCCGTTCACGGGCGAGACCGCGTGCATTTTTCCAAGACCGCCAAGAATACCATGATTAAGGGAGACCGCGGTCAGTTGGATCAGGTAATCCGCAACCTCATCGACAATGGGATGAAATACGGCGCTGCCGACAAACCCATTGCTGTCACTGTGACCCAAAGTCAGCGCGGGTCACTGCAATTGTCAGTTGCCGATGAAGGGCCGGGCATTGCTGCTGAACATATCCCCCTGCTCACCCGCCGCTTTTACCGCACCGATCCGGGACGCAGCCGGGCCAGTGGCGGCACTGGCCTTGGCCTGGCCATCGTCAAACATATTGTCGAACGCCACAAAGGGCAGATGGATATCAAAAGTGTCGTTGGCACTGGCACAACTGTGGAGATCAGCTTTCCGCCAAGTTAGCAGGATGCCGCCGGAACAATATAACCAGCTGCGCGTTACCCCTGAAACCCCTCGGGAGACGCACAGTGGCAACCCACGAACCAGACCATATCGAGACATCCACGCTGATCGCATCAGATATGGTGGAAGGGACCAACGTCTATAACAAGGCGGGGGAAAAGATGGGTAAAATCCTCAATTTCATGGTCAACAAGCGCAGCGGCCAAGTTGAATATGCCGTGATGTCATTCGGTGGTTTTCTGGGAATGGGCGAGGATCATTATCCGCTGCCTTGGAAAAAACTTGATTATGATCTCAAACAAGGCGGCTTCGTTGTGAATCTGACGAAAGAAGCGCTTGCCAAAGCCCCCAAGCATGATCGCGGCGATGAGCCTGTTTATGACACGGCCTACGGCATGATGATCAATGATTATTACGGAATCGGCCGGTAGCGGTTTAAGTCATTCTGGCGTTCCTCTCCCGGCGCCAGCGCGCCTCGGTCTTCCCCCAGGCCGAAGCGCACATTTTAACATGAAGGCTTGGCCTGTGTATGAAATTCTAGATCGCAGCTTGTTTGAAGATGACAGCACCCCCGCGCGGGCAGAATGGCGCCAACGCGCAGTCACAACACATGTGGCGCTGATTGGCGGCTTCACCCCGCGACGGTGCGGCATTGCAACCTTTACCGCTGACATATACGCGTCGTTAATGGCAGCATCGCCTGACCTTGCGATTGATGTCTATGCCATGACAGCAGGGGCAAATCTTGAACCTTCCCACTCAGCCGTCCACGCGACAATTGCGGACCATGACAGTGAAAGTTACGCCCGCGCCGCGCATATGATCAACCAAAGCGGCGCAGATGTGGCTTGGCTGCAACATGAATTTGGCCTGTTTGGCGGCGCAGCCGGTGACATGGTGCTGGGCCTTGTCGACCGGATTGCAGCGCCGCTTATTGTGACGCTGCACACTGTATTAGAAAGCCCCAATGCCGATCAGTTGCGCGTGATGCAGCGGCTAATCGCGCGGGCTTCGAAACTGGTGGTGATGTCAAACCGGTCCCGTGATTTGCTCATGTCCCGCTACTGCGCTGACGCCGATCAGATTGTGCTGATCGAACACGGCGTGCCAGACCGTCCGTTTGGGCGAACCGCCGAATATAAGGCAAAGTTTGGGTTTTCCGGGCGTGACATGATCATGACATTTGGCCTGTTATCGCCGGGAAAGGGCCTTGAAGCTGTCATTTCCGCCATGCCTGATCTGGTGAAGGATCACCCGACCGTGCTTTACTGTATCGCGGGGGCCACTCACCCCAATATGATTGCGCGCGAAGGCGAAGCTTACCGTGAAAGTTTGAAAGCACGTGCTGCGGCTCTGGGTGTTGAGAGGCACATCAGGTGGATCGACGAATTTCTGGAAACGGAAGACTTGCTTGACCTGATCGAAGCAGCAGACATTTTCGTCACGCCTTATCCTGGCGCTGGCCAGTCTACCTCTGGCACTTTGTCCTACGCCTTCGCACTCGGCAAAGCTGTTGTTTCCACCCCTTATGTCCACGCGAAAGAGTTGCTGGCAGACGGTCACGGTGTGATTGTTCCGTTCAACGATACCAACGCCATTGCGAGCGAAATCGGCGCGCTGCTGGACAATCCGGTTCGACTGTTGGCACTCCAAAAGCGTGCCTATAGTCGGGGGCGAGCCATGATTTGGCCCGCATTTGCAGCGCGCTGCCTTGATCTGATCTCAGCGACCCAGATCAGACCCTTGGCAGCGCCTGCATTTGTGCCCGTCGGATTGGGCGGCCTCCTGCGCATTTGCGATGACACTGGCATATTTCAGCATAGCATCCACAGCGTGCCAGACCGCGCGCACGGTTACTGTGTGGATGATAATGCCCGTGCCCTGATGCTGATGAACCGCTTAGGTGACGAGGCAGAGCCCCACAGGACTCAACTGGCAACAACATTTGCGGCCTTTGTGCAAAGCGCCTGGAATGCGGACGCTGGCGAGTTTCGCAATTTTATGGGCTACGGTCGCAACTGGCTGGAAGATGTGGGGTCAGAAGATAGCTGCGGCCGGACGATCTGGACGCTCGGTGCCACAGCGTTCGAAGGGCAAACGCCGGGATTGCGGCACTGGGCGCGCGGTCTGTTTGAACAGACAGCAGCGTCCGCGCTGGATTTCAGATCACCACGCGCAACAGCCTTTGCCATGCTCGGCGCTGATTATTTTCTGGCGGTCGATCCTCATCATGCCGAAGCTCTCCGCGTCATCGGCGACGGTGCTGATCATCTGTTAGCGCTGTTCACGCAAGCCCGCCGACCGGACTGGGCCTGGTTTGAAACAGTGCTGGCCTATGACAATGCCCGCGTGCCAGAAGCAATGATCCGTGCAGGCATGCGATTGGACCGCGCCGACGTCACCGGCTGCGGCATTGAAACTCTGCGCTGGATCAATGGTCAGCAAATTGCACCTGCGGGCCATTTTCGGCCCGTTGGATCTGATAGTTTCGGGCTCGACCGTGAAGCACCGCGCCCGTTTGATCAGCAACCTGTTGAAATCTGGGCTGCGATAGACGCCTGTGCAGCTGCCTATGACGTCACTGGCGATGCCATCTGGATCCGCCATGCCAGCCGCGCTTATGACTGGTTTGCAGGCAGCAATGATCGCGGCGTTGCAGTGGCAGATCCTGTAACGGGAACGTGCCGAGACGGGATCAACCCGCGCGGGCTGAACCTGAATGAAGGGGCTGAGTCGGTTCTGGCCTATCAGCTTGCAACATGTTCGATGATGAGCCTGCTGACCAAATAATATAGCCTAACACCCGGGGCGCGCGCCAATGCTTGATCTCACACTGCACGATTTGCGGCTTCATGCGGATCCGTCGCGCGTTGTCGTGCGGCCTTTTCATTTGGCATGGCAAGCATCAGGGCCTGATCTGGAACGGGTTCAAAAGCTGGTCGCCGATATATTGGCGCTGGATGCGCGCACTGTCCGCGCGGAGCTGAGTGTCGTGCTGCGCGATTTTGAGGATCGCCACTGGCAAATCGAACGTGTCTTTGATGATCGTTATGCTGAGATTGAACCACGCCTGGGGCTGAACGGACGCGAAGTGAAGCGCGAAACGCGCCGCTTGATCGGTGCTTATTTCTGCCATGAATATAGCTTTGCCGCTGCTGCCCTGATGAACCCCAGCGTTGTGCGTCATCCCGATCAAACTGGCCTGCAAGACGGCAGCGTGCGCATTCTCCTGTCTCTGCGCGCAGTTGGTGAAGGCCATATTTCAACAATCGCATTTCGAGAGGGGATTATCTCAGCGGGGCGGCAATTGACACTATTGCCGCAGCCGCCTTTTGCGACAGCTGCCATGCGCGCCAAATCAAAAGCCGACGCGCCCGTTGATTCTGTTGCCGTCAACCGGCAGCGTGAAAGCACAATATCTGGCACCGTCATTTTCCCGATCACGGAAGCACAGCGCAATGGCCTCGAAGACCTCCGCCTTGTTGAATTCACGCGGGACAGCGGCAAAAGCGAATGGATTGGCACGTATACCGCGTATAGCGGACGCGACATTCGTTCAGAACTGCTGCGCACCCGCGACTTTCGCGATTTCACACTGACGCCTATCAAAGGGGGCGCTGGCCGCAATAAAGGCATGGCGCTGTTCCCGCGCAAAGTGAACGGGCAGTATATGATGATTGGGCGGCAGGACGGGAAAAACCTCTATTTGCTCAGTTCCGACAAAATTGATGAGTGGGAAGGCGGCGAGCTGCTGCTTGAACCCAAATATCCTTGGGAACTGGTGCAGATCGGCAATTGCGGCGCACCAATTGAGCTGGACGAGGGCTGGCTTGTCCTCACCCACGGCGTGGGCGCCATGCGCAAATATGCGATTGGGGCTGCACTGCTGGATAAAGCAGACCCGTCAAAGGTGATTGGCCGCACCATCAACCCGATTCTATCCGCCGCAGACGAAGACCGCGAAGGCTATGTGCCAAACGTCGTCTACACATGCGGGGCCATTCGAACCGGCGACGATCTGTTCCTGCCCTACGGTGTGGCCGACAGTTCAGTCTGCTTTGCCTTTGTGGCCATCACGGATGTCCTGGCCCTGATGCAATAGCGCGCGGTGGACCAAAAGCGTTACAAAAAAAGCCACAAAATAAAATGGCGGTCAGCGGCTGTCCCGAGTGAAGAAACAGTAATGCTGACCGCCATTTTCAATGTTCGTTACCGACGGACACCCGGGGAGGAGCGAGTGCCGGATTGCGAACAAAGTTCCGTGCGGCGATGAACAAATGCTCAACTCGACGCGGCTGGATATCAGGTAAACGTTGTTCTTGAAAAAAGGTTCCCGCACAGCCTCACGAAGGGAAATGGTGGGCGTAGCAAGGTTTGAACTTGCGACCCCTGCGATGTCAACACAGTGCTCTACCACTGAGCTATACGCCCACGCTGCATGCGCCTTTAACGATGCTGCCCTTCCAGTGCAACCAATCAGTTTTGGCGATCAGTTAAGGCCAGAAACCGCCGTCGATTGAAACACCCGGTCAACTTCCAGCACAAGGTCCTTCAGGTGAAACGGCTTGGAAAGCACTTTTGCATTGGGCATTTGCTGGCCTACTCGCAATGTGACCGCTGAAAATCCAGTGATGAACATCACGCGCATCTCTGGCGCCATCAGCGCCGCTTTTTGCGCCAGTTCAATTCCATCCATTTCAGGCATGACGATATCCGTGAGCAGCAAATCAAACTTCTCACCTGCCTCCAGCAGCGAATAGGCCGCTGTTCCGCGGTCAACGCCCGTGACTGCATAACCCGAACGGGCAAGTGCGCGTTCCAGATACAGGCGCATCGCTTCTTCATCTTCGGCCAACAAAATTCGGATCATCCGTTCGGTCTTCCTCGTGCGCTGACGCGGTGTCTGCGCTGCTTTACACTGGCTATAGTGACAAAGTCCTAAAAAATTTCCAGCATTGCATCAATCATTTGGGCTGATTAGGCGTTCGTAATGGCATTATCTTATTTGTGGCAGGGCCCTGATACCATCAGGTCGCCGTTGATCGTTTCGGTACCCCACGCAGGGCGGCATTATCCGCTGGCGATGGATCGATTATGTCGCCTTAGCGCGGATCAATTGATGGTGCTGGAGGATCGCCGGTCTGACGCCTTGGCCAGTGCAGCGGCGCAGGCGGGGCATCATGTCATCATCGCACAGACGGCGCGGGCGTGGATTGATTTGAACCGGGCCGAGGATGAGATTGACCACGGCATGATTGCGCTTGAAGACCGCGCATCCTTGGTGGCAAAACCTTCAGCCAAAGTGCGCGGCGGGCTAGGTCTGATCCCACGCCGGATTGCAGCAGGCGGCGAGCTATGGCGCGAACCGCTGAGCGCGTCGGATGTGAACGCCCGAGTCGCAAGCGTCTACTGGCCTTATCACGAAGCTGTCGCAGCGGCCCTTGCGGCGCGGGTGGAACGGTTTGGCACGGCCATCCTGCTTGACCTTCACACGATGCCGCCGCTTAAAACCGAAGGCAGCGCGCCTGCGCCACATGTGGTAGTGGGGGACTTATTTCGCCGTTCTGCCCACCCCCGCTTTACCGACCGAGTGTTGACGGAGGCACAGGCCGCGGGATTTCGCACTGCCCTCAATGCGCCTTATGCGGGCGGCGCAATCCTTGAACGCCATGCAAAGCCGCATCGAAACATCCACGCCCTGCAGCTGGAAATTGACCGTAGGCTCTATCTGGATGCATCGATGCGGGATCTAAGCGCAGGGGCCGCTGCAACTGCGCAACTGGTCCGCCGGATTGCGGATGCGTTGCAGGAAGAGGCGCTAAACCAGGCCTTGCCACTTGCCGCGGAATAGGTGCTGCTGAATAACCCATAAAAAAACCACCCCGCGCAGTGCGCGGAGTGGCCAAGGTTCAGGGAGGAACGCGCACCGAAGCGCGCGTATGGACCGAAAGTTCGAAAGGGGGCTACGTTCCCTCGGCCCGATTTTGATATAGGCGTCTGCGTGACAGTGTTCAAGGGGAGAGAGGACGGTCTTAAGGGCTGGCTTGGTTTTGCGAGTTTGGGAATATCTCTGTGCGCGTGGCGCCAAATCGCCTACGCGTCCACGCATGTCGCTCCACTAGATCCGGTTGAGCAGCTTCGCCAGTCACACCCCACGCAAAACTGCCAATGCGTTCGCAGAGGGCCGTAGACGCCCCGTCAGGCAACGCGACACGTGCTGAGCACCCTTTGCACCAAAAGAAACCGTATCGGTGCCTGGGGATGTGTCTACGGGCTATTTAGATCCTATTTGGTTCTAAGTATGCCCATAGGAAGTCGCGTCAGGGTTTCTGTCGCCTATGCGGGCTCAGCGGGTGCAGGCATTTTGCCCTGTTGCACCTGACGCCCAAAAATTTCGCGCATGACGCCCAGTGAGAACAGATGCGCATGGACAAGCGGCAACAGGCCGGATTTCATCATACGGCGCAATTGATCGCCTTTCAATTCACGCAGCTTTTCTTCATTCACCATCTGGAAACCGCGGTAGATGAAAGGCGCTTCGCTGCCTTCGGGCTGAATGGAAACTTCACCGTCCATCAGCAATTTCGCGTCGGACAGTTCTTTCATGAACGCGGTTGTGCGCTGGCCAGCTTGTTCAAACTGTTCGCAGAATTGCAGAATGGCTTGCGTTGCTTCAGTGGGATTACCTTCGGGCGTGAACAAGGCTTCGCCCTCTTCAAACTCTCCCAGCGTTTCGCCAGTGGGGTCAAAACAAAGCGACAGTTCATCGGAATCCTCACGCAACCGGGCCAGCAGGAAGGGATAGCGGCGGATATAGGCAGGAACATAAGTTTCCCCGATCAGCTTGCCTTCGTCATCAATGAATGTGTTGATGCCTTCATTCAGCGCCATCAGCGCCAGCGGCACAGGATTGTCCCCTGCTGAAAAGATGATGGGGTAAAAACGCTGCGCTGCTGCAAATTCGTCAATGGTCAGCGGAATGGCATGATGCTTTGACAGGAACGGCGCTGCGTCCGACGGCTTGGCTTTCCACTTGGCATGTTCGATGGACGAAAGCGGCTTCAAATCGCTGAACAGCAAAGGCAGATTATTATCGACTGGCGCGCTGGCCATAGGGCTTCTCCTGTAAAAATAAGTTGCGCGCGCCCTATCCGGGCTGGCCAGATGACGCAAGCCTGTCCTGAGCTTCGCCAACGGGGGGAACCAGTTTTCCCGGGTTCATGATGGCCAGCGGATCAAGCGCTTGTTTCACGCTGCGCAACACGGAAAGCCGCGCCGGGCTGGACAAGCGGGCCAAGTCCGCCAGCTTCATCTGGCCAATGCCGTGTTCAGCCGAAATTGAGCCGCCTGCCGCGTCGACCAGATCATAGACAAAACTGCTGATTGCTTTGCCTTCGCCTGCGCGCCACCTGTTAGTTCCATCGGGGCCATCGACGCCAGCAGGTGCGCGGACGTGGAAATGGATATTACCATCGCCCAAATGGCCGTAACCGCTCGCGACTGTGCCTGCGAACTTGGCCTCAACTGCCTTCGCCGCATCGATCATGAACGCTGGCATCACATCGACTGCAACGGATATGTCATGCTGCATCGCCGGGCCATTGGCGCGTTCGGCGGCTGAAATGCTATCGCGGATCCGCCAGAAGGCCTCAATCTGGCTTTCGCTCGACGCAAGGGAGGCATCAATGACAAGGCCGCGTTCGAAGGCCGCACTGGCATGGGCCGTAAGCTGCTCGGCTGCTTGTGTCGTGGCAACATATTCGACCAGAACCTGCCAGGGGGAGCCACCAGTCAGAGGAGAGCGCGTGCCCGGGATGTGGCGGTAGACAAGATCGAGCGAATCAGCAGGCATCAGCTCAAAACTCTCTACCGCCTCACCGCTGCTGGCTTCAAAAAAGCGAAGCAGGGCCAGTGCTGCGGCAGGGCTTTCGACGCCAAACCACGCCGCTGCCCGGTCTGCCACGGCAGGCACGATCCGCAAACTTGCTGCTGTAATGATACCAAGCGTGCCTTCTGCGCCGACCAGCAATTGCGTCAGATCATAGCCGCGTGTGTCTTTTTTAAGGACTGACAGCCCGTCATGGATCGACCCGTCGGGCAGCACAGCCTCCACCCCCAACACCAGCTTTCGCATCGTGCCAAAGCGCAACACTTGCGTGCCACCAGCGTTGGTTGAACACAGCCCGCCCACAGTGGCTGACCCGCGCGCGCCGAGTGTTAGCGGAAATCGCATATCCGCCGCCGACGCGGCATTTTGAAGGGTTTCCAGAATGACGCCAGCGTCCGCCACCACAACGCCTGCGCTAACGTCCAGCGATCTGATGGTGCCCATCCGGCGAAGCGACAGGATGACTGCACTGCCATCAGGCGGCGGCGTTGCCCCGCCGACCATCGACGTGTTGCCGCCCTGCGGCACCATTGGAATGCCGTGATCTGCGGCAATCCGAACGCAAGCCGCCACTTCTTGGGTGGTGGCAGGCGACAACATCAGGCTTGCCTGGCCCGTATAAAGCCCGCGCCAGTCCGTCAGCCACGGCGCAATCACATCTGCATCGACCGTGATGCCCTTTGGTCCCAATGCCGTTTCGAACTGCGCTATGGCATCAGAGTTAACGATATTCATACGATCGCGGCTTAGGGCACAGCGTGACTTTTTGCGACAAGTTAATCCTGTGTTCAACGCGGGGAAATCATTCTGCGGGTGAAATGGTGCGTGAAGCGTGAGTCTTTGGGGATTGGTCCTGTTTGCAGCTGATGTAGGCGCAGCGCCGATACTGCTTGCGCAGGTGCAGATTGAACAGCGCGCCATTGTTCGCGTGCGTGCCGTGACAGCCATCCCGTCGACCAAGCCGATTAAATGGGATGAGAAAAAAGGCCCAGACTGTATCCAGATGAACGCCTTGGCGGGCGCCCTTGTTTCCAGCCCGACCAGCATCGATATTTACCTGCGCGGCGGCCTGAGGTTACGCGCAAAGCTTGGCAAAAGCTGCCCATCGATTGATTTTTATTCCGGATTTTACGTGCGCCCGACCAAGGATGGCCGCATCTGTGAAGACCGCGATATGCTCCATTCGCGCTCAGGCGGGGAATGCAAAATTGATGATTTCAAAACTCTAGTGCCTGCCAAATAGCCTGCCGCAGAACGTGCGCCGCTCAAAAACAGTCTTTTGTTGACTTTTTAGGCAAAAGAGCCAAGGCGGTTGGGACTTGGCAAGGGACTGTCTCTGCCCCCATTTCCGGTTGAATTGAATGAACTTTGCCGATCTCGGCCTCTCCGATGAATTGCTCCGTGCCGTCACTGAATCCGGTTATGACACGCCGACTCCCGTCCAGGAACAAGCGATCCCCAGCGTATTGATGATGCGCGATCTCATTGCCATTGCGCAAACTGGAACAGGGAAAACCGCAAGCTTCGTCCTCCCCATGATTGATATATTGGCCGAAGGGCGCAGCCGCGCACGCATGCCGCGATCGCTCATCCTTGAACCAACGCGTGAACTAGCCGCCCAAGTGGCTGAAAATTTTGAGAAATACGGCAAATATCACAAACTCTCGATGGCGCTGCTGATTGGCGGCGTGCAAATGGGTGATCAGGTCAAGGCACTGGAAAAAGGCGTCGATGTGCTGATCGCAACGCCTGGCCGCCTGATGGACTTGTTCGAACGCGGCAAAATCCTCCTCACTGGCTGTTCGATGCTGGTGATTGATGAAGCAGACCGGATGCTCGACATGGGCTTCATTCCCGATATTGAGACGATTTGCACCAAACTCCCCGCGTCTCGCCAGACACTGCTGTTTTCCGCGACCATGCCGCCACCCATCAAAAAGCTCGCGGATAAATTCCTGTCCAACCCGAAAACCATTGAAGTCGCGCGGCCAGCCTCAACCAATATCAACATCACGCAATATCTGGTGGAAGTTGATGCTCGTAAAAAGCGCGACATGCTGCGCAGCTTGCTGGAACGCGAAGATGTGAAAACCGCGATCATTTTTTGCAATCGCAAAACGACTGTGCGCGAACTGGCCAAAAGCCTGCAGCAGTATAAATATCGTGCTTCGGAAATTCACGGTGATATGGATCAAAGCAGCCGGATCAAGGAGTTGGACCGCTTCAAATCTGGCGATATCAATATCTTAGTGGCGTCAGACGTGGCAGCGCGCGGGCTGGACATTAAAGGCGTCAGCCATGTGTTCAATTTCGACGCGCCCTGGCATCCCGATGACTATGTCCACCGCATTGGCCGCACCGGCCGCGCCGGAGCCACGGGTTCGGCCTATACGTTCATCACGCCCGAAGATGCGGAAAATATCGCCAACATTGAAAAGTTGATTGGCCAGAAAATTGAACGCGTCGGCAAGGCCAAGGCCGAAGACACTATTGTAGAAGCGCCGAAGCCCAAAGGGCGCGCACCGCGTGCCACAAAGCCCGTGACAGAGGCAAAGGGCGAAGCAAAACCAGTTTCAGCCGTTCGAACAGAGCCCAAACCAGTCCCCAATCGCCCTGCAAAAGAACCCGCGCCCAGTGTTACTGAAGCCAGTGACAACGGTTGGAATGGCCCTGTGCCGAGTTTTCTCAGTTTTAAGATTTAGATCGAGGCTTTTGTGCGCGGCAAAATGCCACCCTTGACACACCTTCGATAGTCTTGCTTGCCAGCAGGTATGAACTGGGTCGCCATACGAATGCTCACGGGGGACAGGGTCAAATTTTTGGGCCTTGTTTTCGGTATTGCGTTTTCTACATTGCTCATCACGCAGCAATTGACGATTTTTGTTAATTTACTGATGCGCGGCGCTTCGGCGGTCTATAATGTGCCGACTGCCAATATCTGGGTGATGGACCCGGTGGGGCGCACAAGCGATGTCACATTGCCCATGCCGTCGACGGCGCTTGACAAAGTGCGCGGCGTTCCAGGCGTTGCCTATGCCGTGCCAATGCTGCGCTCTGCTGCAACTGTCCGCACGCCGGAAGGCAAAGTCGAAGGCGTGACTGTCGTGGGTCTGGATGACGCCACTCTCATCGGCTTGCCAAGCAAAATGATCGAAGGCAGCCGCGAATCCCTTGCCGCGCCAGATACAGTCATCATTGACGGCGTTGGGGCCAACAAGCTGTTTGGCAAAATGACTGGAGTGAGCGGCACTCGGCTGGAATTGAACGATAGACGCGCGGTCATTGCTGGCGTTGTGGATGCCACGCCGTCCTTCACGGCTGGTGTCATCCTCTACACGCGCTATTCGAACGCGCTTAACTTTGTGCCCGGCACGCGGAACCGGTTAACCTTTGTGTTGGCGCAAACCGATGCCGGGCGTGCCCCTGCCGATGTTGTGAAGGCCATCGAGGCGCGCACTGGCCTGCGTGCGCGGACCAGTGAGGATTTTGCGCGGGACGGCATCAACTTTATCGTCGAGAACACGGGCATCCCAATCAATTTCGGGATTACCGTCGTTCTTGGTGCGATTGTTGGCATTGCCATCGTCGGGCTGACCTTCAGTCTGTTCATCCGTGATAATATCAAACAATTTGGCGCGCTTAAGGCCATTGGCGTCACCAACGGCACGATCCGCGTGATGGTCGCCGCGCAATCTGCGCTGGTCGCTCTTATCGGATACGGCATTGGCCTGTTCATGGCCGCTGCATTTATCAGCGGCACATCAGGCGCGGACGCGTTCAAGGGATTTTACATGCCGTGGCAAATTCCCGTGATCACGGCTGGGATTGTCATTGTGATAATCTTTCTAACTGGCCTGATTGCCTTGCGCCCCGTGCTCAAGATGGAACCCGCAGAGGTGTTCCGGTGAATGCCGCCATAATCATTGACCAAGTGACGAAGGATTTTGCCGTTGGCGGCGATAGCCTGCGCGTGCTCCACGGCATCACAGCGTCGATCAATTCTGGCGAACTGACCTATCTGATCGGCGAGTCAGGTTCAGGAAAGACTACGCTGATTTCGATCATTGCAGGCATTCTCTATCCAACCAGCGGCGGCGTGCAGGTTTTTGGCACGGATATTTACAAGCTGACTGACACTGAACTCGTGAGGTTCCGGCTGGCCACAATTGGCTTTATATTTCAGCAGTATAACCTCCTCCCCACGCTCACTGCAGCGGAAAACGCGGCCATTCCCCTTATTGCAGGCGGCATGAAGCGGGCTGATGCGGTCGACCGGGCCAAAGCACTGCTGGACAAGCTAAACATTGGGAATCAGGCGGACAAATATCCCCGCGCCATGTCAGGCGGGCAGCAGCAGCGCGTCGCCATTGCGCGCGCGCTGGTCCATGAGCCTCGCCTTGTTGTTTGCGATGAACCGACAGCGGCTCTGGATGCCAGATCGGGCCGCCGCGTGATGGATTTGCTGCGCGACGTGGCACTTGCCGCCGACCGCGCCGTCATTATCGTCACGCATGACAACCGCATTTTTGATCTCGCTGACCGGATCCTCGCCATGGAAGACGGGCGGATCACCAGCGACGGGGCGCATATGCCCCAAGACCATGGCTAAAGGACCACATCCATGAACCGCCCGCACTTCGCCATGCCCAGTTTTTCCCGCATCATCCTGCCTGGCCTGGCCGTGCTTGGCATCATCATTGCCGCTATCCTGATTTTCCGCAGCCAGCCAAACCGGGACGCAGAAACGCCTGCCATATCTCCGCCGCTGACCCCTGCCAGCCAGCGCGAAGGGGGCACAGTCGCGGGATCAGGAGCTGTCGAGCCGTCCAGCGAACTTGTCGATATCGGCACGCCAATTGGGGGTATCGTCGAAGACCTGATGGTCCAGGCCGGAGACCGCGTCGCCCAGGGCCAGCCGCTGTTCCGGATCGATACGCGTGATGCACGGGCCGCAATCGCCGAAGCAGCTGCGCGTCTCGATAGTGCGCGGCAAGGCGCAGCGGCGGCGCGCGCAGCCCTGCGCGTGGCGGATAATCAACTTGCGCTTTACCGCGGGGTCAGCGACGCACGCGCGGTGTCGCGCCTTGAAGTGGTGGACCGCGAAGGCGCACGCAGCAATGCCCGCGCGCAAGTGGCGCTGGCGGATGCACAGGCACGGGCCGCAGCCGCTGAACTGGACCGGGTTCAAGTGGACTTGGTCCGCCGCACCGTTCGCGCGCCCATGACTGGCCAGATATTGCAGATCAAACTGCGCAAAGGCGAATTTGCCGCTGCAGGGCCCGGGCCAAGCGGCACGCAAGACCCGCTGATGACAATGGGTGCAGTTGATCCGTTGCATGTCCGCATTGATGTGGACGAAGATGAAATTGACCGCATTGCACTGGACCAAAGCGCTGTCATCACAGCACGCGGCGATGCGTCACGCAAAGTGACCGCGACATTTGTGCGCGCGGAACCTCAAGTCGTGCCCAAAAGATCGCTGACGAACAGCGCGAATGAACGGGTTGATGTGCGCGTTTTGCAGATCATTTATGCCTTGCCAGCGCAGGGCCATAGCATGTTTGTAGGTCAGCAGGTCGATGCGTTCATCCCGGCGCGTAAAGGTGCGGCAAAGTGACGCGCGGCATTGCAATAGCGTTAACTGCGGCACTGCTGGCCGGCTGCGCAAAGGTCGGCCCCCTGCCCGATGTTGCAAGCGTATCGGCACCGGCAGCTTTCGTGTTTG
>JANPCO010000243.1:0-56424 GCA_031430995.1 Sphingomonadales bacterium | reverse complement strand
AGACCATCGGCAAAATTAACTTCACTCACCCAACCATTGCTGAACAGGCCAATCAGATGGCCATAAAAAGCCGGGAACGCCGCCACAATCGCAAGAGCAATCATCGTCGCGACCCCAGCCCACCATAGCGCCACATCCATATAACGATCGGAATGATCTGCGATGATTGTGACGATTTCGCCCGATGTTCCAGCTTCTGCTGCATGAACGGCTTCGCTCACACGCAGATGGTCGGCCTCTGACAACGTAAGTTTTTGCGCCATCACCAATCCCCCGATGCGCCGCCGCCGCCGAAGGAGCCGCCCCCGCCGGAAAATCCACCGCCGCCGCCAAAGCCGCCGCCACCGCCCCATGACGATCCGCCGCCACCCCAATCGCTGCCACCGCCGCCCCAAATGATGACAGGCGCAGACCCAAAGCGCCGTCCGCGCTTACCCCGCCCAAACAGCAAGGGCCGGATAATCGGCAGGACGAAAAAGAAGAAAATGAACAGCCAGAAAATGGCTGAGCCAGACCCGCCGCTAGAGTTGCTGCGTTTTTGAGACGATGCTGCTTTGGCAATTTTCGCCGCTTCATCTGGCGGCAAAGTCAACTGCTGGATAATCGCATCCGCACCGGCACTGACTGCACCGGGAATGTCGCCTGCCCGCAGCAGAGGCATCATCTGCGTGCTGATGATGATCCGTGACAGTGCATCAGTCATGATCGGTTCCAGACCGTAACCAACCTCGATCCGTGGCCCCCGGCTACCTGCCGCTTCATTGGGCGCAAGGATCAGCAGAATACCATTTTTATCCTTCGCTTGCCCAATGCCCCAGCTGCGGCCCAGCCGGTATCCGTAATCATCCAGCGGATAGCCTTCCAGGCTAGGGATCGTGGCGATCACCAGCTGGCGTGTGCTGTTGGCCTCCAGCGCGGCAAGTTTGGCGTCCAGAGCCGCCTCGTCAGCTGGCGGAATGATATTGGCCGCATCGACCACCCGGCCCGTGAGTGCAGGGAAGGTTTGAGCCGTTGCCGGAGCTGCAACGAAGCAAAGCAAAAGGCTGGCCAGAACTGAGCTCAACACAGACTTTGCCGTCATTGTATCTCTTTCAGAATAGCATCTGCTCCAGCGAGGACAGCAGCGTCAAAATCATCCGCTTTTAGCTTAGGCATGAAAATTTTCTCGATGATCAACGCGACCTCGTCATCGCGGAAAGCGGTTTGCAACCCATCGCCAATCTCGATGCGCATGTTTTTCTCTGACCGGGCAAGCAACACCAACACGCCATCGTTGCGGCCAACACGGCCAATCTCCCAATGTCTTGCAAGGCACAACGAGTAATCTTCGATTCGGTTCGCTTGTAAATCGGGAACAGTGACAAAAACGATCTGATGGCCAGTTGTTTTTTCAGCTTTGGCAAGCATTGCAGTCAACTTACTTTCAGCCGTTGGCGACAGAAGCGATCCTTGATCGACAACTCTTCCAGTTAGTTCAATCCACTTCTGGTTACACCAGCCGGTCGAGGCTTGTGCCGGCATGCCATTGGAGCAAGCCGGTGTGGCCAGCAGGAAAAGAAACGATGCCCAAATACGCGCGCTCAACGGGAGGTCAGAAAAATCTTCACTGGCCCCTCGTAAACCGGAATTCCCACGTGCGCGGGAATGACCAAAGGTGAACACTTTCCGTTCCTAACCTCAGAATTTCACCGCCGGTGCGCGGTCGGCATTGGGCGCAGTCGCCTGGAATGTCGTCATTGGTTTGGAGCCATAGAAAATCTTCGCGCCAATGGCGTCGGGGAAGGTGCGGATTGTAGTATTATAGCTTTGCACCGCGCCGTTGTAATCTTTGATCGAAATATTGATCCGGTTTTCCGTTCCTTCAAGCTGCGATTGCAGGGCGAGGAAATTCTGGTTGGATTTAAGATCAGGATACGCCTCCACCGTGGCCAGCAGGCGGCCAAGCGACTGCGACAAATTGCCCTGTGCTTGCTGAAACGCGGCGACCTTGGCCGGATCGGACAGATCACCGGCGTTCACTTGAATTGAACTGGCTTTGGCCCGCGCCTCAACCACAGCCGTCAACGTGCCTTGTTCCTGCTTGGCAAAGCCTTTGACCGTTTCCACAAGATTGGGGATCAGATCGGCCCGGCGCTGATAGTCTGCCTGCACATTGGCCCATTTAGCCTTGGCCTCTTCCTCTGCCGTCGGGACACTGTTTACGCCGCAGCCACTAAGCGACATCAAGGCAACGGGGGCAATGGCCATCAGGGCGCGGCTACGGAATGACGTCATGGAAAAACCTCTCTTATGATTTCAATAGAAATGTAGGGGCGATGAGGGGGGAGCGCAATAACCTTGCACTCTGCGCGAAATCTGTCATTTTTGCGCTGCTTAATAGTAAGTGGGAGAGTAAGCATGAGTATGAGTGGGGAATTTAAGGCCTTTATCAATCAAGGTAATGTGCTGGGACTGGCTGTTGGTGTGATCATCGGTGGTGGGTTCGGCAAAATCGTATCGTCACTGACCGACGATATCATCATGCCGATCATCGGCGCGGTGACCGGCGGGATGGATTTTTCCAACAAGTTCATATTGTTGGGCGACGCGGCCGGCAAAGACGTGTCGACATTGGCTAAAGTCAAAGAAGCTGGCGTTGCATTCCTGGGCTGGGGAAGCCTGCTGACGGCAATTATCAATTTCGTGATCATGGCGTTCATCGTGTTCCTGATCGTGCGTCAGGCGAATAAGGTTATGCCGCCAGCAGCTGCTGGACCGACCGAAGTCGACCTGCTGACTGAGATTCGCGATAATCTGAAGAAATAGTGCAAGAACGCTCACCCTGAGCTTTACGAAGGGTCGTCTGGGATTGGCTTTTTGGCCCTATTCTGCACTGACCCTTCGTCAAGCTCAGGGTGAGCGGATATTAAACCGGCGTTACTCCGCCGCAACCAGTTCCTCGGCCACGGCATCGGCAAGACTGGTGCCGTCTAGTATCCTTGCAGTTTCATCACGCACATTCATCATCGCACGACGAATTTCGCAATCAGCCTCAGATTTGCAATCGGCGCACGGCTTATAGGCAGTGCGGCTGACGCACGGGACCAGAGCCAGCGGGCCTTCAATCACGCGGATGATATCCCCGAACGAAATCAGGTGTGACGGGCGCGCAAGGTGAAAGCCGCCTTGTTTGCCTCGCGTGCTGACAACCAGACCCGCGCCTTTCAATTCCGCCAGAATAATCTCAAGAAATTTGCGCGGCACGCTGGCTTCCCGCGCAATGTAACTCATTGGCACGGGCGGCTGCCCTTTGCTCTCTTTAGCGAGCAAGATCATGGCGCGGAGCCCGTAACGCGAACGCTGAGTTAACATGCAATTCCCCTAGTCAGTGGGGGGGATTAAAACAAGCAGTGTGATGGCGGGAAAACCAGACACTTAACATTCATCAATATCGGCCTATATGTGTGCTGTCGGGTTCGCCCGACTATGGTGATAAAGTGTGGCGTGTAATAGAAGCAGCGGACCCGGGGGCAGTACCCGGCGGCTCCACCAAAATCCCCGGATCTGTCCGGGGGCTTTGACGGGGCCGAACCAGGATCGACGTGTTTTGAAAAGCGCTATTTTTGCCCGGCCTGAATGAGCCGTAAAACCGTTCAAAACCTATAAGTGCAAACGATAACGAAGCACTTGCGATTGCGGCATAACCCCAAGGCCTAACGGTCTAAGGTTATCCAAAAGAACACGGTTGGGACTGAACCGGGTAACAGAATCAGAAACCGGCGGCTGCCCCCAGAGCCGAGCAACAGAATCTGGGGGACTTTCGCGCAGGCGCTCGGCGACATCCTCCACACAACGCGCCGAGCAACAGAATCTGGGGGACTTTTGCGCGGGTGTAAGACGCTCGGCGAGTTTCCCACACAACTTTCCTTGTCAACGTCTTTGCGTCCTGCGACACCTGAGCCAGCAGGGTCAAAGGAACGCCTGAGAATGACAGAGTGGCAGCGCGGCTGGAAAATTGTTTTTGGGGCCGCTATTGGATCGGGCCTTGGCATTCCGCTTTTCTATTATGTGTTTAGCTTGTTCACTAACGACATGATCAAGGAATTCAGAGTATCGCGCGGCGAAATGGCCAACGCCCAAGCCTTGATTGTGGTTGGTGCGCTGGTCGCGCCGCTGATTGGCAAGATATTGGACCGACACGGCTTTCGCTGGATCTTTGCCATTTGTACGCTGCTGGTGGCCGTTGCACATGTGCTGCTGGCGACGCAGGTATCGTCCATTGGGCAGTTTGCTGCCATTGCCTTTCTTTACGGCGCGGCGGGCATCGGCTGCGGGCCACTGGCGTATACGCGGCCAATCACAGCCTGGTTCTGGGAAAATCGCGGGCTTGCACTGGGGCTGGCTGCGATTGGAACAGCAATCACAGCCGCGATTGCGCCTCCTTTTCTGGCAATGCTGATTGAAAGCCGCGGTTGGCGATCAGGATTTCTGGCATTGGCTTTTGTATCCGTTATCATTGGCCTTCCGCTTACCTTGATGCTGATGCGTGATGCGCCACCTGATGGGCCAGCCGGGCCGTTAGAAGTGGCCAATGCCGGAATCAAAGACACGCATCATTTTCGCGACATCAATTTCTGGCTGCTGTGCGGCGCGATGATTTGCATGTCGGTTCCCGGCGCTGGCCTGATCAGCCAACTCTCTCCCATTGTTCAGGAAGAAGGGATTGCTGCTCAAGTGGCAGCGTTCGGCGTCACAGGCTATGCGCTGGGACAAGTCAGCGGGCGGATAATTGCAGGCTATTTCCTGGACCGCGCCAATCCGCGGGTTGTGGCGGCTTCGTTCACACTCATACCCGCAGTTGGTTTTGTGCTGCTCTCCGCGATGGATTTACCTGCTTGGGGTGCTGTGTTTGCAGTGGCGCTGGTCGGCGTGCAGCAAGGGGCAGAAATCGATCTATTTGCTTGGTATACGGCACGTCGTTTCGGCGTTGCGCGGTACGGCACCGTGTACGGCTGGATCATAGCGGCAGGGTGGGTTGGCAATGCAGCAGGCATCGTCGGCTTTGGCTGGATGCACGACGCGGCGGGCAGCTATCAACTGGCCGAAGCCATTGCGGCGGGGCTGCTTGCCGCCGGGACCGCCTTTATAACGCTGGTCGCATTGGACCGACAAGCAGTCTCTGTCACATGATCGTCAGTTAAGCAGGAAAATCATCCCGGGCCGCAAAAGCCAAGATGTCGCCATTGTTGAATGTTCCCGCAGGGCCCGCATCAATGACCAGCCGCGCGCGTTCTGATGCTGGCATGACAGCCACATGCGCCACCAGCTCTGCCAACGGCGCGCTGCGCAGTTCGGTGAACTCAAAATAAAGATCAGAACCGCCGTCGCGGCGTTCCAGCAATTTGGCGGGCGCTGACCAATCAACGACGATCATTCGTTATGCCCCCGCGTCGCGACTTTTGCCCGCACATCCCGGACCGTTGACCACGCGCCGTAACTGACCAGAACTGCAAGGAACAGCCAGACCCAGACGGGTATATTGCGCCCTGCAATGGCAAGGTAAATATAGGCAGAGACAAAGAAAAATCCCGCGCACAGCACAGGTAATACAATCGAGACCCCAGCCCGCTTACGCTTTACCAGCCATCCGATGGAGCCGAGGAAAAAGGGAATCGCACCCACATAAATCGCCCCGAAAATATAGGGATTGACGCCGTAGGCAGCGCCCAGCCCCATGAACCAGTTGTTGATCGCGCTCAGGCTCACAACAGCTTTTCAATGTCTGAAGACAGGCTTTCGGGCTTGTCAGTCGGCGCATGACGCGACACGACTTTCCCGTCTTTATCGATCAGGAATTTGGTGAAATTCCATTTAATCCCCTCGCTGCCGAGCAATCCGGGCTTTTCCTTTTTCAGATGCTTAAACAGCGGAGCCGCACCATCGCCGTTGACGTCCACTTTAGTGGCCATCGGAAAGGTGACATCATAAGTCAGCGAGCAGAATTCCATGATCTGCGCTTCGTTGCCTGGTTCCTGCGCGCCGAACTGATTGCAGGGAAAGCCTAGCACCGTCAGGCCTTTATCGCCGTATTTGCGGTGCAATGCTTCGAGCCCTTCATATTGCGGGGTAAAACCGCATTTGGATGCTGTGTTGACGATCAGAATCGGGCCGCCCGCAAAATCAGACAGTTTCTGCTCTTTGCCGCCTGGCATTTTGACGGTGAAATCATGAACGCCCATCTGTCTGTCTCCATTACGTGCAGGGTAAGGATCAGGGCCTAGCCCTTGGTCCTGTTCCCCTGATATAGCGACCCGATGGTTCCGACAAGCAGCCGTTTGGCATGACAATTATTCCGCCCCAAAATTCTGGACCGCGAAGGTCCAGTTGGCGCAACCAGTGGCTCTGGTTGGGGGCCGCACTGCTATTGCTTGCGGGGTTGACGCTGAGCCGCAGTCCTTGGGTCCCGCCCAATCCTTCGCCAACTGCAGCAGATGCACTGGCCCTGCGCGCTGTTTTTGAACGAGCGCGGGGACTGGAGCACTGGCGCGAAGCTGAGCCGTTTAGCCTGAGTTGGACAGAATTGCGCGCGGCAGCAGTGCTTGGTGGTCCCGCAGTCTCCCTGCCTCACCTCCAAATTGAGCAGGCCAATCAGGGCCTGATCATAGGAGCCAGTAAAGCCCTTCCGCTTGGGTTCTGGGCAAATGCCAGCGTGACAGTTGATCCCGGCGAAGGCGGAGCGCCAGTGATCCGCGGTCGGTTTGGCCACATCCCATTGCCAGCGCCCGTGATGCGCGGCCTCATCTGGGCCATACGGCACTTTGCGGGGTGGCGCGGAATGAACGTCCCGCCAGTTGACGCCATGGTGCGCAATCTGAGCGTCACCGGCGACGGCGTGAGCGCCAAGCTGACCGTGCCGCGCGATCCCGGATTGCCACAGGTGTTCAGCGGGTTGATTGGCGGGGCGCTTGGCGAGGTGGGGCCAGACCCAGTCGGCGCCGCCGCAGTCAGCCGCCACTATTGCCGTCTGGCGGCGCTTGAAATCAAGCAGCCGGACAAGGATTTTGCCGCTCATGTCCGCCGTGCCTTTGCCGGATCTGCAGATGATCCCCGCGCGCGCCTGCTGGCGTTAGCGATGATCACCGTATCGCCAGAAGTAGGCCAATTGGTGGGCAGCACACCGAGCGCGGATAAAGGCTGCACGCCTGTGCGCGCGGCTACATTGCTCAACAAGCGCCTTGACCTTCCCAAGCACTGGGCTTTGTCAGCAGCACTTTCAGCCAGCCTAGGTGCCAACGCCTCGTCCGCCATGGGGGTGTGGAAGGAAATGGCAGATAGCAGCGAAGGCGGATCAGGGTTTTCCTATGCTGATCGGGCCGCTGACCGGATGGGAATTTTTGTGGCAGAGCGATTGGCTGATCCAGCGCGCGCGCGTGCCCTGCAAAAATGGCTGGCAAACGTGACGCAAGCGCAGCTCCTTCCGATACAAAAGCTGGCGTTGGCCGAAGGGATGAGCGAAAGCGAATTCGCCGCTCGCTATGATACTGTCGATAGCGCGCGGGATAAAGCCGTCATCGCGCGGATTGATGCCACTTTGGCCGCAATATTACCGCACTAAAACTGCTCTCTAACAGATGCATAGAACAGGACCCCGTCATGCATAGCCTTCCTCTTTTCGTTCGTCTGCAAGCGCGCCCCGTGATCTTGCTGGGCGTCGGTGACGGGGCAGATGCCAAGCGGCGTTTGCTGGACCGTGCGGGAGCCGACATCGTTGGTGAAGAAGCGCTAGCAGCCCTCGCCATTGTCGCCATTGAAGATGACGTAGAGGCAGAGGCGGCCATTGCCCGGCTGAAGGCGCGCGGCATTTTGGTCAATGCTGTGGACCGTCCCGCTGACTGTGATTTCACTCTTCCTGCCATTGTTGACCGCGATCCTGTGATCATTGCAATTGGCACGGGCGGCGCATCGGCGGGGCTCGCCAAGGCACTGCGCCAGCGCCTGGAGGCTGCGTTGCCGCAATCGCTCGGGCCGCTGGCCACGGCGCTTTCAAACGCGCGGATGCAGTTGAAGGCACGTTGGCCCTCGGCTGCCGATCGGCGCAAAGCGATTGACGCCGCGCTTGACCCTAGCGGGCCGCTTGATCCTCTGGTCGATTTTGCGCCTGTCGCACTAGACAATTGGCTGACCGGTGAAGGCCCGGCGAGTGCCGCTGCAGCCCTCACATTTACGCTTACCAGCGATGATCCTGATGACTTGACCCTTGCTGCGGCACGCGGCCTCGGACGGGCCGACCTTGTCGTGCATCCCGAAGGTTTGAACCCTGCCATCCTTTCGCGCGCGCGGGCCGATGCCAATCGCTGCATTGGTGACTGCGTTCCTGACCCCCTTCCCCCCGGCTTGACGATCATGCTGCGCCGTGGTTGAGAGTTCGGCCATGCGGGCTTTTCTATACAGTGGTGCGAAAGCGTCAGAGCTTCCATTTGTCGACGGGGCTGCGCTTTTTGGTAACGCCAATTTGGTCTGGCTGCATCTGGACGGCCAATTGGAGGAAGCGCGGGACTGGATTGACGGGCAAACCGAAATTCCGTCCATTGTCCGCAATGCACTGCGCGCATCTGAAACGCGGCCGCGCAGCGATATCCTTGACGGCGGCTCCATCATCAACTTGCGCGGGTTGGGCGAAAAGCCTGAGGAAGCGGCAGACCCGCTGGTTTCAATTCGGTTCTGGGCTGAAAAAGGCCGCGTCATTTCGCTTTCTTACCGTCCGCTGGAGGGTTTGAATGATGTGATCGATTTGTTTGTAGGCGGTCAGATCAGAGACCCCGGCGATTTGATTACGGCCTTTGCCACAGAAATGAGCAAGGGGCTGGATCCCAAAGTCGCAGCACTAGGCGACGGACTCGACGATATCGAAGCACGGATCGAAGAAAATAATGCCCGGTCAACGCGCCGCCGTGTGAGCAAAATTCGTGCGCAAGCCATTGGGTACCGCCGGTTCGTCGCTCCGCAGCGTGAGGCGCTGGAACGGTTATCTGCGGCCCAGTGCATTTGGCTGGATGAAGATGATCAAAGCCATTTGCGTGAAGCCTCTGATCGCTATGCGCGGATGGCCGAAGAGCTGGAGGCTGTGCGTGAACGAGCCGCTGTCGTCCATGATGAACTCACCGATTTGCGCACGGAACGGATGGACGCCCGCGCGCTGCTAATCTCGATTGTCGCGCTCATATTCCTACCGCTGACTTTCATCACAGGGCTGCTCGGCATGAATGTTAAAGGCATCCCCTTTGCTGAGGAGTTATGGGCTTTTTGGGGTGTCGTTGCTCTATGCGCCTTACTTGGCATGGCCGTGCTGGCCTATTTCATTCGCCTGCGCTGGGTGCGTGACCGGTAGCGAGCTTCGCTGGTTTTCCAATATGGATGACCTGAGTATCTTTGGCTGTGAGACCCAAGTTGAAGCAAATGGAGACGAGGCCGGATGCAACCTTTGGCCATGCAATCCTAAAAATCGCAGATTACAGCCTCAACCACGTTGACACCCGTTCGGCCAGCCGGTCAGCGACGTCTTCCTTCGCCATTTTATCCCAACTTTCAACGCCAGCGTCTGTCACCAGATGAACGGTGTTGGCGGCACCCCCCATCACGTCGCCGGACACATCATTCGCCACGATCCAGTCGCAGCCTTTGCGGGCGCGTTTTGCAACGGCGTTGGCAATGACATTTTCCGTTTCTGCCGCAAAGCCTACCAAGAGCTGCGGACGTTGCGGGCTGTGCGCCAATCCCGCCAATATATCGGGATTTTCAATAAGCGTGAGCGTAGGCATCACGCCGCTGCCGTCTTTCTTCATCTTTTGCACCGATCCCTCAACCCGCCAATCGGCCACAGCGGCAACCAGAATTGCAGCATCGGCAGGCAGCGCCGCATCAACCGAAGCGGCCATTTCACGCGCAGTTTCTATGTTGATGCGCGTGACGCCGAGCGGCGTTGCAAGAGCGACTGGCCCGGCGATCAGCGTAACGCGTGCGCCTGTCGCTGCCAGCGCACTTGCAATGGCAAACCCCTGTTTGCCCGACGATCGGTTGGCAATATAGCGCACGGGATCAATGGGTTCATGCGTTGGCCCCGCCGTGACGATAATATGCTTTTTCTCTTCCCCCACCTCTAGCCGTTCCCCAATGGGGGAGCAGCATCCCGGCCAGCAAAATCAGGTTGGCCGTCAAGTGGATTAGCACTTATCACCAATGCTTGTTCAATTTCAGCAAGTATCGCACTGGGTTCAGGCAAGCGCCCCGGCCCAAATTCGCCGCACGCCATTGGGCCCTCATCTGGTTCCATGACTGTCACGCCGTCACGGCGAAGTGTGGCCACGTTACGGCGCGTGGCGGGGTGCTGCCACATGCGCACGTTCATCGCGGGCACAGCCAGCACTGGCTTGTCGGTCGCAAGCAGCAGCGTCGTGGCCAAATCGTCGCAAATTCCACCTGCCATTTTTGCCATCAAATCGGCTGTCGCGGGGCAGACCACGACTAAGTCCGCCTGGCGGGACAGCTGGATATGGCCCATTTCCGCTTCGTCCGTCAGGTCAAACAGGTCCGTATAGACTTTATCTTCCGACAGAGCTGCCAAGCTGAGCGGTGTTACGAAATACGCGCCGCCTTTGGTCAGCACACAGCGCACTGACGCACCAGATTTACGAATGAGCCGAACCAGTTCGCACGCCTTATAGGCCGCGATGCCGCCACCGATGATCAACAATATCCGTTTATCCGTCATGGCCGCGGGCATAGCGGCTAGGCGGGCCCGAAGTCCAGTCGCCTGTCAGAAGCCTGCGTTGCAGCCCATAAGTCCGCAAGGGCCTGTGGCACAAAGGCCAAGCCAGCCAGCAACAACGGTGCCGGTAAAATCGCCCAATAAAAATTGTCCGGCCGCGCAAACAGCATGATCATTGCCGCCATCCCGGACAGCCACCCCGTCACGCGCAGCCCAAGCCCGCCGCGCACACTGGCCCAGCCAGCCAAGGCAAGCGCCACAAGTGGCCCAGCGGCCACGAGCGGTACAAAAGCAAGTGGCGTCGTTTTGATGATCGCATCTACAAACGTCGGCCATCCGCCCATCCCGCTCCACCCTGGCGACGCAAAGTCACTGGGCCGCACAATGTCGGCCACAGCCAAAGCATGGCCTGCATAAGCAACGCCCCAAATTGCCAAAGCCGCGCTCCACGCCAGCGTCTCTTTCCATCGTCTCGACATGGCCGCCAGTAGAGCCATCATCACGAGCAAAGGCATCGCCGTTTCGCGCAACAGTGCCGCCATTAGGGCCACGGCAATGCTCACCCACACCGCATGGTTGCGCCGCACCCCAAGCGACAGCGCAACAAGCACCCCAGCCCAGCTTTCATGAAAAAGCGGCAAAGGCGCGCGCGAGAAGGGAATGATCGTGATGGTCATGACAAACAGCGCTGCTGCTGTAACAGGTAACGACTGGTGCTCCCGCAGCCGCAAAAACCAAACGCTTAGCGTTAAAGTGGCAAGAGCTGCCATCACCCACTGCATCGCCACTGGCCCCAGCGCGCCACTGATCCAGGCCAGTGTCGGCAAACGGACAGTCATCACGGGTTTGAGCGGATATCCCTGGGCCCGGTGCGCATCCGCCATCACTTCATAATAAGGATGTGCTGCCCCAACCTCTGCTGCGATCCCCCGATAAAGCCCTGCATCACTGTCCAGCGCAGGCACAGCAACCCCGGGCCGCATAGGCGCAGCGGGAAATGCAAAGACCGTAAGGGCCAGCAAAAGTGCCAATGCCGCAGCAACTGCCCGCGCGGCCATTGGCGATAAAGTGCTGAACCGCGTCATTTGCGCCAAGTCAGTGCAGATGACGCCGCAAAATTCCAGACGGCCCCGATCAGAACGCCGGCCAAGCCCGCCACCCACCAGCGGCTATCCTGACCGTTCATCCACGTGCCGATGCCGATATTGGCAACAGCACCCACGGTGCAAACAGCATAAAAACTGGCCAGGCCAGAGATTATTTTCCAGCCGCGCAGCCGCCGGTCGCGGTAAGTGAACAGATTGTTGAGGAAAAAGTTAAACGTCATTGCGCCCAGCACAGCAACGATCTGCGCATTCAGGAACGGCGCGTTCATTGTCAGGCCAAGGCCAAGCAGGCTCAAATGCACACCCACCCCCAAGCCGCCAATCGCGATGAAGCTGATCAGCCGCAGCGGCACGAACCGCCCCACCGTTTTGTCAGCAATCAGCGCAAGATATTCTGCCGCAACTGCAGCACCAGCCTTGCTTTCCCCTGCTTCCCGCGACCGAAAGACATAAGCGACTTCGGCAATGCGCGGCGGCGTGGGAAGCGACGCAAGAATATCGAGCAATATCTTGAAACCAACGCCCGACAGGCGGGGCAAGGCCTGCATTAGGGTAGCGCGCGACAGGACGAAAAAGCCGCTCATCGGGTCGCTGATACTCACGCCCAAGGCCTTTTGACCAACGACAGTGGCAAAGCGGCTCAGGCGGACACGCCCTGCATCCCAATCGCCAGTTCCGCCGCCCTCGCTATAGCGCGTGCCAACAGCAATATCAGCTTTGCCTGACATAACAGCACTGAACAGCGCAGGCAGTATCGCCTCGTCATGCTGCATATCGCCGTCGATCACAGCCATGACGGGCGCTGAACAAGCCAGCATCCCTTCAATCACGGCACTTGAAAGGCCACGCCGCCCAACCCGCTGCAC
This sequence comes from Sphingomonadales bacterium, assembly GCA_031430995.1. GTDB lineage: Bacteria > Pseudomonadota > Alphaproteobacteria > Sphingomonadales > Sphingomonadaceae > Aquisediminimonas. Next base: position 43,708 of record JANPCO010000243.1, on the reverse strand, counting down.
AATCCGCACTGATCGGTCAGCCCGCGCAATTGCCCTGACATGGTTGGCTGTACCGTCGGGTGAATTGTCATCAACAAACACAGCTTCCCAGCTGATGTCAGCCAGCACAAGCGCCAGCCGCGCCAGCAAGCGGTCAATATTATCAAGTTCGTTGAACGTCGGAATGATGACGGAAAGCGCAATGGGTGCGTCAGCAACGGCGACAGCGCGTTCAGCAGGAAAGGTGTCGTGTCGCATGAGCCCCGAAACGCAGTGAGTGAGGCACTGGCTCTAAGTGCTGATGGTTAAGGCGACGTTAGGATGACAGAATGCCCTAAGTCCACCACTGAACAGCAGTGGCAATGGAACCACCAGCAAGGGCTGCCAACAACAGTTTGAACCCGCCGCCACCGCTGCCATCGCCTTTGTCCCACATCAGCTTGATCGGCGGCAGGGGCGGTGCTTCGGGGGCGGCCCCCTTTTTAGGGATTTGCTGATCAAGCCGCCGGATCAGATCCGGGATCAGGGCCAGCGTATCCGCCTGTTTCTTGATACCGTCGGCAATCAAGGCTTCAGGGCCCAGTTCTCCTCTGATCCAGTCACGCACATAAGGTGCTGCCACATCCCACATGTTGATGGAAGGATTGAGCGATGTCGCAATTCCTTCAACCATCACCATGGTTTTCTGCAGGAGAAGCAAGTGTGGCTGCGTTTGCATGTCAAAATCACGCGTGATGGCAAACAGGCTGTCGAGCATCTGGCCAATCGACAGTTCTGCCACAGTCTTACCGCGAGTCGGCTCCCCTACAGCGCGCAGGGCCGTCGCGAATTCATCGACATTATGATAGCTTGGCACATATTGCGCCTCAAAATGGATCTGCGCGACGCGTTTGTAATTGCCAGTCGTCAACCCGTAGAGAATTTCAGCCAGCCAGAACCGCGCCTGTTTGTTAATGCGCCCCATGATGCCGAAATCAATCGCCACAATCGTGCCGTCTGCGCGGACAAATAAATTACCCTGGTGCATATCGGCGTGAAAAAATCCTTCAGCGATAGCCTGATGCAGGAACGTGAGGACAAGCCGCTCTGCCAGTTTGGGCAAATCATGCCCGGCCTCACGCAGCGCATCAATATTTGATATTTTAATGCCATCAACCCATTCCAGCGTCATGACCCGACCCGACGTGCGGTCCCAGTCAATCGACGGGATATCATAGCCAGCGACGGAGGCCGTTGCCTCTTTCAGTTCAGATGCGCTTGCGGCTTCCCGTCGTAAATCCAGTTCACGCAGCGTCCAGCGTTTAAGGTTTGCAATGACGAGTTGCGGGCGCAGCCGTGCCGCTTCCCCGCCCAGAGCCTCCAGATGCGCTGCCGCCCACTCGTATGTTTCAATATCGCGGGCAAATTGTTCACGGATGCCGGGGCGCAACACTTTCACCGCCACTTCCTTGCCGTCCGTCGTGCGCGCTTTGTGGACTTGAGCGATCGACGCCGCGCCGACTGGCACGGGATCGATATGGTCAAACAATTCCGCTGCCGGACGGTTCAGGCTTAAATCAATTTCGGCGTAGATTTTCTCGAACGGCGCAGGTGGCAACTGATCCTGCAGCATCAGCAAGTTGAGCGCTGCTTCACCACCAATCACATCGGGCCGCGTCGCAAGGGTTTGCCCCAGCTTGATCGCGGCGGGGCCAATGGCCCGGAACGCACCAGCATAATCAGGCTCTTTGGGCATGAAGAGGCCAAAACGCGCAACGCGGCATAGCCTGCGCACCGGAAGCGGCAAATTGCGGTTCGTCTCAAGCGCTGTCAACGCGCCATGCCGGGCCAGCGTGCGTCCCCAGCGAAGCAGCCGCCACAAATGGGTGGTGTTGGAGGTCAAATTTTCCAGCCGCTATGGATTGCCACAAGTCCGCCGAGCAGCGGTTCAACTTTTGTTTGCACGAAACCCGCTGCACTCACCATGCGTTCAAAAGACGGCATGTCAGGAAAGCGGCGGATCGATTCGATGAGATAGCGATAGCTATCCTCATCCTTGGCCACGATCTGGCCGATTTTGGGCACGACTTTGTGACTGTAGGTATCATAAATCTCTGCAAAGCCGGGCCACAGCGTGGTCGAAAATTCCAGACAGAAAAACCGCCCGCCGCGTTTGAGCACGCGGTGCGCCTCGGCGAGCGCTGTGTCGATATGCGTGACGTTCCTGATACCGAATGCAATTGTGTAAGCATCAAAGCTGCGATCATCAAAAGTCAGCACCTCGGCATTCTGTTCTGACCAGGTGAGCCCGCCACCTTCTGGCAACACTGAACGCTTCATGGCCCGTTCCATCCCAACGAGCAGCATATCGGTGTTGATATCAGCCACAGTGATCATCGCGCCGCTGGGCTGCATCCGAAAGGCAGCGTCGCCTGTGCCGCCAGCCATATCAAGGATCATTTCGCCGTCGCGCGGTTTGATGCGCCGCACGAAGCGGTCTTTCCACAGCCGGTGCATGCCAACTGACATGGCGTCGTTCATCCGGTCATAACTGCGCGCGACATTGGAAAAGACGCCGCCAACGCGCGCGACTTTTTCATCAGCAGGAATATCTTCATACCCAAAGGAGACTGTTTCGTTCATGCCGCCGCTCTAGCCAAGTGGCTGCCCGCCCGCTAGCGGATTTAACGTGCCAGAGCTTCCTGAAGTCGAAACCACTGTGCGTGGGCTGATGCCGGTGTTGGCTGGCCAGCGCCTGGCCCGAGTTGAGCCACGCCGCGCCAATCTGCGCCGGCCGTTTCCCGCCGATTTGCGCCAGCGCATGACAGGGGCCACAATCATTGGCCTGTCACGCCGCGCCAAATACGGGCTGATCGAAACGGACCGCGGTGACACAATGATTTTCCACCTTGGTATGTCAGGCCGGTGGCGCGTCGATCCGTCAGACCTGCTGACCCATGATCATCTGATCCTTGAAACGGGTGCTGGGCGTATCGTGGCTCTTAATGATCCCCGCCGATTCGGATCAGTCGATTTGGTGGAGACTGCCGCCTTATCCCAATTTTCAGCCTTTGCCGCGATGGGGCCCGAGCCGCTGGGCGATGAATTTGGCGCAGCCTATTTGGCCAAGGTGCTTGAAGGCCGCGCGGCACCAATTAAAAGCTTGCTGCTTGATCAGCGGATTGTGGCAGGCCTTGGTAACATCTACGTTTGCGAAGCCCTCCACATTTCGAGAATCGCCCCTTGGACGCCCAGTGGACAGATAAGCAAAACACGCCTTAGCCGGCTGGTCGTCGCGATCAAGGATGTGCTGGCTGCGGCCATCGAAGCGGGCGGATCGACACTGCGTGATTATGCACGGCCGAACGGAGAGCTTGGCTATTTCTTCAAACAATGGCGCGTTTACGGGCGAGAAGGTCAAGACTGCGCTTGCGGAAAGCCCGTGTTGCGCCGAGTTGATGCAGGCAGATCCACCTTCTACTGTGGCAAATGTCAGCGTTAGCGGTTGACCTGCAACTTTGCCTTGGCTATTGCGCGTTTGTCTGTAGTGCGGGTCATTCCGCAGCCGCTTTTCTTTTTGCAAATTTAGTCGAAGGTTTTTGATCCATGGCGAACACGCCCCAGGCCCGCAAGCGCATCCGCCGCAATGACCGCCGTGCCGAAATCAACCACAACCGCATTAGCCGCATCCGCACATTTGTGAAACGTGTTGAAGCAGCGATTGGCGCTGGTGATAAGGCCGCTGCATCACTGGCGCTGCTGGCAGCACAACCTGAAATGGCCAAAGGCGTGGCCAAGGGCGTGCTTCACAAGAATACCGTGTCGCGCAAATTCTCGCGCCTTACAAAGGCTGTTTCTGCGATAGCGTGAACAGAGCGCGCGGATAGTGGTTGCAAAGGCCCGCCCGTCACCTGACTGGCGGGCCTTTTGCTGTCTGTGAGCGTTTTTTCGCTGTGACACGCCAATGTAACAAACCGCCGAGTCACCGCGATTCGCGCTCTGTCCAAATAGACCCCGGCCTTATTTTCTGTTCTGATTCAACATCTTAACGTGGATTGCTGGATTCCGGTGATTCCCGCCGTCAATCCGGTTTATTTCACATTTATGAAAATTGATCGGTTGATTGGCTGCGCCCCATCTCCCACAAATTATCCATCGGGCGGACGCGAATCAGTGTCACGCCAGGGGTCAGACAAACTTTGTGAAACAGCGCCATCGTCTTGGCGCGGGGGCTTGCATGTGAGTCAAAATTTAGGGGGGCCTGCTTCGAGGCGAAGCAGATCTGTTGTGAAAGAGTGAGGAGTATTCGTGACGGAGTTTGACGCGTCTTCCGACTTGCCGGAAAGATCATTGCCGGAAGCCGAATGGCAACTTGTGCGTCAGGCCCTGCGGACTAGCCTTGGTGCGCGCAGTTTTGACCATTGGTTGAAACCTGTGGCGCTGACCGGCCACGACGCGGCGTCCGACACGATCATCCTCAGCGTGTCTTCCAGCTTCATGGCCAATTGGCTGCGCACTCATCATGCTGACCGGTTGTTGCAGGCGTGGCGCGCGATCAGTGCGGATGTACGCTGTGTCGAAATTGCCTGCACGACAGATGCGGCCTTGCTTAGACGCGCGGCTGACGCTCCTGTCACCAGCACCGCTGTGGCGGTTGAAGCTGCGTGCCCCGTTGCGGCAATGCCAAGCCCCTTTGATCCGCGCTATACATTTGACAGCTATGCCAGCGGATCAACCAATATAGTTGCTATGAATGCCGCAAAGGCGCTGGCCGATGGGCGTAATGCGCTGTGCAATCCGCTGTTCATTCACGCGCAGACGGGCCAAGGCAAAACGCACATCCTGCAAGCCATCGGCCATGCCTGGCACGCCGCGAACCCTGGAAAAATCGCGCTTTACATGTCAGCTGAACGCTTCATGCTTGATTTCATAAGTGCCGTGCGCGCGCGCGATACATTCAGTTTCAAGGCGCGGTTGCGCGCGGCTGACTTGCTGATGATCGACGATGTGCAATTCATTGCGGGCAAAGAAACCACGCAAGAAGAATTCCTCCACACTGTGGACGACATATTGGGACATGGTGGCAAGCTTGTCATCAGTGCTGACCGCGCGCCGCAAATGCTGGACGGGGTGGAGGGGCGCATTCTCTCTCGCCTTACTCAGGGCCTTGTCGTTGACGTCAAGCCTGCTGATTTCGGCCTGCGCCGTGCCATCGTTGCCAAGAAAGCCAACGCTATGCCTGGCGTGACAATCAGCGGCGATGTGTTGGATATGCTGGCTGGCCGGATCGTGTCCAACGTCCGCGAACTTGAGGGCGCACTCAACCGACTGGTGGCTTATGCATCCTTGAGCGATGCGCCGATCACGCCGGAATTTGCCGAAGACGTGCTGGCCGACATGTTCCGCGCCAGCCAGCGCCGGATCACGATTGATGAAATCCAGAAACGCGTGTCAGACCATTTCCGCATTCGGCAGGCCGAAATGGTCTCCGCGCGCCGCGCCCGCGAAGTCGCCCGCCCGCGTCAGATAGCGATGTATCTGGCCAAGCAACTCACCCCGCGTTCCCTTCCTGAAATTGGGCGACGATTTGGCGGGCGTGACCACACGACAGTCATTCACGCCGTTCGCCAGATTGAGCGGCTGCGCGGAATTGACACCGATATCGACAATGACGTCCGCGCATTGATGCGCGCGCTGGAAGGGTAAGCCTCAGCGCTATTTGCAGTGACAGCCTCTTCCCTGAGCTTGTCAAAGGGCCGTACTTACTGACCAAGGGCTTTCAAGAACTAAGTACGCCCCTCCGACAAGCTCAGGGAAAGGATGCTTTGGTGCTCCGGGCTTGACCCGGAGTCCAGGAGTCCCAAACAGTGAAGCGTCCACAGTCGGCTCCTGGTCAAGGCTCTCCTGAACTAAGCCAAAGGGCCCGGAGCATCGCTGATAACTTCAGCCCTTCTTAGGCGGTGCCACAGTGATCTTCACTGTTTCTCCGGAATTCCCCGGGAACCCTGTGAACATCGCGTCGATCAAGTTAGGCACCAGATAGGTCAGATTGTCGTTCAGTGACATTGCCTTGGCATTGCCTTCAAACACGCGTTCACCAGAGCCTGCCTTTTCGATTTTCATCGTCAAGTCGCTGGTGAAAACTGTGTAGCTTTCCACTTGATCGTTAAAGCCGGAGCCAAACAGGAACGGATCGGAAAAGCCGTAGGCATAAAGCCCGCCGCGCCAGCGGTAGCTGCTGGGATAATAGCCGCCAAAGCCGCGCTGGCACCAAGGATCGTAAAAGCTGTTGCAATTGTTGAAGCTGGGCACAGACCGGAGCTTTTCCTTACCCTGATCAACTGCATAGGCGACTTTCACGACCAATGCGGCTTGGCCGGGTGATGACGCAGGTTGATAACCAACAGCGGCAAGGCGCTGGCTGACTTGTCTGGCATAAGTCGCAAATTCAAGGCCGCCCTCCAGCCGCGGGTCATCGGCCCTGATCACAAACGTTTGCCCCTGCGGCACAGGCATGGCCTGAAACCGATTGACCTTGGCATTGAAATTTTGCGCACACCCAACAACAGCCAAAAGGGCCAGCGGCGCCGCGATACGGGCAATCTTGTGCAGAACAGACATGAGTGTCAGCCTTTCTTCAAAACACGACTCGACATTTGGCCAGAGCAGCTTGTTTGTGGGTTATAGGATCGCCCAAACGGGCTGAACAGGGGTTGAATAGAGGTGGTGGCAGCGCAGGAGATTGGCGCGGGAGATTAACGCGCGAGACCTAGGGCTTCATAAGTGCGTTCCAAAGTCGGGCCGCCAAGCGCCGACGCGCGAGAAGCCCCTGAGACCAGCACTGCATCAAGCGCGCTATGATCATGTCTCAGCGCATTGAACCGCGCCGAAATTGGGGCGAGTTTTTCAACCATTAGTTCGCCCAGCGCAGGCTTGAACGCCCCGAACCCTTGCCCGCCAAAGCGCGCCAAAACCCCGTCGACGCTCTCATCGGCAAGGGCGGCATAAATACCCACCAAGTTTTGCGCTTCTGCCCGCCCCGCGAGGCCAGCCGTTTCGGATGGCAGACCATCAGCATCGGTCTTGGCCTTGCGCACTTTGGCCATGATCGTGTCAGCATCGTCGGTCAGGTTGATCCGGCTGGCATCGCTGGGATCAGACTTTGACATTTTGGCAGACCCGTCGCGCAGTGACATGATTCGCGCGGCAGCTGTGGGAATGATGGGTTCCGGAAGCGTAAACACCTCGCCAAATTCTTGGTTAAAGCTTTGCGCAATATCGCGGGCAAGTTCGAGATGCTGTTTCTGATCCTCACCCACGGGCACATGCGTTGCTTGATACAGGAGCACGTCTGCCGCTTGCAGGACGGGATAAGTATAAAGCGCGATCGAGGCTGTCTCCCGATTTTTGCCCGATTTATCCTTGAACTGGGTCATCCGGTTGAGCCAGCCCATCCGCGCCGTGCCCGTCAGCAGCCATTGTAATTGCGCATGTTCAGGCACGCGAGCTTGGTTGAACAGGATGACCTTGTCCGTGTCCAGCCCGCAAGCGATCAGCGCCGCTGCCATTTCGCGTGTTCCAGCGCGCAATTCGGCTGGTACATGCGGCATCGAAATCGCGTGGAGATCTGCCAGAAAATACAGGCACTCGCTTTCATGCTGCATCTGCACCCAGTTTCGGATCGCGCCGAGATAATTGCCAAGATGCAAATTGCCTGTCGGCTGAATGCCCGAAACCACTCGCATCAGACGTCACTCGCTTTCTTCCGGCGCAGCAGGATGAGGACATCATCCTTATTGATCGCGCCAATCATCCAGCCAAGGCCGAAATAGACCACGCCGCCCGTGCCGAGCAAAGCAAGCAGCGCAGCCATCCGTTCAATCGTAGAGCCGTCAAAATAACTGCCGAGCATGCGATTGAGCAGCAGAATGGCCGCTCCCATGGCGAGAGCTGCCATTAGCTGGCGCAGCACACGAAAACCAACCTTAGGATCAATCCAGAAATGCCCGCGCCGCCGCAATATGATGAACAGGGCCGCACAATTGATCCACGCCGTCAGCATCAGCGCGATAGCCAGGCCGTACAGCCCAAAATAGGGAATGAGCGCAAAGTTGAGTGCAATGTTCGCCGCAAGCACCCACATCGCTATCTTGAGCGGGGTCTTGGTATCTTCACGCGCGAAAAAACCCGGTGTCAGCACCTTGACCAGCACATAAGCAGGAAGCCCAAGCGCAACAATCGCAAGTGTATTGCCCGTGATGAGCGCATCACCCGCGCTGAATTGGCCGCCCCGGAACAAGGCATTAACCAGTGGCACCCCAGCTGCTGCAAAGGCGACGGCAGCTGGCAGGGTGAGCAACATCGCCAAATCAAGCGCTTGATTCTGGATCTTATTGGCTTCTTCAGGCTTGCCCTGATCCACGAATTTGCTGATCGACGGCAAGATCGCCGTGCCAAGTGCTGTGCCGATGATGCCTAATGGCAATTGATTGAGCCGGTCCGCATAGTTCAGATGCGCCATTGATCCTTCGCGCAAATAGCTAACGAACTGCGTGTCGATCAGGATGCTGACTTGATAAACGCCTGCGGCAAAAGTGGCTGGAATAACGACGCGAAAAAACTGTCGTACGCCCGGTGTGATCTTGGGCTTGCGCAGCTTAAGCGTGATGCCTGCCCTGCGCGCTGTCCACCAAACAAGCCCAAGCTGCACGACGCCGCCGACAACAACGGCCACTGCCAAAGCATGGGCACTGGCGGCACCTCCATCTTGCACGAATAACAGCGCGACCAACATCGCCAGATTGAGAAGTGCCGGCGCGAATGCTGCACTTGCAAACTTATCCATTGAGTTCAGGATACCAGAAAAAAGTGACACCAAGCTGATCAGCATTAAGTAAGGAAAAGTAATCCGTGACAAGCTGACCGTCAGATCAAATTTCGCCGCGTCTCCAGCATAACCAGACGCCAGCAACCAGACCATGGCCGGCATGGCGATTTGCCCGATCAGCGTGAACAGCGCGAGGATGGGAAGGAAAACCGCCAAAACCTCTTCGGAAAAGCGCTTGGCTTCTTCAAGCCCGCCTTCGCTATGGAACCGCTGGCTGAACAGTGGCACGAATCCAGCTGAAAACGCACCTTCACCAAAAAAGCGCCTGAATGTATTAGGCAGACGAAAAGCGACCAGAAACGCATCGGCAAACATGTTTGCGCCCAGCACGCGCGCCATCACCATTTCGCGGGCAAAGCCCAGCACTCGGCTGACCATGGTGAGGCCGCCGATCGTCCCGACTGCTTTTCCCAGCTTCATAAGGGGTTACGCGTTGCCTTCAACTTGGCCAAGCGCCTCACCGTCACTGGCTTGGGCTTCGGCCTGCGCGATATAGAGCGCACCAAAATCAATTGGATCAAGCATCAGCGGCGGGAAGCCGCCATCGCGCACCACATCAGCAACGACGCGGCGGGCAAAGGGAAACAGCAGACGCGGTGCTTCGGCTAGCAAAAATGGCTGTACCTGATCTTCGGGAATATTCCTCAACCCGAACAACCCGGCATACGCAAGCTCCACCTGAAACGCGACTTTATCAGCGGCGGCGGCGCGAATGTCGATTTTCAGAATGACTTCATGCACATCATCGCTTGCTTCGCTGGACCCGATGTTAAACTGCACATCAATCTGCGGCTGGCCCTGCCATTGGAATACGGCAGGAGCGTTAGGATTTTCGAATGACAAATCCTTGATATATTGCATGATGAGGCCTGCAGAAGGCGATGTGTCTTCACCATTGGGCAGTGGCGTGGTCATCGGTGCGTCGGGTTCGTCGGCCATGAAATTTCATTCCTACTGTGATTGATCAACTGGCCCGCGCGCCTAGCAGGGGCGAAGGAAGAGGGCAATGGTGCAGGCGGTGAGACGATGACGGCAAGTCAAGTCATCCCGTAAAACGCACAAGAATCTGCGCACCCGCACAAGTGCCTATTTGAAACTGCATGCATCTATGCCTATATCCTGCTTAACACCCCCTTAGGAGGCGCGCGGGATCATTGTGGTCGGCATTATAATCTTTGCGCTTGTGGCGCTATTTCTGGGTCTCAGGCTCTACGCTGTGCTTGGCAAGCGCACAGGGCATGAACAGACTTTCGGCAAACCGGAAGGCAGCATTGCGCCTGCGATGTCCGGCCGCGTTTCGCCTGACGATGGCAAAGATCGCGCGCCAGTCGGAGAGCTTTCGGCCCCCGTCTATGACATGAGCGCAAATGAAGGGTTGCGGGCGATATCAGCAGTTGACCGCAGTTTTTCCCCCGAAGGTTTTGTTGACGGCGCGGGCCAGGCTTATCGCCTCATCCTCGAAGCCTATTGGAAAGGCGACATGGCCGACGTGCGCGGCTTCATTGCCGACGATGTGCATGATGCCTTTGATGGCGCAATCACAGCCCGCATCGACGCCGGTGAGGTTCTGGATAATCGTCTGATCAGCATCGAGCGGGCGATGATTAGCACAGCATCGCTTGAAGCAGGCGTTGCAACAATCACAGTCCGTTTTGATGCTGACATCGCCGCGGTCACGCGTGACAAGACCGGCACAGTGATTGCGGGTTCCTTGTCAGACGCTGTGCCAACCCATGACGCTTGGACATTCAGCCGCACCTTGCGGGCCAGCGATCCGAACTGGATTTTGACGGACACTGACGAAGCGTCGTAAGGCGCCTGCCATGACGCTCAAATCCTTTGCGCTTGGTGCTGCGGCCCTTGCCCTTTCAGCATGCAGTGGGCGGATAATCCCGCCGTCTTCGTCGGCGCCCGCCCCGCGCCTGCAGGTGCCCGGATCAGCTCCTCAACCTCAATCGCGTCGTCCCGCACCCGCAGCGCAAGTCGTTTTTCCCGACGCCGACACGGCCCAGATTGCAGGGGCCACTCGGATCATCCCAGCCACGCCGCTCATTCCGTTGCCTGTTTTGGCCAATAAGGGCGTCACGGCGCTTGCCGCTGGTGTTGCTCGCGCGCCCACCTATGACGCGCCACTTTTTACGGGTGCAGCTGCCACTCGTGCGCTAAGGGCCTTCCGCCTCAGCTGCCCTGCTATGCAACGCCGCAAGGATATGTCTGGCTTGACGCAGCCTGAAGATTGGAAAGCGCCGTGCGCAGCCGCTGCGACTTGGGCCGATAACGATGCTCCGAGATTCTTTGCTGAACAGTTCGAAGCCGCCCAGATTGGCGACGGCAAAGCCTTTGCCACGGGCTATTATGAACCTGAAATCAAAGGATCACGCGACAAGCGGCCAGGCTATGATACGCCTGTCTATCGCCGCCCGGCTGACCTTTCTGAAATTGACCTTGGCGATTTTTCTGCGCGCTATGAAGGCAAATCAATCCGCGGGCGGATCGTCGGCAATAAGTTCATTCCCTATGCTGACCGCACCCAGATTGAAGACGGGGCCCTTGCCGGGCGCGGGCTGGAATTAGCATGGGTTGCTGATCCAATCGATTTTTTCTTTCTGCAAGTGCAAGGCTCCGGCCGTCTTCGCCTGCCTGACGGCGCGATGATGCGGATCGGGTATGACAGCCAGAACGGTCATGATTATACTGGCATTGGCAAATTGATGCGCGAACGCGGGCTTGTCGGGCCTGGTCAAGGCAATATCCAGGGCCTAACGGCATGGCTGCGCGCCAATCCCGAACAGGGGCGCAAAGTGATGCAAGAAAATAAAAGCTTTGTTTTCTTTCGCGAAATCATTGGTGCAGGGCCGCTGGGCGCAATGAACGTGCCCGTGACGGACCAAGCATCAGTGGCAACAGATCCGGCGTTCATTCCCCTTGGCGCGCCCATCATCCTGTCGATGGACCGGGCCGAACCCAATGGCATTTGGGTGGCCCAAGATACCGGCGGAGCGATCAAAGGATCAAACCGTTTTGATACTTATTGGGGCGGCGGGGCGGAGGCTTACCGGATTGCAGGGGGCATGGCCGCGCGCGGCACCGCTTTCGTCCTCCTTCCCACTGGCGTCATCGACCGCCTCTTGGCAGATCCGCGCAATGGCAAAGCGGCTCCTTAACCAGACGGAACAAGCGGTGTGGGGGCGCGTGGCAGAGACTGTGCGGCCTTTGCTGGGGCGTGAACGGCCCAAAGACCCTGCGCTGCTGGCCTTTCCTGAGCCAATTGAGGGGTCGTCGTCACTTTTAGGGCCGTCGCGTCAAATCAAAGTTCGCCCCCCTACGACTGGCTTGCAGCCGCTCAGGACAGGCTTCGACATGCTACGGGAAGGCACACCGCACCCGCGACGAATCAAGGCTCCTCCCGAACAAAACACGCTTGATGCCAATTGGGATAAGCGGATCGCCACGGGAAAAGCTGCGCCAGACCGGACGATAGACTTGCACGGACATACAGCATCGAGCGCCCACGCGGTCCTCAACCATCTGCTTGGCGATGCGATCCGTTCTGGTGCCCGGGTGGTCTTGCTGATTACTGGCCGCCCGGCGCGCGATAACCCCCGGATGCCGCCAACCAGGCGCGGCGTGATCCGTGCGTCGGTCGAGGATTGGTTGCTGGCAGGGCCCCATTCCAGCCAGATTGCTGCCATTCGCGGCGCACACCCAAGGCACGGCGGGGCAGGCGCGCTATACCTGATCATCCGCCGAGGCCGGACGTTTTGACTTGATGATTTGACCTGCGATTAACCCTCTATCCCCCTCGACACTCTAAGGGATGTCGCCGTAACCTTCAGGCTTAGGTTTAGGACCATCCAAGGATATTGGCCAATGAAGCGCTTCCTCCTCCCCCTTATCACTGTCGCTGCGGCAGCGCCTCTGATGGCGCAGAATGAGCGGGCGCCCTTCGTCATTGATGAAACAGGCAAATCATTCTGGCGGCTAGACGACGCGGTCAATTCCATTGGAGACGGTCAGGGAACCATTGTCATTGGGCCGGGCCAGTTCAAGGAATGCGCCGTTCAAGCCGCAGGGTCTGTCACCTACCGCGCTGCTCAACCCGGCACAGTCATTTTTGACGGCGTTGCGTGCGATGGCAAAGCGGCGCTTGTGCTGCGCGGCACGTCTGCTCGTGTGGAAGGATTGATCTTTCAAAACATGCGCGTCGGGGATCGTAATGGGTCTGGCATCCGCCTGGAAAAGGGCGATCTGGACGTCGAAAACTCAATCTTCCGCAATTCCGAACAGGGCATTCTGACCAATGAAGGCCCAACCATGAACGTGAAAGTGGACCGCAGCACATTTTCTGGACTGGGCGGCTGCCCGGACGGGATGTGTTCTCACTCGCTTTACATCGGTGATAATGCAAGTCTGACAGTGACCAACAGCCGGTTCGAAAAAGGGACAGGCGGCCATTATCTGAAAAGCCGCGCTGCGACTGCAAAGATTTCAGGCAACAGCTTTGACGATACGCGCGGACGGACAACCAATTATCACATCGATTTGCCCGCTGGCTCAGTCGGTTCGATCACCAACAATGTCTTCGTTCAGGGCCGAGACAAGGAAAATTATTCCGCCATCATCGCGCTTGGGGCCGAACAGCGCATTCACCCCTCTGCCGGGCTGGTGATTGCGGGCAATGACGTGTCGATCGCGCCGGGGATTGACTGGGGAACAACGTTCATTGGCGATTGGACGCATGAGCCCTTGCGGATTGGCCAGAATAAAATTGGCCCCGGCGTGAAACTCTCCGATCAGCGTTAATTTCTGGTGCCATAGTCGCAGGGAGATTGAGGAACTGCTGCGGGGATAAGTTGCATAAATCCCGCGATCCTGCATGACCACGTCGCCCGCATAAAGGCTGGCTAAGCGGAGATTGGATATGACAGTGATTCTCCTTGCCGGGGCAACAGGCCTGATTGGCGGCCATGTGGCGAACCTCGTTCCACCAAGCGACCTCCATATCGTCACGCGCCGCGCAATCGACACGGCAGCCAGCCAAAACGTGGACAAGCCCGAAAATTGGCCAGCCCACATCGCCAAAACCAAGCCAGAGACGGCCATATCCACCCTTGGCACAACCATCAGGCAGGCAGGATCCAAATCCGCATTCCGCGCAGTGGACCATGATCTTGTGCTGGCTGTCGCGACGGCGGCGCGGGTGGCAGGTGCGCGGCAATTTATCATGGTTTCATCCGTCGGCGCAGCGGCACGGGCGAGCAACTTTTACCTGAAAACCAAAGGTGAGGCCGAAGACGCAGTCAAATCACTTGGGTTTGACCGCGTTGATATCTTGTGTCCCGGATTGCTGAAAGGCGTGCGGCAAGGCCCAGCACGTCCGGTTGAAGCGGCCCTCATCGCGCTGACGCCAATCACAGATTTCCTGACGCCTGCTGTGCTCAGTTCTTACCGGTCAATCGATGCGCTTACAGTGGCACAAGCAATTGCGGCACTTGTGGGCAAGGCAGAAAAGGGAGTGCACCGTCATCACAATGCCGAGATGCTGGCACTGGCGCGCGGGATCGGCTAGGGGCTGGCGCTCGATAGAAGGACCAGACGTGACCACCCTTTACAAAAGTTTTTCGGCTCAGCTTGATGCTATCCTCAGCACGGTGGACGCTGTGCACGGGCTGGACCGCCGCAATGTTACAGTCGAACCGCCGCGCGACGCCAGCCACGGCGACTTGGCAACCAATGCTGCCATGGTGCTGGCCAAAGGCGCAGGCATGAACCCCCGTGCACTGGCGGAACTGCTGGTGGCAAAGCTGAGCGCGCTTGATGATGTGGCAAGCGCGGAAATTGCCGGGCCGGGTTTTATCAACTTGCGGATGACAGACGCAGCCTGGCGCACTGAACTTGGCCAGATTGTGGCCATGGCAGACGCTTATGGTGGCTCTGACATCGGCGCAGGCAAAACAGTCAACGTCGAATATGTCTCCGCCAATCCCACAGGCCCCATGCATATGGGGCACTGCCGAGGCGCAGTGGTGGGCGATGCCCTGGCGACGCTGCTTGAGCATGTTGGCCACAGCGTCACGCGCGAATATTATGTGAATGACGCAGGCGGGCAAGTCGATATACTCGCCCGTTCTGTGCATTTGCGTTACCGGGAGGCGTTGGGTGAAGAGATTGGCGATATTCCCGAAGGGCTTTACCCTGGCGATTATCTGGTTCCCGTCGCGCAGGCCCTGGCGGCAGAGCATGGCAACGCGTTCGTCGGCAAACCCGAATCCGATTGGCTGATCCTGTTCCGGCAAACCGCCGTTGCCGCGATGCTGGTGATGATCAAGGGCGATCTGGCGCTGCTGGGTATCCATCATGATGTCTTTGCGTCTGAAGCGGTCGTCCAAGCCGAAAAAAAGCCCGAAGCTGCCGAGGCATTCCTGCGCGCGCAAGGTCTGGTCTACGATGGTCAGCTCGAGGCCCCCAAGGGTGAGGTCGATCCTGATTGGGAGCCTGTGACTCTGCCACTCTTTCGGTCGACTCGGTTCGGCGATGATCAGGACCGGCCCATCAAAAAAAGCGACGGCAGCTGGACCTATTTCGGCGCGGACATGGCCTATCATTTTCAAAAGGCTGAAAATGCCGACATGCTAATTGATATCTGGGGCGCTGATCATGCTGGAACCGTCAAGCGCATCCGGGCGGCAGTTGCGGCGCTTACCGAAGGCAAAAAGCCGTTTGACGTGAAGCTTATCCAGATGGTGCGGTTGCTGCGCGGCGGCGAACCAGTCAAAATGTCGAAACGATCAGGCAACTTCATCACGCTCGCTGATGTGGTGAAGGAAGTGGGCAAGGATGTCGTCCGCTTTACCATGCTGACCCGCAAGGCCGATGCGCAGATGGATTTTGATTTTGCCAAAGTGGTTGAGGCATCGAAGGACAACCCTGTCTTTTATGTGCAATATGCCCATGCCCGGATCGAAAGCCTGAAACGCAAAGTTGCAGCTGAGGGCATATCCGGCACAGGCGGCGCTGAATTGCTTGATGCTGAGGATCTGGAACTGGTCAAATTGGCCGCGCAGTTTCCGCGGATCGTCGAAAGTGCAGCTTCTGCTTATGAGCCGCACCGGATTGCATTTTACCTCTATGACCTCGCCGCGGCCTTTCATGCTTACTATAATGTTGGCAATGATCGGCCAGACCGACGCATATTGGTGGTTAATAACGTTCCATTAACCCTGTCACGGCTTTTCTTGGCCGCAGCAATCGGGCAAGTTATCGCTAACGGATTATCAATCATGGGCGTCGAGCCCGCCGGGGAGATGTAAGACTATGACCGATATGGACCGCGATAGCGCCCGCGAACTGGGGCTTCAGGATGAAGATCGGCTGCCATGGCTGGAAGCTGTGGAAAGCGATGATGAAGATGAGGGCTTGTCTGCGCAGAAACTGTTTGGCTTTTTGATTGCGGCCCTCATTGCGCTTGGTCTGGTGATCGGCGGCATCTGGTGGCTGCGCAGTCAGGATGGGCCAAGTGGCGACGGCACACTGATCGCGGCGCAGGAAGGCGATTATAAGGTCAAGCCCGATGAAACTGGCGGCATGAAAGTGGAAGGCCAAGGGGATTCGGCCTTCGCGACATCCGAAGGTGCCGAAGCCAATGGCAAAATGGATGTGAATGCCAAGCCTGAGGCCCCCATTGTCACGACCAAAGCGCCCCCTGTTGCTGCGCCGAAGCCCGTTGCCAACGCGACCAGGGCCGTAACGACAGCCGTGCCGACAGCCAGCCCCAAAATGCCCGCTGCCCCCGCGCCGATTGCCGCCGCCGTTCCAGCTGGTGGCGGATCAGGCCTTGTCCAGCTGGGCGCTTACGGGTCGCAAGTGAGCGCAGATCAGGCATGGGCATCGCTTTCAGCAAAAGTCTCTGGCCTGTCTGGAGTCACCAAATCAGTTCTTCCCGCCGCCGTTGGCGGGAACACAGTTTACCGCTTGCGCGCCAATGCCGGGTCAGCTGCAGGTGCTGCTGCACTTTGCGCCAAGGTAAAAGCCGCCAGCAGCGCGTGTATGGTGGTGAAGTAACAGTTGTGCTCCGGGCCCTTCGGCTTAGCTCAGGAGAGCCTTGACCCGGAGCCTAGATGGGGCGAGATGCTGCCGCTTCACGCCTTCATTTGATTTTGGACTGGACTCTGGGCTTCGCCGGAGAACATGGAGCAGAATGACTTCTCTGCTTATCTTCGGCCTTGGCTACACGGCGCAGCGCATCGCAACAGCGGCAAGGGCGAAAGGCTGGGAAGTCCACGCCACGGGCTCAGCGGGCAATATCGCCTTTGATGACGCCGGGAGCGTTCACGTCGCGCTTACGCAGGCGGACTATATCTTGTCTTCGGTTCCACCTGTTGCAGACGGCGATCCCGTGCTCAACGCTTACGGCGATGCAATCCGCATCAGCAGTGCAAAGACCGCTTATCTCTCCTCAACTGGGGTCTACGGCGATGCCAATGGCGCCTGGGTGGATGAAAGCGCGCTGATATGTGGCCGCCGTATTTCCCGCAACGAAGCCGATCAAGCCTGGCTAGCGCTGGGTGCGCGGGTTTACCGGCTGCCAGGCATTTACGGCCCTGGTCGCTCGGCCCTTGACCGCGTGGCGGAGGCCAAGGCGCACCGGATTGACTTGCCCGATCAGATTTTCAGCCGTGTGCATGTCGACGATATTGTCTCAGGCGTGATGGCGGGGTGGAGCGCCCCCTCCGGTGCCTATAATCTCTCCGACGATTTACCGTGCAGCCAGAACCGTGTGATTGAGGCTGCGTGCGACTTACTGGGCCTGACGCACCCGCCGCTGCAATCACTGGCAGAGGCCAATCTGTCGGCAATGGCACTGGCTTTTTATGCCGAAAATCGGCGCGTCGCGAACGGCAAAGCAAAGCGCGTACTAGGCTGGCAGCTGCGCTATCCGACTTATGCCGAAGGCTTACGTGCGCTCAATGCGACAACCAGCCCGGCAAGCGCCAGCCCGCAGCCAGCGACGGAAAGCGGCGTCCAGACATAGCCTTCGACCACAGTCGAGATCAGCATGGCAATGATCGGAATGATCACGCTGGAATAAGCCGCCTTTGCCGGGCCAATCTGGCGGATCACCCCGAAATACAGCGTGAAGGCAATGGCACTTGCAATAATGCCTAGATAAGCAACGCCACCAAAATAGGCCCAGCGCATATCCAGCACAGGCGCGCCTGTTGTCACAAGCGCAATGGCCGCGTTGATCCCTGCGCCCCACAGCATCCCCCAACCGAGCACACTGGCCATCGGATATAGCTTGGCCCGCTCCGTCGCTTGCATGACGTTGGAAGCCGAAGCCGACAGCACGCCAAGCAAGGTCAAGCCAACACCAATGAGCGTTGCGCTTTGGCTGCTCGGGTCTGCGCGCACTTCATTCAAAAACAGCAGCGCCAGACCGCCAAAGGCAATGGCCGATCCAATGATGAATTTGCGCGTCACGGCCTGGCCCAGGAAGATTTTGCCAAAGGCAGCATTTGGCACCACGAGAAGCGCAAACACGACAGCCACCAGACCCGACGTGATGTAAGCCTCTGCCCGGTAGACGAAGTTGAAATTCAAAACGAACTGCGCGACGCCGAAAGGCACGGCAAACATGTGCCCGCTACGCCCGATGTTAAGCTTTGCGCCACTCACTTTGGCATAAATGAGCATGGCCGCGCCGCCGACCAGAAAGCGGTAACAGACCGACCAAGTGGGTGGCACAAGCCCCAATTGGTCGCGGATGACAATCCATGTCGTTCCCCAAATCATCGTGAGGAGGATGAAGGGGATCAGGATTTTGGGGGACAGAATGGACGGTTCGGGTGGTTCAGATGACTGCATCAGGCTCCCCTACGCGGCTTCCCTGAGCTTGTCGAAGGGCTGTCCGTCTTTTTCCGCTGATGCCGTAGCTCTTGAAAGAACGGCCCCCTTCGACTGCCCTTTCGGCATAGCTCAGGACAGGCTTCGATAAGCTCAGGGCAGAGGATTTTTTGTTGGGTTCGCCAATACTTCAAGCGCTGCCGCGAAATCTGCAACTTCGCTTTCGGGCTGATCCCAGCTGACCACAAAGCGCACTTCGCCTTCTGCCCAGTCGTAAAAGTCAAAGCCCTGCGCGCGCAAGGACGCTGCCTCCGCTGGCGTCATCCGGGCGAAAACCTCATTGGCCTCAACGGGATACATCAGACGGTGGCCAAGAACGTGGCCAAGCCGCTTAGCGCCGTCATTGGCCGCGCGCGCGTTTGCCAGCCAGCGGTCCTGATCAAGCAAAGCCAGTATCTGCGCGGCCTGGTAGCGACCTTTTGACAGCAAATGGCCTGCGCGTTTGCGCCGTTCCACGAATCCGTCGGCGAGGTCCGGCTTGAAAAAGATAATGGCCTCACTCGACAAGCCACCGTTTTTCACAAAGCCGAACGAGAGAATATCCACGCCGGCCCGCCACGTAATGTCGGCAGGGCTGCACCCCAAATGGGCCGCAGCATTGGCAAAGCGCGCGCCGTCCATATGGAGGCCAAGGCCGTGCGCTCGGCAAATATGGCTTAGAGCTGTGACTTCGCCAGGCGAATAGACGCAGCCATATTCAGTGGCATTGGTAATGGAAAGCGCACGCGGCTGGGCCCAGTGCACGCCAGGCGGGGTCGCGGCGAGTTTTGCGGCGAGAGCATCAGGCGTCACTTTCGCGCCTTCGCCGTCGATCAAGGCCAGCTTGGCCCCGTGCGTGTAAAATTCAGGTGCACCGCATTCATCATTCTGGATATGCGCATCCGTGTGGCACAGCACAGACCCGTAAGGCGGGCAAAGTGCCGCAAGCGCCAGCGCATTCGCTGCAGACCCCGTGCCGATCCAGAAAGCGCGAACATCAGTTTCAAACACTGCCGAAAACGCCGCATCTAAAGACTGGCTGATCGCATCGCCGTCATAGGCTGTGTCGACGTGATTGGCGCGCGCCATAGCATCTAGCACAGTGGGGTGGGCAGAGGCGGCATTGTCAGAAAAAAATCGCATGTTGGGGCCTTAGCCAGAGCCGCTGTGCTTTGAAAGCAAGTTTCGGGATGTGGTGATGCCGCGCTGCCGCTATGAAGATGTTATGATTGACCGAAACGCAGCCTTTGCCGCTTTTGATGCGCGAGACCGTTCGCAGGACGGGTTGTTCGTCGCGGCGGTCAAAACGACAGGAATTTACTGCAAGCCGAGCTGCCCTGCGCGGCGGCCATTGCGCGAAAATGTTACCTTTTACGCGACGCCTGCCGTGGCACACGCTGCTGGCTACCGTGCTTGCAAACGCTGCCTGCCCGATGATGTAGGCCGCGATGCGGACGGAGTCGCAAAGGCGCTGGCCTTGATCGCGGAGAGGGATGAGCGCCTTTCGCTGTCTGATTTGGCGGCAGCAGCCGGTTACGCACCGCATCATTTTCACCGCATTTTCAAACGCGCGACTGGGGTGACACCGGCGGCTTACATCCGGGCAAAACGTGCAGAACGCGCCGTTGCTGCTTTGGGCGAGGATATCAGTGTGACCGACGCAATCTATGCAGCGGGTTATTCAGCCCCCAGCCGCTTTTACGCGCAGAGCAAAGGGAGGCTGGGGATGACGCCGAGTGCGTGGAAAAATGGCGGGATGGGCGTAACGATCCGGTGGACTGTGGCGGAGACCGCGCTAGGCTCCATGCTGCTTGCCGCGACGGACAAAGGCATTTGCCGATTGTCCTTCGATGAGGATGATCAGGAACTGCGTCGCCGCTTTCCCAAAGCCAGCATTGAAGCGGGAGGCGCAGCGCTGGACCATCTGGTGGCAGGGGCTGTTGCAGCAGTCGAACACCCGGCCCAAATGCCAAGCCTTCCTCTCGACATTCAAGGCACTGGGTTCCAACAGGCGGTCTGGGCCGAACTGATGAAAATTCCGCCCGGCGAAACCCGCAGCTATGCGCAGATCGCTGCAGCTGTGGGCAAGCCAGCCGCTGTTCGCGCGGCAGGCTCAGCAAACGGCGCGAATAACGTTGCCATCCTGATCCCCTGCCACCGCGTCATCCGCAGCGACGGCACGATGGGCGGCTATGCTTACGGGCTGAATCGCAAACAGAAACTGCTTGAGCTAGAAAGAAAGGCATGATGACAGGGAGAGGACCGGAGATGTGCGCAGTTCTTGTCTTGATCCTGACAGGAGGGGAAATCGAGCAACCAAAGGCTTGATCCCAGCCCACCAAGCGCCCACATAGCGGTAATGCTGATAGAAACTGAAACTACGCCGAACCCCGCAACGCTCAAATTTCTGCCCGGCCGGGTGGTAATGGAGGCTGGCACGCGTGACTTTGCCTCTTACGAAGAGGCGGAAGCCTCTCCGCTTGCGGAAGCTTTGTTCAACCTCGGCGATATTGAAGGCGTGTTTTTCGGGCGCGATTTCGTTTCTGTGACTGCCGCGCCGTCGGTGCCGTGGCTTAACCTGAAGCAAGATGTGCTGTCCATCATGATGGATCATTTCGCGGGCAACATGCCGCTGTTCAAGCCCGCGACGGCTGGCTTTTCAGTGCCGATGGAAAGCGAAGGCGATTATGATCCCGCAGATGAGGATATTGTCATCCAGATCAAGGAACTGATTGAAACGCGCGTGCGCCCCGCTGTGGCCAATGACGGCGGCGATATTATTTTCAAAGGCTATGATCAGGGCCGCGTCTGGTTGAAAATGCAAGGGGCGTGCGCAGGCTGTCCGTCTTCAACCGCAACGCTCAAGCAGGGAATCGAATCCCTCCTGAAACATTATGTGCCAGAAGTGACTGAAGTCCTTGCGGCATAACCAAGGATACTCCCGCTATGTCTGAACGACTGAATGCAGCAGCGCTTGACCAATTATTTCGCACTGCGCGCACCGCCAATACTTATCTAGACAAGCCTGTCACGGCGGATCAGCGCGACGCGATCTGGGAATTGATGAAAATGGGGCCAACTTCGGCCAACTGCCTGCCTGCACGAATTGTCTGGTGCGTCAGTGATGAAGCCAAGGAAAAGCTTGCAGCGTGCGCTATGGAGTCGAACGCAGACAAAATCCGCGCCGCCCCAGTTACTGTTATCATTGGCATGGACATGGACTTTTACGAACAGCTGCCCGAACTGTTCCCCCATGCCGATGCGCGGAGCTGGTTTGTCGGCAATAAGCCTCTGGCCGATGCAACGGCTTTTCGGAATTCATCGCTGCAAGGGGCCTATTTTATCATGGCCGCCCGCGCGCTGGGGCTCGATACCGGGCCGATGTCAGGCTTTAACCCGGATGCCGTTGAAGCGTCATTTTTTGCTGGCACAACAGTGAAGGCCAATTTCATTTCAACACTGGGGTATGGCAGCCCGGAAGGCATTTTCCCCCGGTCTCCGCGTCCCGGTTTTGACCGGTTTAACTCTGTCGTCTGACGGCACCCGTGCGCGTGCTGGCCATCGATACGTCCGGCCCGGCCTGCTCGCTTGCCTTGTTTGAAGACGGTGCGTTGTTGGCTCAGCGGCATGAGGTGATTGGGCGGGGCCATGCTGAACATATCATCCCCTGGATTGCGGAGTTACCCGGTGGCGGGTTTGCAGACGCCATCCTTGTTGGATGCGGCCCTGGCAGCTTTACTGGCGTCCGTGTTGGCATTGCCGCGGCGCGCGCACTGGCGCTTGGTTGGGGATCACCCATTTCGGGCATGAACTCTCTGGCGCTGATTGCCGCCGCTGCACAAAGCGAAACATCCGTTTTGGTGGCCATTGAAGGCGGCCACGGCGAGATTTTCGTCCAGAGATTTAACTGCGCAAATGATATGAACCCTGGCAGTTTGGAATCACTTTGTCCCAAGGACGCCGCCAACGCATATGATATTCCAGTGATAGTTGGCAGTGCGGCGCAGAAGGTGGCGATTGAGCGCGGCTTTGGCACTGCTCTTACGTTCAACCCTGATGCGTCATTTGCCTTCAGCTTGCCGCTTGCTCTGCGATGCCTCCCTGCCTGCCCAGTCTACGGACGCGCACCCGATGCAAAGCCGGCACTGCGATGATTGCCACTGCTGTTGTCACTGCTGTTGGCAGTATCGCCGATGTTCCTGCGATCATGCCCATCATGGCATCAGCCTTTGCGACTGACTACGGCGAAGCTTGGACGGCAGAACAAATTCGCGGTGCCCTCAATATGCCGGGATGCTCTCTGTTGCTGATCCGCCAGGATGGCAATGTCGTTGGTTTTGCGCTGTTACGCGCTATTCTGGACGAGGCAGAGCTTCTACTTATTGCTGTCGACCGGCAAGCGCAGCACCAAGGTCTGGGCCAAACGCTATTTGCTGCGTTGATCAATTTGGCCCGTAATCTCAATGCAAAAATTTTACATGTCGAAGTAAGGATGGATAATCCCGCCATCAATTTTTATACTAAGCTGGGCTTTACTAAGGTTGGCGAACGGCCTAATTACTATAGGCGTAAAGACAACGGCCCGACAATGGCAGTAAGTTTTTCCTATATTTTTACGTGAACCAAAATTATTTTTGTTGGCGTTTTTCGCACCATTGAATAAAGGGGCTTTCAGTTAAAGGCGATAACGCCTTAGCTTTATACTCGGGTTCAAAAGAAAGAAATTACTATGACGGAAATGTCCAACTTAGATGAAACACTGATCACGCTAACAGCTGACGTTGTTGCAGCGCATGTCAGCAACAATAGTGTTGCCGTTTCAGATATTCCGACCCTGATCCACAATGTCCATACCGCGCTTAAGGGCCTTGGAGGGCCAGTTGCAGTGGCACCGATCAAGTTAGAACCAGCGGTCTCGATCCGGTCTTCGATTAAACCGGACTATATTATCTGCCTTGATGACGGTAAAAAGCTTAAGATGCTTAAGCGGCATTTGATGACACATTACGGCATGACGCCTGATGACTATCGTGCCAAATGGGGTCTTCCCGCTGATTACCCGATGGTTGCTCCCAATTATTCTGAGCGGCGGCGCGCTTTGGCTAAAACTATTGGTCTTGGCCGCAAACCTGGCTCGCGCAACAAGAAAAAGTAACTGTTCCCAGTGGGCGGACAGGCAATTGATTTGCCTGCCCGCCCCGCTATGATGACAGTATGGGACGTTCGATTGATATTGAGGCGCTGTGCCACGAAAAAGGCCTGCGCATAACTGAGCAGCGCCGCGTTATCGCACGGGTTCTTTCGGATGCAGATGACCATCCCGATGTCGAGGCGCTTCATGTGCGATCTTCGGCCATTGACCCCGGCATTTCCATTGCAACGGTTTACCGCACAGTTCGTCTGTTTGAAGAAGCGGGCATCCTTGACCGCCACGATTTCGGTGACGGCCGGTCACGCTATGAAGCGGCCCCTGAGGCGCACCATGATCATCTGATCAATGTGGAAACGGGCCAAGTCATTGAATTTGTCGATCCCGAACTCGAAGCGCTTCAAAAGCTGATTGCCGAAAAACTCGGTTTTCGCCTCGTCGATCACCGGATGGAACTTTACGGCGTTGCCCTTGACCGCAAAGACTGAACGGGTTCGCCTACGCGCCTGGGTGCGTGTTGCCGCCATTGTCATTTCGTTCCTCTTCTGTGCGGCTCTGCACGGGCTGTGGCGCCTGTTCCGATTGCGATCACCTTGGCCGAAAACCTTCCTGTATCTGAGTGCCCGAGCCGCAGGCGCGCGCGTGACTGTGCGCGGGAACGCCGTCCGGCGTGATGTGCTGTACATCGCCAATCATGTCAGCTGGCTGGATATCCTGGCCCTATCAGGGCATAGCGGCTGCGCTTTTGTGGCCAAGGCTGACATGATCGACTGGCCCGTGCTCGGCTGGATGGCGAGCCTGAATAACTCCGTCTATGTCGCCCGCGACAACCGGCTTGATGTCGGCGCACAAAAGCTTGCCATTCAGACAGCGCTGTTGACGGGGCAGCCCATTGCCCTTTTTCCCGAAGGCACAACTGCCAACGGGAAAGAGCTGCTTCCTTTCCGGTCTTCCCTCCTTGCCACTGTTGCGCCGCCCCCATCAGGAATTACCATTCAGCCCGTGGCCATCGATTACGGGGCCATAGCGTCTGATATCGCCTGGACAGAGGACGAATCCGTGGGCGTCAACGCGCTGCGCATCATGGGGCGCAAAGGACGCCTGGATGTGACGCTCCATTTCTTAAAGCCGCTTGATCACGCCGATTTCAGTGACCGCAAGGCAATGGCGGCGCACAGCCGCGATGAAATTGCCGCTGTGCTGTTTCCCGCCTATAGCCCCGCATCATGATCCACACGCCCCCCAAAACTTATCACGTCAAATCCTTTGGCTGCCAGATGTACGTCTATGTTGGGGAGCGGTTGTCAGAACTGCTTGGCGTCAGTGGCATGGACGCTGCACCAGAACGCGAAGCTGATCTGGTTGTGCTCAACACATGTCATATCCGCGAAAAGGCAGTGGAGCGTGTTTATTCTGACATCGGTCGCCAGCGCCGGGACGACGGAAGCCGCCCCATGATCGCTGTCGCAGGCTGCGTCGCTCAGGCCGAAGGCGCTGAAGTTCAGGCGCGCACCAAAGATGTGGATATTGTT
This sequence comes from Sphingomonadales bacterium, assembly GCA_031430995.1. Taxonomy (GTDB): domain Bacteria; phylum Pseudomonadota; class Alphaproteobacteria; order Sphingomonadales; family Sphingomonadaceae; genus Aquisediminimonas. Next base: position 18,300 of record JANPCO010000243.1, on the reverse strand, counting down.
GTTGGTCCGCAAGCCTATCACAGCCTGCCTGCCCTTGTTGCGCGGGCCGCCGCTGGAGAACGAGTCGTTGATCTTGATTTGCCGGGCCTTGATAAGTTCGCGGTTCTGCCTTCTCGCCGCAAAAGCGGGCCCAGTGCCTTTCTGACGGTGCAAGAAGGATGCGATAAATTCTGCACCTACTGCGTCGTCCCTTACACACGCGGCGGTGAAGTGTCCCGCAGGTTTGATGCGTTGGTGGATGAGGCCAAGGCCCTGGTTGATGCAGGCGCTGTTGAAATTACGCTGCTCGGCCAGAATGTGAATGCGTGGGCTGACGGCGATCAGGGGCTGGAGCATCTGATCGCTGCGCTTGACCGTCTGCCCGGGCTCCGGCGCATCCGTTACACCACCAGCCATCCCAATGACATGACCGAAGGGCTGATCCGTGCGCATGCCGACATAGAGAAACTGATGCCCTTCCTTCACTTGCCCGTGCAGGCCGGTAATGACCGCATATTGAAGGCCATGAACCGCAGTCACACAGTTGAGTCGTACTGCGCCATTATCGAACGCGCGCGGGCAGCACGGGCGGACCTTGCCATATCAGGTGATTTCATTGTTGGTTTTCCCGGCGAAACGGACGCTGAATTTGAAGACACACTGCGCCTGATTGAGCGCATCAATTACGCGCTAGCGTTCAGTTTCAAATATTCGTCCCGGCCCGGCACACCCGCCGCTGACATGGCCGGCCATATCGCGCCAGCGGTGATGGATGAACGGCTGCAACGCTTGCAAGCTCTTCTCAACCAGCAGCAGCACGCCTTCAACACGGCCAGTGTGGGCAAAAAGACGTCAATCCTGCTGGAACGGCGCGGTAAATTAGCAGGGCAGATGCTGGGCAAAACACCGTGGCTGCAATCGGTTCATTTGATGACAGACGCGCCGATTGGAACAATCTTGGACGTGGACCTTATTTCCGGTGGACCCAACTCACTCGCCGGGGCAGACTCGACACCCATTGCTTAAACGAGGAGTCGTCGATGTCGCGTAAACAAGTCCAAGCCGCTGCCGGAGATCGCGGGCGGATTGAACTGATGTTTGATAAGCCGCAATTGCTGGGGGCGCTGTTCGGGCAATATGATCAGCATCTGGTCACCATTGAAAATGCACTGAGCGTCACCATCGCTGCGCGGGGCAATCGCCTGCAAATCGAAGGCGAAGCGACAATGACGGCGCGGGCGCGCGATGTGCTCTATTCGCTTTATAATCTGCTGGTGCGCGGCCAGAATATTGACGGCGGCGATGTGTCGGCGGCCTTGGCCATGTCAGCGGAACCGACGCTTGAAGGCATCGTGCGCCACGAAATTGATGGTGGCGCGCCGATCATGATCCGCACCCGCAAAAAAGTGATCTTCCCGCGCACGCCCATGCAGATCCGCTACATGGACGCGCTGGTGAAGAATGACATTATCTTCGCGCTTGGCCCGGCAGGCACGGGCAAAACCTATCTTGCCGTTGCCCAGGCTGTTGCGCAACTGATCACGGGTAGCGTTGACCGGCTAATCCTGTCGCGTCCTGCCGTTGAAGCAGGAGAGCGGCTGGGCTTTTTGCCTGGCGATATGAAGGAGAAAGTCGACCCCTATCTGCGCCCGCTCTATGATGCCCTTTATGATACGCTGCCTGCCGAACAAGTCGAACGACGCATAGCGAGCGGCGAAATCGAAATCGCACCAATTGCCTTCATGCGCGGGCGGACGCTGGCGGACAGCTTCATCATCCTGGATGAGGCGCAGAATACCACGCCAGCCCAGATGAAGATGTTCCTGACGCGGTTCGGCATGAACAGCCGCATGGTTGTGTGCGGAGACCCCAATCAGGTTGATTTGCCCAACCCGGCATCATCGGGACTGGCCGATGCCGTGCGCCGCCTTGAAGGTGTGGAATCCATCGCCACCATACGCTTCACCTCTGCCGATGTCGTCCGCCATCCCATCGTGGGCCGCATTGTCGATGCTTATGAGGGCACGGGCTGACAGCCATGCTCGATGTGGCCGTGATCAACGAAGGCTGGGATTGTGGAACGGATTGGGATGCTCTGGCGCAGGCCGCTGTGCGCGCGGCCATCCTCCAGTCTCCCTTCCCAAGTCTGGCGTCAACTGAACCCGCAGTTGAAATTGCCATTCGCCTTACCTCTGATGCGGAAGTGCACAGCCTTAACAAACAGTGGCGGGGCAAGGATAAGCCCACCAATGTCCTGTCCTTTCCCATGCTCGATACAGACGAATTGCAGCGTCTGTCTGCTGCGGTTGGCGAAGTCATGCTCGGCGATATCGTTCTTGCCCAGGGTATTTGCTCAAGTGAAGCCGGGGCCAAGGGCATAACGGTTGAGGCGCATGCAACACATCTTATTGTCCACGGCCTGCTTCATCTGTTAGGCTATGACCATATCGGGGATGACGAGGCCCTGGAAATGGAAACGACAGAGCGGCATGTGCTGGCCCAACTGGGCTTGCATGATCCGTATGGGGATGAATAAACACGGCCATGCCAGACGACAGTAATAGCAGTGGTGGCCGAATATGGGGCCGGCTCAAATCCCTGATATTCCGGGATCATGAGCCGACCCTGCGCGACCAGATCGAAGACGCCATTGATGAGGCAGAGGAAGAAAGCCCCGCTGAAGACGCAGGTGGCCTTTCCAGTGTAGAGCGGCAAATGCTGCGTAATCTGTTGAACTTTGGCGACAGGACAGCAGGCGATGTCGCTGTGCCGCGAAGTGATATTGTGGCCGTTCCCCAGACCATTTCCTTTTCAGAACTGGTCGCGGCCTTTGCCGATGCAGGCCACAGCCGATTGCCTGTTTACAAAGACAGTCTGGATGAAGTGGTCGGCATGATCCACATCAAGGACGTGTTTGTCATTCTGGCTTCCAAGGCAGAGCCGCCTGCGGATATCACAGCCCTGATGCGCGAACCGCGTTATGTACCGCAATCCATGGGTGTGCTTGATCTGCTGGCCGATATGCGCAGCACACGGACGCATCTGGCCGTGGTTCTGGACGAATATTCAGGAACGGACGGCATCGTCACCATCGAAGATTTGGTCGAGGAAATCGTCGGCGAAATCGAAGATGAACATGATGATGCGCCGGTTGCCACACTGATTGCGCTAGACGGCGGGCTTTGGGAAGCGGACGCACGGGCGTCTCTGGAAGATGCCGCGCGTGACATTGACCCGCGCCTTGCCGAACTGGATGAGGATGTTGACACGCTAGGCGGGCTTGCCTTCGTTCTGGCGGGCCATGTGCCCCAGATTGGCGAAATCATCGAACATAGCAGCGGCTGGCGCATTCAAGTCACTGCAGGCGACGCGCGCCGGGCCACGCGGCTAAAGCTGTTTCCCCCGCGCAGTGATCCAAGTGACGAGGACCAACTGATTGGGGCCTAGGGCAGAACTCAGGGGCAGTTTGTTGCAGCCCCTGCTGTCACATCCAGGCAGCGCCCGTCAATTTCGCTGCTGGGCACAGTCAATCCGATAAAGCTCGCCAAGGTTGGCATGATGTCCGCCGTTTCAACTCCGTTGGGCTGTTCAAACGGAGTGACACCTTTCCACCAGAACAGGATAGGCACGCGGCGGTCATAGCCCCACGGCGATCCGTGCGTGGAAATATAACCCATATCACCAGATGGAATCGGGCTGACATAGCGTTTCAGAAAGACAATGAAATCGCCCGAATGCTCCGCGTAAAAACTCGCACGCGCGCGTTCAATCAGCGACCAGTCTTCAACTGGGCCTTTGGGGGAGGGCGTTGCGATAAGCTCGTCCTTGGTAAAAACAGCCGCGACCTGAGGATGTTTGCGGTACATCTCCACAGCCGTGTCCAGAACCAGTTTCCGTTTATCGGCTGGAACCGTCAGCGACAGATACATGTCGCCAAAATTGGCCCTTCCGATCAGAACATTACCCGTCAAACCCGTTGCCGCTGCAACGGCGCGGCCCATCAGTAGAGCCGACAGGCGAATGTCCGCGCGTTCAGCCTGTGGCAGGCCCTGGGCGTCATTGCGTTCTGGCGTGTCAGTGCCGCCGTGGTCCGCCGTCAGAACCACAGCATAGGGAATTTTCGTCGCATCCAGCGCTGTCATCAACCTGCCGACCTGAACGTCAATGTTCGCAATTTGCGCGCACATTTCTGCGCCGGACGTGCCGTAAGCATGGCCAACATAGTCCGGCCCGGAAAAACTGACCGCCAGAACATCAGTCATGGCATTTGTGCCAAGTTTCATGACTTTGGTGGCGGCCAGCGCCACATCCATCGTCATGGTGTCAAATTCTGGCGTGGCCCGCCATGACCGGTCATCACCTGCTTTACGCGGCGTGAGTATGCCGACCGAGACTTTAGGCGTGACTGCGAGGGAGCGGGAGATCGTCGCGCAGTGTTTGGGCAAGGGGATCGTCACAGGCTTTGCAATGGCCGCCGCTGCCCGCGCGTTGATTGTGGCCAGTGCCGCTGGAATGGCGGCATCACGTTCAGCAAATTCGCGTCCGGCATAGGTGCCAAAGGCTTTGCCATTCCACCAGAATGTAAAGTCGGCCTTGTGCCCGCCCATCATCACAGCGGCACGGTCTTTGCCCGATACAGACAGCACTTGTGTGCCTGCATCCCTCGCTTTCATCCGGTCGCCCAGCGTGGGCACTTTCAGGAAGGCACTGGATATCACTTGGGCAGACGCATCGCTGCCTGCCGCGCCGGGGGCTTCTGCGCAGTAAACCTCAAAGGTTGCATCGCCCTTTTTGGTTTTGCGTTCCAGCGCGGGGTTTTGCCAATCATTGGCGATAATGCCTGTGCGTGACGGGCGGCTGCCAGTCAGGATCGTGGAATGGCCGGGGCATGTCTCCGTTGCGGCATGGCCCTGATAGCCAGACGGGAACACAACGCCGGATGATAGACGCTTCAGCCCGCTGACATAAGTGGTGCGATATTCGTTGAACAGATCAGAGGAAAATTGATCAACAGATATGGCCACGATCAATTTGGGCGTTGGCGGCGGCGCGGGCTCTGCTGCAAATGCGGCAAATGGGGCCAGTCCGGTGATTGCCAACGTATATCGTTTCACAGTCTAAATCTCCCTATGCCGCACCGTGACAAAATGGCTATAGTGCGGCGTATGCACCGACAAGCCTTATTGATTGCTCTCATGCTTTTCCTCTGTGGCCTTTTTGTGACAGAGGCCCGCGCACAGGCGGCGCGACTGCCCAATATCACCGCATCGCTGATCGCTGAGACTGGTTCCCCTAGCGCTGGAAGCAGCGTTTCAGTCGCCATAGTGATGCAACCCAAGCCAGGCTGGCACGGATATTGGAAAACGCCCGGCGACGCTGGCTTTCCCAATGAATTTAACTGGACCTTGCCGCGCGGCGCAACCATCACACCACTTGCCTATCCCGTGCCGCAGCGGTTTTTGACCAACAAGCTGATGAACCATGTCTTTTACGGCGACTATGCGTTGCTCACGACGCTGACTGTTCCAGCTGGGCTCGCCGCAGGAACGCGGCTGCCGCTGCGGATTAAAGCGCGCTGGCTGGCCTGCACGGACCGGATTTGCCAGCCGGAGCAGGCCGAGTTCGGAGCTGAGCTGGTGGTTGGAGAGGGGCAGATCACACCAGCGTCGCGCGCGCAATTTGACGGCTGGCGGCAGAAATTGGCGCGGCCCATTGGCAGTGACGGGGCCTTTGCGATGACCGGCAATGCCGTGCGGCTGTCCATTCCCTTGCCACCAACCGTTGACACCAGCGGCGCGTGGTATTTTTCCGAGACCGAAAATGCACTGTCTTACAATGCCCCGCAAAAAATGACGCGGCAGGGCGACACCGTCATCATCGAGAGCATCAAGCCTGCCGTCGGGTTCATAATGCCACTGCAGATGAAAGGCGTGTTGGCCCTGAAAAACGGCATGGGCCTGGAATTGACGGCAAAGCCAGGGGACGTAGCCAACCCAAATGGCGGCGCGGACTGGGCAACGCTGTTGCTGTCGCTTGGCGGTGCGATCCTTGGCGGGCTGATCCTCAATATCATGCCTTGCGTGTTCCCGATCATCAGTTTGAAGGCGCTGAGCCTAGCCAAAGCGGGCGGCGATGAACGGGTAGCGCGCGGCGATGCGCTGGCCTATGCTGCAGGCGTCATCCTCACTTGTCTGGCGCTGGGCGGTGCCTTGCTTGCGCTTCGGGCCGGGGGCACTGCCGTTGGCTGGGCGTTTCAATTGCAAGACCCGCGTGTCATTTTGTTCCTGCTGCTGCTGTCTACGGCCATCACGCTCAATCTGTCTGGGGTGTTTGCGCTCAGCGGCTTTGCCGGCGGGGACGCGCTGGCGGGCAAAGGCGGGCGTGCCGGATCGTTCTGGACTGGCGTTCTGGCAGCCTTTGTCGCGACGCCGTGCACGGGGCCATTCATGGCAGCGGCGTTAGGCGCGGCTCTTGTGCTGCCTGTGGCGGCAGCGCTTGCCATTTTCGCAGGTCTGGGCCTTGGCCTTGCCCTGCCGTTCCTGGCCATTGCCTATGTTCCCACACTACGAGCCCGAATGCCAAAGCCGGGCGCGTGGATGGTGACATTCCAGCGCTGGATGGCAATCCCGATGGCACTAACATCTTCCGCTTTGCTGTGGCTGTTATGGCGGCAGACTGGGCAGGCCGGGCTGCTGATCGCTGGAATTGTGGTTGCGGTGCTGGCAACAGCGCTGGTGGTGGCGCGCCGGCTGCGGCCGTTTGGGCTTGGGCTAGGCGGGCTTTTGGTGGGACTGGTCTTGCTCAGTGCCGCCGCTTCACTGTTGCTTCCCCGTGCCGGATTACATAGCGCGCCTGCACTTGCCGGGGCCGTCCCTTTTTCCGAAAAGCGCCTTGCCGAAACCCGCGCAACGGGCCGCCCCGTGTTCCTATATTTCACTGCTGACTGGTGTGTATCCTGCAAAGTGAACGAAAAAGTCGCCATTGACCGCGCAGAAGTGACGGCGTCGTTCAAGGCTAAGAATGCCGTGATCATGGTTGGTGATTGGTCAAATGGAGACCCCGTCATCAGCCGCTTCCTCGAAAGCAAAGGCCGGTCCGGCGTGCCGCTTTACCTGTGGTATCCCAAAGGCGCAGCGGAACCGCAGGTCTTGCCCCAGATCCTGACAGTTGGCCTGCTGACCGGTCTTTGACCAGCAAATTGCTCTAGCCGCCAGCTTCGTTGCGGGATAATGCAGGGGCATGATTTACATTGTGCACAATGCCGTGGCCATCTTTACCGCCACATGCGCAGCCGTTGCCTTTGGCGCGGTTTATTGCCGTTTGGTCAATAGTCAGCGCTTGCCAGGCCTAGGCACGGCTGTCATCGCCTTTATCGCAGAGTATTGGCTCTGTTCGATTCTGGCCGGTGCGCTGATCCTTGCCCCGGCAAAGGGCAGTGTCTGGACGATGACACTGGGCAGCGCCTTTGTGATCTGGATCGGATTTGTCGCGCCTGTGCTGGTGGTGACTTACCGCGCACGCAGGATGCGGTGGCGCACGGCCCTTGCCGATATGATCCACTGGCTTGGGGCAATGCTGATCATGGCCAGTGTGTTGCGCCTCATCGGGCTTTCCGCGCCTGTTGCTTGATTAGTCCAGTCAGGCAGACTTGGCTGGGGCGGCAGGGATCGAACCTGCGAATGACGGCATCAAAAGCCGTTGCCTTACCGCTTGGCGACGCCCCACCATGTCTGTGGCCCTGCAACTGCCGAACCGCTGGTTTGTAAGAGCGTCGCCATTAGCGGGCAACGCTCCCCAAGAAAAGCCCCTTAATGAGGCTGTAGTGCCAAATACGGGTTTAGCAGCGGCTGACCCAGCCGTGCGGATCAGCGGCATGGCCGCGCTGGATCGCGACAAGCCTGTCTTTCAGCTTCATCGTCAATTGCCCCGGCCCGCCTGCGCCGACGGTGAAGCTATAGTCAGGCGACGTGACTTTGCCGATGGGCGTAACGACAGCAGCCGTCCCGCAGGCAAAGGCCTCAGTCAAGTGTCCGCTTTTCGCATCGGCCTGCCACTGATCAATGGCGTAGGGCTCTTCCTTCACGGTCAGCCCTTCATCGCAGGCCAGGCTCAGCAGGCTATCGCGGGTGACGCCGCGCAGAATCGTATCGCTTAAGGGGGGCGTCTGAATTGTGCCATCAGCGAACACGAAGAAAATGTTCATGCCGCCCAATTCCTCAATCCAGCGGTTGTCCCGCGCGTCAAGGAACACCACCTGGTCATGCCCGGCCTTGATCGCTTCGGCAGTTGGCACCAGGCTTGAGGCATAGTTGCCGCCGCATTTTGCAGCGCCTGTGCCGCCCGCACCAGCGCGGCTGTAGTGCTGACTGACCCAGAGCGAAACCGCAGGGGCACCGCTTTTGAAATAATTGCCGCTGGCTGCCGCAATGACCATGTAGAGATATTCAGCCGAGGGTTTGACGCCTAGAAACACTTCACTGGCAATCATGAATGGCCGCAAATACAGCGACCCGCCGTCAATGGCAGGGAACCAATTGCGGTCAATGTTCACCAGCGCCTTGCAGGATGCAATGAACATATCCTCTGGCATGTCAGGCATCGCCAGCCGCTTGGCAGAGGCATTAAACCGCCGCGCGTTGGCATCGGGCCTGAACAAGGCCATGCCGCCGTCGTCCATCTTATAGGCCTTCAGACCTTCGAAAATTTCCTGCGCATAGTGAAATACGGCTGTTGCTGGATCAAGCATCAGCGGCGCGCGCGCTGTCACTTTCGCATCGTACCAGCCGCGACCTTCGCTGTAGCGAACCATCACCATATGATCTGTAAAAGTCCGGCCAAAGCCGGGGTCTTGAAGACGGGCCGTGCGGTCAGCGGCGGAAACGGGATTGGCGTTGGGTTCGATCGAAAACATATCAGTCATAAATTCGCCTTAGCTCGCCTTTGCTGCTGCCGCTAGGGTTTGACTGCGCTTTGCTGTTGCGGCTTGAGTGGCAGCAATGAGGGCCGCAAACGCGCCGCCGTCGTCCATCACAGCAAGGCCCGCAGCGGTTGTCCCGCCTGGGCTCGTGACTTGGCGGGCCAGTTCGGCAGGGTTTTCGCCCGATGACGTTGCGAGGGCCGCTGCCCCTTCAACAGTGGCGCGCGCTAGCCGAAGCGCCTGGTCCGCAGGCAAGCCAAGTGCTGCTGCCCCATCCGCCAGTGCCCCGATAAAGCGGTAGACAAAGGCCGGGCCAGACCCGGACACAGCAGTGACGGCGTGAAACTGATCCTCAGATGCCAGCCACGCTACATGGCCTGTTGGCGCAAACAAAGCGTCAACGGCGCTACGCGACGCCTTGTCTGATCCTTCCGAAAAAAGCGCTGTCACCCCTTTGCCAATCGCAACTGGCAAGTTGGGCATTGTCCGCACGACGGTTTTGGCCCTGGGAAAGCGGCGTGCAATCTCAGCACATTCGACGCCAGCCAGGATGGAAATCACGACTGTCTTTGCCGTCACGGACTGCGCGAGGGATGCTGCTGCCTGATCAATCATTTGCGGCTTCACCCCGATTAACAGCATGTCGGGCGATCCGGCTGGCGGCGTAGCACGCCATTCGACATCCGGGATGGAACGCAGTGCGGGGTCGATCACGGTGACTTGCGCGGGATCAAGCCCGGTCGCAATCCAGCGACGCAGCAACGCCCCGCCCATATTGCCGCAGCCGACGACCCAGATCGTCATGCTTCCCCGTGAGTTTCAACCATGGCTGCCGCCAATGCCTCTGTCGGCGTTTTATCCCCCCACAGCACGAACTGGAACACCGGGTAAAACCGGTCAAGTTCACCAATTGCTGATTCAATCAGCGCATCGGCCTGGTCAATATCCAGTGCCGGGCCGTCCTGGCTTTCCAGCAACGTAGCATGGCGAAAGACGATGGCCCCGCTGCCAGACCAAAGTTCAAAATGGCCCAGCCACATTTGTTCGTTGATCAAACCCAGCGTTTCATAAATCACAGCGAGCTTGTCAGACTGGATCGTAACATCAGGCAAAGCGAGGAATTGCAACACGCAGTCATCCTCTCGCCAGATGCCGCGCAGTTCGTATTTCCCCCATGCGCCGTCCGCTGTTGCGACAACTTCTTCTTCGCCGACCCGTTCATGGGTGAAGCCCTGGGCTGCAAACCACGCCGCAAGGGTGTGGATCGGGGAGCCGCCTTGAGGCGAAATTTCCATATCATCGAACGTCATGGTGCTGCTATGCGCGCAAACGCACGGGTGGCGCAAGATATGGGGGGCAGATAGTTGTGGATATCAATCTGTAGATTTTGCCGCACGCTTTGGCTTGGGTGTTCCACCAGCTGTCATGGCGTCCAGTCGCGCGGTCAAGGCCTCAACTTCATCGCGCGCTGCTGCTGCCATGGCTTTTACCGCTTCAAATTCATCGCGGCTGACGAATTCCAGTCCGCCAATCCATTCCTTGGCGCGTTCACGGGCAGAGGCTTCAGCTTCGCGGCCCATGCCCGCAATTGTGCCGGCGGCCCCGTTGATGATTTTTGACAAATCGTCGAACAGTTTGTTTTCGCTTTGCATATCGTCTCTCCGCTTCGGTTGCTTTTGACAATGTGGTGAGCAAGCCGCCATTTCGCAAGGCCACAGCCCCAAACGCGGGCGCAAGAAACTTCACCGCATGTGGATTTCGTCCAAGAGGAGAGTGTCGCTTGTCTTTAAGTCCTGCATCACAACGACATCCTGAGGGGGAATCCACATGCGACTAGTGACCACATCATTGATGACAATCAGCCTCTGCCTATCTGCCGGGGCGATAGCAGCAGAAAAGACCGCAGAGCAATTGCCAGCCGTAACCAAATGTGCGGCGTCGTTCGGGTCTGTTGCATTGACCGACGGCGACACGCAGGCATGGACGGAAATGGGCCTGGGCAGCCCGCGCGAATTGCTGGCAGCGGTTGTTTCCGAAAGCGGCTGTTTTTCAATGCACAACTCAGCGTCTGCTATGCCCGCCACGTTCCTGATGACCGCTGTTGCCGGATCAAAAGAAGAGATCGACCATAGTGTTGAACAGGCCAAAAGTGCCGCCGCACAGGGGCTGATCCGGTCTGGCGCGCTGGGCCGGATGGGCGGGGGTGCGTTTGGCGCGATGGGGATGCTCGGCGGTCTTGGCGGCAAGAAAAAGACGGTCAGCGCGGGCTTGCGCGTGCTGTCACCTGCCACAGGGATGACTGTTGCGTCTGGATCAGCTGAGTCAGCCAAATCCAACTTGACCTTTGGCGGGGCAGGCGGATTTGGCATGGTAAACTCCGCTGTGGGCGGCATTGGCCAATACGGCAATTCCAAGGCTGGGCTGCAGTTGGCAACGGCGTTTATCAAAGCTTATAACAGCGTGGTTGTGCAAAATGGCGCGCTATCCTCTGTGCCACGGCAAGCCGCACCGGCTGCTGCCATGATCAGTGCAGCGGTTGATACGCAGCTTTATGCAGGGCCCACGAAAGGCGCGATCCTGCGTGGTTTGCGCGCCGGAACCACCGTCACGCCGACGGGCAAGCGCGACGGCCTGTTTGTTGAGGTCAAAGACAGTTTTGGCACCACTGGCTGGGCATCGATTGAAGATTTGAAATAGCCTGGCACCCGAATAAGCCCGAACCCGTCGGGCTTGGGCGCGTGGCCGCGACCCTTATGCCACGCGCCCGTAATTTATTGCCGTCCTTGCGGGCAACGCAAAGCAATCCAGACTGCCAGCCGGTGACTCTGGATTGCTTCGCATTGCTCGCAGCGACGGGGCCCCTAGACACTCTATCCCCCGCGACTAAAGCAGCGATGTGAACGCGAAATCTCATCCTGTCCTGCTGCCCTTCCTTTCGGCTTGCGCTGGAATCGCGCTATTCTCTGCGATGGACGCGTCAATGAAGGGGCTTTCGCTTGAACTCGGCGCGTATAACGCGATGTTCTGGCGTCTTATCGCCGGGGCTGTCATTGGCGGCATTGCTTTTGCCGCAATGCGCAACCCGTGGCCAACGCGTGAAGCCATGCGGCTGCATCTGAGACGCGGAACCGTTGTGGCTTTCATGGCTGTATGTTTCTTTTGGGGGATCATGCGCGTGCCGCTGGCCGAAGGGATTGCGCTGTCGTTTATTGCGCCGCTGATCACGCTGTATCTGGCAGCGATCCTGCTGGGCGAGACGGTTAGGCGCGGGTCGATCATGGCGTCGATCATGGGTGTTGGCGGCGTCATGATCATCCTGACCAGCCGTGTTGGCGGCGAAGGATCCAGCAATGATACGCTGCTGGGCATTGGCGCTATTCTGGTTTCAGCGGTGTTATATGCCTATAATCTGATTTTGCAGCGCCAGCAGGCCCAAGTCGCGACACCTGTGGAAGTGGCGTTTTTCCAGTGTATTGTGGCGCTTGGCGTGCTTTCACTTGCTGCCCCCATGTTTGCGGTTGTGCCCAGTGCGGCTCATATTCCGGCGATTTTGCTCAGCGCGGGCCTTGCCTTTACCTCACTTCTCTTGCTGTCCTGGGCCTATGCCCGGGCAGAGGCCCAGATATTGGTGCCTGTCGAATATACGGCCTTCCCTTGGGCCGTGCTGATGGGCTGGGTGTTTTTTAATGAGCCTGTCACGCTCGCGACGCTGGCGGGCACGGCGCTGATCGTGACGGGGTGCATCATCGCCGCACGCCAGAAACCGGCCGCTCACGCTACTGCGTAAGGGCGACGGCCTTTTGCGGCACGCGTTGGTCAGAATGGGGTACGGCAGAGGTGAAGGCAGCGCTTAAATAGTCAAGACAGGTTCGCATCCCTTTGCTAGGGGCGCGGACATGACGATAAACCCGATAGAATGCACCACCATGACTGAAGTCCGCGCAGGCGTGGACGCAGTTGACCATGATATCATTGCGCTGCTTGGCCGCCGCTTTGGCTATATGGCAGCGGCTGCCCGCATCAAAACCGACGCTACTGCGGTTCGCGATGAGGCGCGCAAAGCCGAAGTCATTGAAAATGTGAAGGCCCATGCGCGGGCCAAAGGCGTTCCTGAACCCGTGGCCGGTGCGCTTTGGGAAATGCTGGTGGAAAACTCCATTGCTTATGAAGATGCGCTGTTTGCGGCGAAGGGAAAATAGCGTTACCCCTTTGGCACTAGCCGCATCAGCCGCCCGTCTTCCCCATCTTCCAACAGCCAGATGGCCCCGTCCGGGCCTTGTTCAACATCGCGAATCCGCGTGCCCATATCCCACTGATCGGCCTTTGCCGCTTTATCGCTGTCCAGATTGATGCGGATCAGGGCCTGGCTACCAAGTGCTGCGATAAAAGCATCGCCTTTCCAAGCTGGAAATAAATTCCCGGAATAAACAATCATTCCGGCGGGGGAGATTGACGGATTCCAATAGATTTTCGGCGCTTCAAAACCGTCGCCGGGCTTATGATCGGGAATATCACGACCATCATAATGACTGCCGTTGGATGCCAGTGGATATCCGTAATTTCTCGTCGCAACGATTAGATTGACTTCGTCTCCGCCCATTGGCCCCATCTCTACTTCCCACAATTTGCCATCCGGCGCGAACGCCAGGCCCAACGGATTGCGGTGACCGTAAGACCAGATTTGCGCGGTGACCCCGCCCTTGGCCGCATAAGGATTGTCGGATGGCACACTGCCATCATCGTTCAGGCGAATGATTTTACCAAGGTTCGCATTCATATCTTGCGCCGGATCAAATTGCTGCCGTTCGCCGGAAGAAATGAACAGCTTGCCGTCTGGCGCAAAGGCAATGCGGTGGCCAAAATGCCCGCGACCAGTCACTTTGGGGCTTTGCCGCCAGATAATGCTGAGCCCTTCGAGCCGTGCAGGCCCGCCCCCTGCGACCAACCCGCCTTCGACCAACCTGCTTTCGACCAGTTTCGCGCGGCCCACAACTGCGCCGTGGCCGCCGGGGCCATCCTCTACCCAGCTGAGGTAGATCACGCCGTTCTCGGCAAATTTGGGGTGTAGTACGATATCGCCAAGACCACCCTGGCCCCCTACGGAAACAACTGGCCCGCCCGCCACTTCAATTCCCGAGGCCGCCTTGCAGTCCCACAGCATCAGCTTGCCTGCTTTTTGCGTAATCAGCGCGCGACCGCCGGGCAGCACGGCAATGGCCCACGGCTCTTGAAACCGCGCCACTTCGACAGTGGTAAACGGCTTATCCTGTGCCTCGGCTGGGCCAGTTGCGCAGGCAGAAAGGCCAAAGGCGGATACCGCAACCACAAACTTGCGCAGCACCAGGGAATATCGCATTTTACATGTCCTTTTTCGCGATTGAGAGCCCTAAAGTCCGGGCCATCTGTGCCTGTGTCAACTGGCTAAGTGACGACCTGTTCCACGGCGTTGCGCGGCACTTGCCTTTGGGCCTGTTCCCGCCTACTGGAACTGCCTAATCCCACATCAGGGTTCCTCAATAGCCGGACTTTCCGGCGGCGGTTCCATGTTTGGCGGGGCAAGATTTTGATGGACAAGCAGACACACTAACTATGGCAAAGTTTAACCCCAGTAAGTTCATCCGCGAAGTGCGCACTGAAACCGGCCGAGTTACGTGGCCATCAGGCCGCGAAACCGCAATGACGACAGTCATGGTGGTGATCATGGCCACTTTGCTTGGGCTTTTTTTCTTCGGCATTGACAGCTTTTTCAACTGGACTGTCAAATCCCTGCTCGACTTAATCTAACGTAAGAAACGGATATTATGTCACGTTGGTATATCATTCACGCTTATTCGGGCTTTGAAAATAAAGTTCGTGATGCAATCCTTGCTGACGCTACGCGGCTGGGGCTTGAAGCTTTAGTCGACTCAGTCGAAGTGCCAACTGAAACGATCACGGAAGTGCGACGCGGCAAAAAGGTTCAGGCGGAACGCAAATTCTTCCCCGGATATGTGCTGGCCAAGCTGCGGATGAACGACGATGTTTATCACTTGGTCAAAAACCAGCCAAAGGTGACTGGCTTTCTTGGCGCGTCGAAGCCGCAGCCGATCACTGAAGCGGAAGCCGCGCGCATCCTGAATACCAAGGAAGCAGCAGCGGCAGCACCTAAGCAAACAATCCGCGTTGATTATGAAATCGGCGATTCGGTTAAGGTGATGGACGGGCCCTTTGCCAGCTTTAACGGGATTGTCGAGGAACTGGATTTCGACAAGAGCCGCGTAAAAGTGTCCGTGTCGATCTTTGGCCGCGCCACGCCCGTCGAACTGGAATTTGAACAGGTCGAACGGACGAAGTAATTTCCTGAAAAGGAAGTGCAGGAGCACCGGTTTGCGGTGATCCTGACAAACGTGCGGGAGGCGGGCAACCGTCGCTATCAACCGCTAAACTTGAACCGGGCAAAAGCTGAACTGCCATTGCCCCTTAACAGAGTGAGTGAGACGTAAAATGGCAAAAAAAGTTACTGGTTATATCAAGCTGCAGGTGCCAGCCGGCGCCGCCAACCCATCGCCGCCGATCGGACCCGCCCTGGGTCAGCGCGGCGTGAACATCATGGAATTTTGCAAGGCATTCAACGCAGCAACAGCTGAGCTGGAAAAGACCACGCCCATTCCAACGGTGATTACGGTGTTTGCTGATAAAAGCTTCAGCTTCATCACGAAAACGCCCCCTGCAACTTATCTTTTGAAGAAAGTGGCCAAAGTGGCGAAGGGTTCGAAAGAAACTGGCAAGGAAAGCATTGGTCAAGTGACGCGCGCTCAGTTGCAGGAAGTCGCTGAGATTAAGATGAAAGATTTGAACGCTAACGATATTGATGCGGCTGTCCGTATTATCGAAGGCAGCGCCCGCGCAATGGGCCTCGAAGTGGTGGAGGGCTAAGCCATGACATTTATCAGCAAAAAAGCAAAAGTGATGACTGCCGCCGTTGACCGCGAAAAACTGCACGGTGTTGACGAAGCGATTGCCCTGGCCAAGGCCAATGCCACATCCAAATTTGATGAAACGATTGAAGTCGCACTCAACTTGGGTGTTGATCCCCGTCATGCTGACCAGATGGTGCGCGGCGTTGTGTCTTTGCCCAAAGGCACAGGCAAAAATGTGCGTGTCGCTGTGTTTGCAAAGGATGCCAAGGCTGATGAAGCTCGCGCAGCTGGCGCAGACATCGTCGGCGCCGAAGACTTGATTGACGCCATTCAAGGCGGCACGATTGATTTTGACCGCGCCATTGCATCGCCGGACATGATGGGGCTGGTTGGCCGCGTTGCCAAAATCCTTGGACCCAAAGGCATGATGCCAAACCCGAAACTGGGCACAGTGACCCCCAACGTCGCGCAAGCGGTGAAAGATGCCAAGGGCGGCCAAGTGGAATACCGAGTTGAAAAGGCGGGGATCATCCACAGTGGCATCGGCAAGGCAAGCTTTACTGCTGAAGACCTGCGCGCGAATTTCGACGCACTGGTTGGTGCCGTGGTCAAAGCAAAGCCGACAGGCGCGAAAGGCAAATATCTGCGCAAGGCCGCCATCAGCTCTTCCATGGGCCCAGGCATAAAGATCGACGTTGCGGAGATTGGCGCTTAGTTGCGCTAAAGCAGCGTCTGCTTAAATGAGGTCGGGGGGAAACTTCCGGCCTCTTTTTGTGGTTTAGCACGCAGTGGCCAACGGCTTGGTTGGACTTTAGGGGATCAGGCTCTAAACCCGGCTCATGTCTCAACAGCATCTCTATCTAATCGACGGCTCCGGCTATATTTTCCGGGCTTATCACCGGCTCCCTCCGCTCACCAACATCCGCGGAGAGCCCGTGGGGGCAGTTTACGGCTATACCACGATGGTTTGGAAGCTGGCGGAGGCACTGCACAAGGCCGATGGCCCGACGCATATGGCTGTCATCCTTGATGCATCAAGCAAATCATTCCGCAACGACATCTATCCCGAATATAAGGCCCACCGGCCACCGCCACCTGAAGATCTGGTGCCGCAATTCCCGATGATCCGCGATGCCACGCGCGCCTTTTCACTGCCGTGCATCGAAGAGATTGGACTTGAGGCGGATGACATCATTGCGTCCTATGCCATGGCGGCCCTCAAACAGGGCTGGAAAGTCACGATTGTATCGTCTGACAAGGACCTGATGCAACTCATTCAGCCCGGCCTGGATATGCTGGATACGATGAAAAATATCCGGCTTGGCCCCGAAGCCGTTGTCGAAAAATTCGGCGTGGGCCCAGACCAGTTGGGCGATGTGCTGGCGCTGATGGGGGACAGTGCGGATAATGTGCCTGGCGTTCCGGGCATTGGCCCCAAAACCGCGACAAAGCTGATGGTCGAATATGGTTCGCTCGAAGCTGTGCTGGCCGCCGCCCCTGACATGAAGCCGTCGAAAATGCAGCAGAACCTGGTCGAATTTGCCGAGCAGGCCCGGCTGTCGCGCGTCCTGGTGACGCTGAAGGACGATGCAGCTTTGCCTGAGCCGCTGGAGGATTTCCTGCTGAAGGATATTCCTGAGCCGCCTTTGCGCGCTTTTCTGGAACATCATGGTTTCAAATCGCTGCTGCTGAAAGTGGGCGGCAGCAGTGCCGACACACGCACGATGGAGACGCTCAACAGAGCGACTTATGTGCCTGCCGCCCCGCCTGCGCCCAAGGCAGAACAACCTCCGTTTGATCGCAGCGCTTATGATTGCGTGCAGACCGTCGAAGCGCTGGACCAGTGGATTGCCGAGTGCCGCGCCGCGGGTGTGATTGCCGTTGATACTGAAACTGATGCGCTTGATTCCGTTGCCGCTGGGCTGGTTGGAATCAGCCTGGCGTGCGCACCGAACCGCGCCTGCTACATTCCCATAGCGCACGGCAGCACGGATATGTTTGCGGACAGTCCGGTGCAAATTCCCCTAGCGGACATTGTCGCGCGGTTGGGGCCATTGCTTGCTGATCCGTCCGTCATCAAGGTTGGCCACAATATCAAATATGATCTGAACGTGCTGGTGCGCGTCGGGCTGAATGTGGCCCCGATCGACGATACGATGGTGATGAGTTTCAACCTTGACGCGGGGCGGCATAATCACGGGATGGATGAACTGGCGCTGCTGCATCTTGGCCACGCCTGCATAGCGTTCAAGGACGTGTGCGGAACCGGTAAGAAGCAGCTGACGTTCAACCAAGTGCAGTTATCCGATGCGACGCCCTATGCTGCCGAGGACGCGGATGTGACCCTGCGGCTTTGGCATTTGTTCAAGCCGCGCCTGTCCGCTGAAAAAGTAACGCGTGTTTATGAACGGGTGGACCGCCCGCTTGTGCCTGTGCTGGCGCTGATGGAACGCGAGGGCGTAAAAGTTGACCGCGCTGAACTGGCGCGCATGTCCGCTGAATTTG
>JANPCO010000242.1:0-12188 GCA_031430995.1 Sphingomonadales bacterium | reverse complement strand
GTCACCTCATACCCAGGCCGCCCGCTGAGCACATAACCCAGCGTCGACTTCCCAGCCCCATTAGGCCCCATAATCGCGTGGATCTCGCCCGCACCCAGCGAGAGCGTGAGGCCCTTGAGAATCGGCTTGTCGCCGACGGTGGCGTGGAGGTTAGTAATGTTAAGCATTAGCTGCGCCCACGCATTTCAGGCCACCACTCCTCGCTTAGGCAAGCATCGATATCAAAAGGCGAAGATCCGGGCAGATGATCGGGCATAACCAATTCAATCAGCTTGTCCTCACTAAAATGGCGAAGAGCATCGTCGTAACCGTCGATGAGTGCTTCGTTCAGCCGTGGCTTCAGCGATGGGCTTTCACGCAATAGCTTAGCAATGCGCGTCCGCTGACCCCGAACCGAGTTCTTCCATACACGCTCGCAGTCGAGGATCGTCGAAAAGTGCAGCTTCAGCAGGTGAATGCAAATTTCGTCGAGGCGGCTGACAAGCTGCCGGTAGTCACTGCGACCCAAACTCTCGATCTCCTCCGCAATATTCTCCATGTCGAGGTCGAGGTTCGACCGCTCTGCCAGCAAAGTGCGCAGCTTGGCTGATTGCTCCTGCGTCCAGCCATAAAAATCAGTCTCATACTTGGTAGCCATCACATGCTCCTTTCTGGTTGGAACATAGCACAAAGCACACCGTTCGGCCCCACATTCGCATGGATCTCGCCCGCATTTAGCGAGAGCGTGAGGCCCTTAAGGATAGGCTTGTCGCCAACATTGGCGTGGAGGTTATTGATGTTCAGCATTTCAGTTTCTCAATTCGTCTTTGCGGGCGAAGCGCGTAACTACTAACGCTTGTGCCGCGTCTGGATTGCCGCATCGCTGTGCCACTCGCAATGACAAAAGGGGGCAGATTACGTCGACGTTATCGATCATCAGCATTTCTATCCCAAAGTATGACATGTGTCATCGCACCATCGGGTGCTACCCCAATGCTTCGAATTGGAAGCTCAGTTCCGAAAGCATGTCCGATACAGCCTTTGTCCATTTGATTTTTAACGTCACCATTCCAACTAATGTGGATCGGGATACAATTGCCAAAAACGATGCGGAGACTTTCCAGTTGGTCTGCAAAGTGTGCTTGCCGAGTTTCTAGAGGTTTCCCGCTTTTCTCGGGGGGCCATGAGATAACGGTCGGCTTTTTATCGTATACAAACGTGCAAGTGGTGCGGCGTGCAAGTGGATTCCACGGAATGTAGTCAATGTGAGCATCAGTATAATTAGGCATCAGCCTGCACTCCCAAATAGCAGAATCTTAACAAGCTTATGCGTCTCGACCACATACAGCGTGAGCTTCGTCTCCTGCAAAATTGATTTGTCCCGGGCAACGAAGCGGAGGTTGGGGAACTTAAACATACTAATTGCCCAACAAGATGCCATTCCACGGTTTCAGGTATGGTTTGTCATTCAAAAGCGTCAGTTGATAAGAAAGCCCTTTGTCGCAATCGATTTTGTAAATTTGCAGATCATTTCCGGCCTCTCTTAGCTGGCTGACAGCTTCTGAACGGTCACATGCAAAACCAGACAAGCGTGTTTGTTCTGCAAATTGGCTCACTAGTGCAGGAGTACCTATGGGTACTAACTCAACTTCGACTTTTTGTCCCGATGGGTGCGTAACCTGAATCTTCGTTAGACCAATTACAGCCTCTGGGCCTACCTCTTCCGCCAAAGCTGTTTCGTTTGTTTGAGCCGCGATTGGCTCGATAGTAACTTGAGTAGCGGTGCTTTCGTCGGCGGCCTTGCACGCCACGAGACTCGAGCACAAGAATAGTATCAAAACATTTAAATTTAAAATTTTCACCCTACTATCCCTTCTACATTAATCCACCTGGAATTCCGTGCATTCTTCCCCCGCCCCTGAAGGGAAGGGGGGGAAGAAAGTGGCTTCCCCGTCACCCCACACTCCCCTCAAGCGAAATCCCCAGCAACTTCTGCGCCTCGACCGCAAATTCCATTGGCAGTTGCTGCAGCACTTCCTTGGCGAAACCGTTGACGATCAGCGCCACGGCTTCTTCGGCGTTCAATCCCCGTGCTTGGGCATAGAACATCTGATCGTCCGATATCTTGCTCGTCGTCGCTTCATGCTCGATCTGGGCTGATGGATTGCGGACTTCGATGTAGGGGACGGTGTGGGCACCGCTTTGGCTCCCCAAAAGCAGACTGTCGCACTGGGTAAAATTACGCACGCCTTCGGCATTGGGGGCCACGCGCACCAGCCCGCGATAGGTGTTGTTGCTGTGCCCGGCGCTGATGCCTTTGCTGACGATGGTCGAGCGGCTGCCCTTGCCATTGTGGATCATCTTGGTGCCAGTATCGGCCTGCTGATAATTGTTCGTCACCGCGACTGAATAAAATTCGCCGACGCTATTCTCTCCGTTCAGGACGCAAGACGGATATTTCCACGTCACAGCACTTCCCGTTTCCACTTGGGTCCAAGAAACCTTGCTGTTCCGCCCTTGACACAAAGCGCGTTTGGTCACGAAATTATAGATGCCGCCCTTGCCGTCCGCGTCGCCGGGATACCAGTTTTGCACGGTCGAATATTTAATCTCGGCATCATCAAGCGCGACCAGTTCGACGCAGGCGGCGTGGAGCTGGTTTTCATCGCGCATCGGCGCGGTGCAACCTTCGAGGTAGCTGACGTAGCTGCCCTTATCCGCGATGATCAGCGTGCGTTCGAACTGGCCGGTGTTTTCGGCATTGATACGAAAATAGGTGGAAAGCTCCATCGGGCAACGTACGCCTTCGGGAATGTAGACGAACGTCCCGTCGGAAAAGACCGCACAGTTGAGCGTGGCGAAATAATTGTCATGCATCGGAATGATCTTGCCGAGATATTTCTTCACCAGCTCCGGATATTCCTTGATCGCTTCAGAAATGCTTCGGAAGATGACGCCTGCCCGTTCAAGTTCCGCGCGGAAAGTGGTGGCGACTGACACGCTGTCAAACACGGCGTCCACGGCAACCCGCCGCGCAGGCAGGCCGCCCGCGCTATCTTCGCCCGGGCTGGCCTCAACGCCAGCGAGCAATTTCTGCTCAGCAATCGGAATGCCAAGCTTTTCATATACGCGCAGGATTTCGGGATCAACTTCGTCAAGGCTGCCTAGCTTTGGCTTCACCTTGGGTGCGGCATAATAATAGGCGTCCTGATAATCGATGGGCGGCACGTTGAGCTTGGCCCAATCGGGCGGCGTCATCGTTTTCCACATCGCAAAGGCCTTCAGCCGCCAATCGAGCATCCACTGCGGCTCATCCTTCTTGGCGGAAATGAAGCGCACTGTGTCTTCGGTCAGGCCCTTGGGCGCGAATTCAGTTTCAATGTCTGAAGACCAGCCATGTTCATAATCCGCCACACTGGCGGCTGCATCAATGGCGGCTTGGTCCCGCACGGGCTGGTCAAGCAAGGCGGTTTCGGTGGTCATGGTCTCGCTCACACTCTTGCCCCCGATAATGTCGTTAGGCTGACGCTGGCCAGCGCGCCGCGGATGGTTTCATTGACGACGGGCCAATGCGGCTGGACAAGACAGACCGCCTCCATGCCGCAATCATGCCGCCCCGTTTCAACACAGCTTGTCATGGCGATGGGGCCTTCGATAGCTTCAACAATTTCCGCCAGCGTGATGGCCGTCGCGGGGCGCGCCAAAGAGAGGCCGCCACCCGCACCCCGCGCGGAGTGCAGAAGGTTTGCGGCGGAAAGTTTGCTCACCAGTTTTTGCACGGTGGGCAACGGAAGCCCGGTCTCGTCGGCCAGCAATCCAGCGTTAAACCGCGCCTCACCGTGGTGACGGGCAGCGGCGGACATGAGCACTACGGCATAGTCGGTAAGGCTTGATAATCTCATGCGAACTAAGTGGACTGTTTTGGTCCGATTATCAAGTGCGGGCTTTAGGCCGTTCCAGCGCCGCAGTGCTCCGGGCCCTTCGACGTAGCTCAGGAGAGCCTCGACCCGGAGCCTAGTGGGACGCGGTAGAGCGCGTGGACCCTGGGCTCCGGGTCGGGTCCGGAGCACTTCGGTTTTGGACGCTTTACCCCCCGTACAGCGCGTCCACCTGCGCGCCGTAGGTCTGGCGGATCACGTGGCGGCGGATTTTCTGGCTGGGGGTCAGCATTTCATTGTCGATGGTGAAGCCGTCTGGCGTCAGGGTGATTTTGCGAACGCGTTCCGTGACGGACAGGGTTTTGTTGACGCCGTCGACTGCGGCCATGATCGCGGATTTGAACACGGGCAAATCACACAGCGCGCGTAGATCGTATGGTACATTATTCTTCTGGCACCATTCCAGCGCCCATTCCGGGTCTGGCACGACAAGCGCAACCATGTGGGGCCGTTTGTCGCCGCTTACCATTGCCTGCACAATTTCGGGCTGCAGGGTGAGCATGCCTTCAATTTTTTGCGGGGAGACGTTTTCGCCTTTGTCATTGACGATAATGTCCTTTTTCCTGTCCGTGATTTTGACGCGACCCTTTTTGTCCAGTTCGCCAATATCGCCTGTGTGCAGCCATCCGTCCACCAGCGCGCGGTTGGTTTCAGCCTCATTGCGCCAGTATCCGTGCATGACGAGTTCGCCGCGCACCAGGATTTCCCCGTCGTCGGCAATTTTGACTTCCACGTCTTTTAACGGTTTGCCGACTGTGTCCATTTTCAGGCCGACGCTGGGCCGGTTGCAGGAAATGATCGGCGCGGCTTCGGTCTGGCCATAGCCTTGCAGCAGGGTGACGCCGAGGCTGTGGAAAAATATGCCAAGTTCCGGGTTGAGCGGCGCACCGCCAGAAACCAGCGCCTTGATCCGCCCGCCAAATTTGGCCTGGATCGCGGGGCGCAGGGTTTTGTCGATGAAGAAATTCATGGGCTTATCCCATACCGGAACGCCGCCAGAAAGATCTTTGGCGCCGAGGCTGAGCGCGCGTTTGAGCAGGCCCTGTTTGAATTTGCCTTCTTTTTCAAACGCCTTGATCACGCGGGCACGGATGACTTCAAACAGGCGCGGCACGACGACCATGATCGTTGGCTTCACTTCCTCCATATTGGCCATCAGCTTTTCAAGACCTTCGGCATAGGCAATTTGCCCGCCCAGACCGATGGGCAGATATTGCCCGCCGGTATGTTCATAGGCGTGGGACAGCGGCAGGAACGAAAGGAATATCTCTTCCCCCCAGCCAAAATCTTCCGCAATAATCTCTATGGCCCCAGCCACGCTGCACAATATGGCACCGTGATGCTGCATGACGCCGCGCGGCGACCCGCCAGTGCCACTGGTGTAGATCAGGCAAGCAAGGTCTTCACGCTTGAAGTGCGCCTCAGCATGGGCCGCGCATGCTTCCACGTCGGCGGCCTTGGCCATAAAAGTTGACCAGTTGTGGATGGTCACTCCAGTTGCCTGGCCAACGCGCAATTCTTCAATGCCAATCAAATGATGCGTGTTGGTTGCGCGGAGTGCGGCGGGCATTAGCGCCTGGGCCAGTTTCGCGGTGGAAACAATGACCGCACTTGCCCCGCTGTCCTCGATGATATGCTGATGATCGCGTTCGGTATTGGTGGTGTAAGTTGGCACAGTGACGCAACCAGCGGCCATGATCCCCAGATCAGCAAGGCACCATTCGGGGCGGTTTTCGGATACCAGCATCACCCGGTCACCGGGTTTCAGGCCAATATCCTTGAGGGACGCGGCAAGCGATGCCACCATTTGCGCGGCCTCTGCCCAGCTGATGCTATTCCACACTCCGCCTTTCTTGCTCCTTAAGAAAGGCGCATCACCATTTTCTGCCGCTCGCCTGAAAAACAGCGTCACCAGATTGGGGAAATGTTCAAATTCCCGAACAGCCATTGTCAGTTCCTCTTACTCTATTTTCTTATTGGCTTTATCACTCAGTCGCGTCAGCGCCTTCGCTGCGCGGATCGGCGGCACCTTGCCAATGTTCGCCAACGCGGGCTGCTGCGTTGGCCTTGCCAAATGGCTCAGACTGAACAACGGGGCGGCCATATCCGGCCAATGGCCCGGCAAGCGCTGTATTCGCCTCGATGATCAGCCCGTCACCCCGAAAATAGAGGTTGGATGTCGTGATGGCCTGATCCACTGGCAGCCCCCAATCAAGATGCGCGATCAGCGTTTTGGCAACTTGCATGATGATCGTTTTGCCGCCTGCCGCGCCGACAGTGAAAATGGCTTCACCTTTGGCATTGAAGACAATGGTCGGCGACATGGACGATACGGGCCGCTTGCCTGCCATGACACGGTTGGCGACAGGCGCGCCGTCTTTTTCAGGGACCCAGGTAAAATCGGTCAATTCATTGTTGAGAATGTAGCCATTGGCCACCAGCTGGCTGCCAAACGCGCTTTCCACTGTCGACGTGTAAGTCGCCACATCGCCGCGATCATCAACAGCCACAAAATGGGTGGTTCCACTGACTTCGCCGGAAATGCCAGCGGTGCGGGTGGGGGCGCCAGGCGGTGTTCCTGCACTGTAAACCGGAAGCGACGTCGTTTCCGAAATCAATGCAGACCGGCTGGCGATATAGTTTTTATCCAGCAAGCCCGCGACAGGAACCGAAATGAAATCAGAATCGCCCAGATATTTCTCACGGTCGGCATAGGCCAGCTGCATGGCCTCGGCGATCAGATGCCAGCTTTTGGCATTGTCCTTGCCAAGCGCTGCCATATCAAAGCGTTCGACCATGCCCAGGATCTGAAACACTGTCGTCGCGCCTGATGATGGCGGCCCCATGCCGCACAGCTTGTAGACGCGGTAAGTGGTGCAGACGGCAGGCCGGTCTTTGGCCTTGTAAGATGCGATGTCGGCTTTGGTGATGACCGTTGGATTGCGAACCGATTTGCCCGCAGCATCAATGATCGCCTGAGCATTCTGGCCCGCGTAAAAAGCCTTGGGTCCGCGCTTGGCAAGCGTGCGCAGGAAGGCCGCAAGGGCGGGGTTTTTTACCGTGTCGCCGGCAACTTTCGGGCGGCCATCCTGCCAGTAAATGGCTTTGGTGGCGGGGAAATCATTCCAGAGCGGATTGAACATCTTCATCGCATCGGCCAGGCGCGGCGTCACCACATAGCCGTTTTCGGCCAGGCGGATTGCAGGATCAAACAGCTTGGCCCATTTGAGCTTTCCCCATTTCTGATGCGCCTTGGCCATCAGCGCGACATTGCCGGGAATACCGACTGAACGCCCGCCGGGCACAGCGTCGCGGAACGACATGGGCTTACCGTCACTTTTCAGGAACAAAGTCGGCGTGGCAGATGCAGGCGCCGTTTCGCGGCCATCAATCGTCGCTGTGCCGCCGCGCGTTGCGTCATGATAGACCAGAAAACCGCCGCCGCCGATGCCTGATGATTGCGGCTCCACCACAGTCAGCGCCAGCATCATCGCCATCGACGCGTCAGACGCTGTGCCGCCCTCGCGCAGAATTTCCATGCCAGCCTCTGTGGCGCGCGGGTCAGCCGCAGTAACAGTGCCCTTTGCCCATGCAGAAACGGGCGACAGTGCAAGAGCGGCGATAAGGATCAGTTTTTTCATGGAAGGCATCCTAAAAGCTAAACCGGCATGGGCAAGGGGTTATCGCGCGTCAACGCCCACAGCATCCGACAATTGCGTGAAGCCGTCACGGCGGAGCAGAGCGGCCAGGCCCTTGTTCATGCGGCGCACGAGGCCGGGGCCTTCGTAAACCAGGGCCGAATAAATCTGCACCAGCGAAGCTCCCGCCCGGATACGAGCGTAAACATCTTCGGCACTTTCAATGCCGCCGACACCGATCAAGGGGATGGCCCCGCCCGTCGCGCGCCTGAAATCAATCAAGCGCTGCTGAGCGAGGGATTTGAGCGGTGCACCGGAAAGCCCGCCTTGTTCGTTTGCGTGGGCGGATTTGAGGGGAGGGCGGCTAATCGTGGTGTTGGAAACGATCAGCGCATCGACACGGCCAATGCTCAGCCGGGCAATATCATCAATATCGGCGGGTTCCAGATCAGGCGCAACTTTTAGGAACAGTGGCGGGCCACCGTCTCCATTGGCTGCGATCACGGCATCCAGCAAAGCTTCAAGCGCCTTTGCGTCTTGAAGTGCCCGCAGCCCCGGCGTGTTGGGCGAAGAGATATTGATGGTCAGATAAGACGCGACAGCGCCCATGCGCGACACGCCAGAGACATAATCCGCCGCGCGATCAACTGAATCCTTATTGGCCCCAATGTTGATGCCAATAATGCCAGCACGCGCCATATAAGCTTGTTTCATACGGCCGTAAGCTTCGACTTGGCCCCGGTTGTTAAAGCCCATCCGGTTGATCACGGCGCGGTCCTCTGCCAGCCGAAACAGGCGCGGCACTGGATTGCCGCTTTGTGGTCTAGGCGTCAGTGTGCCAATCTCAACGGATCCAAAACCAAGGGCCAGTGCCTCGACGGGGGCCTCAGCATCCTTGTCAAAGCCAGCCGCAAGCCCGACGGGCCCCGGGAAATTCAGGCCAGCAACTGTGCTGGCCAAAATACTGTCGGCGGCGGGCGTTAACATCGTGGGAAGCAGCCCAAGCCCCATCAGAGTCATTCGGTGGGCGCGTTCGGGATCGATGCGGAAGAGTAGCGGGCGCAGAGCGCTGAACACAGACATGAGCGCTGCTTACAGCACGCCCAGTTCTGATCAAGGTTCGATGCTGATCAAGGTTGGGTGCTGATCAGGGTTCGATTCATTTTCACAGTCTCGCGTCGAATTCATCCAAGCCGAATCGGTATAGGGCTTATATCCCTCTTGACGCGACCCGAGGGTGCATCCGTTTTACGGTGATACCTTCTCCTAGCGGCCCGGCAGAGATGCTGGGCCGTATTTTGTGCGCCGCTTGTTAGGGTCGATAATTCCACCTCCGTGCATTTTGGGGCATAAATTCGACAGAGACCTTCATTTAGGCTACACCTGTGGGCTTAGGCCTCAGGGGGGTCGCTGCGATGAAGCTCGACTATATGCCACCGCCAGCAGATTTGGCTGACTATGTCTCAGCCTTTTACCTGTTTGAGGCTGAACTGGATGAACTCAACGACATCGAACGGGCAGATATTGCCCAGTTTCGCGTCGTTCTGGCCGGGTCTGCAACTGTTACCTTCTCAGATGGTCGTGCTCAGGATTTTGCCGGTGCCTCGCTTTTTGGCCCGCGCGTGGGGGCGAGTAAAATTACCGCACGTGGCCCGGTCATGCGGTTATTCGGCTGCGGCGTGTTGCCTGCAGGTTGGGCCCTTTCGATCCGGAAACCCGCGTATCAAAGCGTCAACAAGATCATTGAGGCAGATGCCCTGCTTGCGGCGGCTTTCCCTGATCTGTTAGAACGACTCGCCACTTGTTCAACGCTTGAAGATATGACTGCGCTGACTGTGGCGTGCTGCCGTTCACATTATGCCCAGGCTGACACTCGCCCTATTTTCTTTGTGCGAACCGTGGATGCGTGGCTTGAATCGTCGATGGTGCCGCTCATTTCCGATCTTGAAGCCAAAACAGGGCTATCCCAGCGCCAGATCGAGCGGCTGGCCAATCATTATTACGGCGCCCCGCCCAAGGTCCTGATCCGCAAATACCGCGCCCTTCGCGCCGCGAACAGCATCGCCAACGAAAGTGGGCAGTGGCAGGATTTTATTGACACAGCCTATTATGACCAATCCCATTTCATCCGGGAGATTAAGGAATTCATCGGCATGACGCCAAGTGCCATTCGCGATGCAAAATCGCCGCTGTCGATGCTGGCGTTCGGGCGCGCCCGATTGGCAGGCTCAGTCGCGCCGCTGGTGTCAACTACGTAGAGGCCTTATCTGGCCAGCTTATAAGGCGTAAAATCGCCCGCTATGCAAAAACCGGACTGCATGCCTGATATCAAATCAACGCGTTCAATCACGTCACCCCGGCAGAGCTGTGTGCCAATCGTGCGCGTTACGAATGTGTCGCTGCCCCGATTGCCGCAGCCTTTGGTGTCCGTGCGGTAAGTCAATCTGCGGCCAGCGGAAAACAGCACTGAATCGCCGTAAGCTTCGGTTTGCTGGGCATCGCGCAGATTGATGCAGCTTTGCGGCTTGCCGGGTGTCAGGCCGTCTAGCGCCTTGGCCAGCCGCGCTTCGTCTGTCAGCTTATCGCGCTTCGCCGAAGTCGCGGTGGGCACAGCCAATGTTACGGCAAGTGTGAAAAGCAAAGCAAAGCGCATAGCCGGTTCCTTTTGGATGGATGAACGGCTCTTACACCATTTGCCAGGCTCACGCCAGAGTGACGCCGTTTGGCCACAGCGGTAGGGAAATCGGCACGCGCATGTCTTTTCAGGCCTTTGAAATTCCGGACAAACACAGTATGCGCCTTCGCATAGTCATTATATTTGGAGATAAGAACATACCACCGCTATCCCCCCGCCGTGCCGTTGGCCCCAATACCCCGCCTATGAACGGACCGCGCTACAATGAATTTATCGTCTCCCCCAAAGTGCGGGTGATTGACGAAAATGGCGAAAATCTGGGCGTCATGTATACCAAAGAAGCGATCGAACAGGCGCAAGATGTGGGCCTTGATCTCGTTGAAATCTCCCCCAATGCAGATCCGCCCGTGGCCAAATTCCTTGATATTGGCAAGTTCAAATATGAAGCCCAGAAAAAGGCCAATCTTGCCCGCAAGAATCAAAAGACGCAGGAAATCAAAGAAATTAAGATGCGCCCCAACATCGACGATCATGATTATGAAACGAAGATGAAGGCAATCCACAAATTCATCGGCGAAGGTGATAAAGTCAAAGTCACGCTGCGATTCCGTGGTCGTGAGCTTGCACATGGTCAGTTAGGCATGAAGCTGCTTGACCGGGTGCAGGAAGACACTGTTGAAGATGCGAAAGTGGAACAATTCCCCCGCATGGAAGGCCGTCAAATGCTGATGGTGCTTAGCCCGAAATAGAATGGTTCTGCTCCCTTCTCTCCAGCGGGGAGAGGGGAGATAGCGGTATATTGTCGAGTCACGTCTGAAGAAACGTTGCAACTCCCAGCCAGCGGCTTAGTTTAGGCAAGCGCGGCAGGATCAGCCGCTCAAACAGCCAGAGCAAGATGAGCGATGCGGCCAGCATCGGGAGCAGTGCGGCCAAGGTCAGCAGAATTGCAACCACACCTTGTATGCGTGCTGGTAGAGCGGGCAGGGGCGGCGCGCCTAACCCACCCGCCGGTTTCCGCCGTCGCCACATCACAAAGCCCGACACTGCAAGCGTGATCAGCGCCGCAGCGGTCAACACGCCAATTGCCTGATTGATCCAGCCGAATAACTGCCCCTCATGCCAAGCAATGCCGTATCCCACTATCTGATCAATCGGGTGGCGGCCGGCAAAGCGTTCGTCGCTCACTTTTTGCCCGGTCACAGCGTTATAATTGAGCGTTGCGCGTAAGGGGCGGTTCTGGGCGTTGGATTTGACGCTCCAATGTTCGCCAGGCGGCGTGACAACAACGGGGAAGGCAAGCTTTTCCGCGCGCGCTGCCGAGATAATGCTGTCGATTGAAGCGGTGTGTCGCGCACTATGGTCCATCATCATGGCGGCGTGATCGTGTTCGCTATGATTATCGCCGCCGGTTTTCCAATCCTGCTTGCCCTGCACCCATCCCGCCTGCGCACGGATGGCCTTGAACGCATCGCCCCACACACCTGCCCAAGGCATGGCAGTGACGAGGAGCAGCAGCGCAAGGCCAGACACCCAGAAGCCAGTGACGGCATGGATATCGCGCCAGAACGCTTGCTTGCCGAGCCGCAAACGGGGCCACACGACGCCTGCCAAGCCCAATCCGCCCCCTTCGCGTCTGGGCATCCAGAGGTAGAGGCCAGAAAGGATCATGACGATGGCCCAGCTTGCCGCAAGTTCTACGGCCCAGCTTCCTGCCTTGCCGAGCAGGACTGTGCTGTGCACGCTTGAGACAAATTCCGCGATCCGCGTTTCTGGGTCCAAGCTGCCGACCACGCGGCCCTCGGCTGACACAAACACATCACGCACCTGCTGATCGCTGGGCAATGCGAGGTGAACTATTGCTGCGTCGCCCGGTGATTGAGGCAGGCGGTAACTGTCAAACCGGGCATCCGGGAAAGCCTTCAGTGCCGCATCAATTTGCTGTGATGGTGCCACTGTTGCCGCAACTGGCTGGCCGCGAAACGGTGCTTCCTCCCACGC
>JANPCO010000241.1:0-3687 GCA_031430995.1 Sphingomonadales bacterium | reverse complement strand
GGTGATGACCATCCATGCGCGGCAGCCAGAGGTGTGCCGCCAGATTTCTTCATCCACGCCGCGCGGGTTGGTGCGGGTGAAGAGCGCCCTCATCGCATCCTCGGGCGCCGCATTGAGTGGCACGACCGAATCGACCGTTCGTTCATAGATGAACTCAGCTTGCGCGCGCGGGCCGCAATGGGGGCAGGTGATTTGCATCATCTTAGCGGCTGTTCGGCAACGGGCCGCTCCCGGTTTCGTCGATGGTAGCGCCCGTCATGAAACGGTCGAGCGCGAAGGGCGCGTTCAGGGAGTGGGGTTTTCCTGTTGCCAGCGTGTGCGCATAGGTCCAGCCTGAAGCAGGCGTCGCCTTGAACCCACCGTAACACCAGCCGCCGTTGATATAGAGGTTCTTGACCGGCGTTTCGCCGATGATCGGCGACCCATCAAAACTCATGTCGGTCACTCCAGACCAAGTCCGCACCATCCGCAAGCGGGAAAGGGCAGGAACCAGCGCGAGGCCCTGCGCGATTGCCTTCTCCATGATCATCGGATCGCCGCGCTGGGCATAGCTTGGCCAATTGTCCGGATCACCGCCAAAAACGATCCCGCCCTTGTCCGATTGGCTGATATAGCAATGGAGAGACTGCGTCTGGATGACGCTGTTGATCATGGGCTTTACGCCCTCGGTCACCATCGCTTGCAGGGTCTGCGATTCAATCGGCAGTTTGAGGCTCGCCAGCCCCGCGACATGGCCGCTGTGACCTGCCACGCAAATACCCACGCGCCCAGCATTGATCCGTCCGCGCGTCGTTTCAACGCCGACGACCGCGTCGCCACCTCGAACAAAGCCAGTCACTTCGCACTTCTGGATGATATCGACGCCAAGCGAGTCCGCGCCGCGCGCATAGCCCCAGGCAACAGCATCATGCCGCGCTGTGCCGCCGCGCCTTTGGATCATCGCGCCCTCGATCGGAAAGCGCGCGGTTCGCGACATATCCAGCAAAGGCTCAAACTTCGCGACCTGATCGCGGGTCATCAGCTCGGCATCGATCCCGTCACACCGCATGGCATCGCCCTTTTGCGCCAGCATCGTCATATCGGCATCGCTATGCCCAAGCGTGAGCGAACCACGCGGCGAGAACATGACATTATAGTTTAGCTCATCGGAGAGATGCTCCCACATTTTAAGGCCAAATTCGAACAGATTGTGGAGCGGCGCAAGGCGATAATTGGAGCGCACAATTGTCGTGTTCCGCCCGGTATTACCGCCGCCAAGATACCCTTTTTCGAGCACCGCGATGTTTTTCAGGCCGTGTACCTTGGCGAGATAATATGCGGTCGCGAGGCCGTGCCCACCGCCACCAATGATGATGATGTCATAATGCTTTTTCGGTTCTGGATCGCGCCACGCGGGCTGCCAGTGCTTCTGCCCGTTGAATGCACCGCGCAACAGGCTGAACGCGGAATATCGGCTCATGACATCGGCATCCACCCGCGCTTTTCGCGCCAGTCCGCTTCAAGACCATCAAAGCGCGACAGCTTGAAAAGATCAATGTTGGCAAAGGAGCATGTGCCGTCAATCACCAGATCGCGGATCGCATGGCCCGACGCTGGTGACAGGCCAAAACCGACGCTCGACATTGATGCGACCACTACATTGTCAGGGCTGGTAAGCCGGTCGATAATCGGGCGACCGTCGGGTGAGTTTTCGATGATGCCTGACCAGCTGCGGATCACATTCAAATGCGCGGCCTTGGGGAACAGCTCGGCCAGCCGCTTCGCCAGATTGCGCGCCAGCGGTGTTGATGGCCGTGCTGCCGGGCCATCGGCGTCCACATCCATCCACTCATGCGGGCCACCACCATAAGCCAAATTGCCGCGCATCGTCTGGCGACCATAAAGCTTATGACCGTCAACGCCGGTAAGCGGCATCATCGGGGCAGGCTCGGTAATGATCATTTCGGCCCGCGCCGCAGCGAGGGGAACAGTGACACCCAGCCCAGCCATCAAATGCGGGGTCTGCGGGCCAGCCGCCACCACAATGGCATCGCAGCCATAAGTCGCATTGGCCGTCTTCACGCCCGTCACCTTGCCGCCTGCGGTTTCAAAGCCGGTTACCGGGCTATGCTGCATGATCTTGCCGCCCAAATCCTGCAACGCCCAGGCATAGGCTTGCACCGTGCGGTGCGGGTTGGCATGGCCGCCGAATTTGTAATGCACCCCGCCGTAAGCTTTTTCGCTCGCCAGCGGCACGGCATCCAAAACCTGCTTAGTATCCAGCAACTCAACCGGATGGTTCAGCCGTTTGTGGCGTTCGAAAACAAAGCGATATTGCTCCCATTGCCGTTCGGTCATCGCGATGATGATCCGCCCTTTCTGGTGCTCGGTTGGATAGCCGAGCAGCTCATCCATTTGTGGCCACATCCGCTGTTCTTCATCGAACAAGGGGCTGGCAAAATGCGATGCGCCGCCGCCATTGTGGCCCGATGCTTCCCAGCCGACAATGAATTTATCCAGCACAGTGACCTTGACGCCCGAACGCGCCAGCCACCAGCCTGCGCTGAGGCCGGTGACGCCACCACCGACGATGACGACTTCCGAACCGCTCATTCGTACATCCCCGTATAGAGCATCTGGCGGTGTTCATCCTCGTGCGGTGTACCAATATCTTCATGCGGAACCCATGCGGTTGGAATGCCAAACCACACATCCCATGCCGCATCCATTTCGGCGGGCTCATCCCATTCTGCGAGGATTTTGAGCGGCAGAGGACGAACTGGTGCGCGGTGGCTGGCGAGGGGAATGGTTCCAAAAGCTGTGCCCGATTCCAGCGCCAGCAGCATCGCCACCTGATCGCGGCAACGGCGGCCTTGGCATACACCCATGCCAGAGCGGGTCAGGCGCTTGATCTGATCCTGGTTGGCGGGGCCATCCTTCAATAACGTCTCAAGCGAACGCGCGCACATCGGGGCAGGGCGGGGCAGGTAATTGGGCGGCTGCACACCGATCAGGTCGGCGCGGGTTACTTCTTCGCATTGGCAGATGATGGTGTCGTCAGTGCTGAGGTTAGACAGCGCCTGCATCCATTCCATGCGGTATACGATATGGTCAAAACCGCTATCAGCGAGACCAGCGCAAAGCCCGACCGCAGAAACCGTTGGCTCGCTTGCGGGGATATAACCACCCCGCATGGGTGCCAGCGCGCGCGCGCCGTGCATAGCATCGACCAGCTCAATCGAGGGAATCAGGCCAATGGCGACGCAGATCGTGTCGCAGGCAATAACTTCGCCAGATGACAGCATTGCGGCTTCAACGCCGTCAATGCCGCCTTCGGCCGACGCGATGGTTTGGTTGCATGTGATGGGGATGCCAGCGGCTTCAACTTTGGCAACCTGTTCAGCGCTCCCCTGAGGCGCATCGCGCACTTCGACAAGACTCGCGACTTCAATGCCTCGTTCGTGCGCCAGCAATGCGGTTTCAAGCGCGAGATCATGGGACCCAAGCACGAGCATCCGCCGCCCGGCAAACGCATCATAGCGGGTGAGCAGCATCTGCAGTGCAGCCGCCCCCATCACCCCCGGCTGGTTCCATCCCGGAAAAGCCATCGCCAAATCGCGCGCGCCGGTTGCCAGCACAATCCTGCCAAAGCCGACCATCCATGATCGTTCCCCATCGGCCAAACCAACCACCTGTTCGGGCAAGCTC
>JANPCO010000240.1:0-2394 GCA_031430995.1 Sphingomonadales bacterium | reverse complement strand
CCGCTTATTGCTGCGCTAGGCAGTGAAGCTGGGGCGGCCATGATGATGGCCAGCTATGATCCGCGCGACGGGATGCTGATGACGATGCCCGTCAAACTCGATATGGGGCCAATGCACCCTGAACTCTGGATCATTCCCGTTGGCGGCACGGCGATTTCGCTCGGTATGATTGATCCTGCCAAACCCACCAAGCACGGCCTTTTGCCTGAACACCGCAGCCTAATGGCAATGGGGGCCACGCTCGCCATTACACGCGAACCCGCTGGCGGCGCACCGGGCGGCAAAGCAACAGGGCCAATTGTCGCCAGCGGGATGATTACGACGATTTAGGGGCAGAGAAGGACTTGTTGACAATGTCCTCGCCACGTTACTCACTGGCTTTGGCTGTGTTCGTTCTCACGGCAACTGTTCCGGGGATCGTTCACGCCAGAAAACTCTATCAATTCGAAACTTTCGATCTCGATCGCAGTCGCTATTTCTCAAACTACCGCGCAGTTGTCAGTCGCTATCTCCGCCAGCAAAGCCCGCAAAAGCCCGCCCGAGCCTGCGTGATTGGGCTTGGCGGCGGCGTCCAAAATTCTTTGGCGTGGGTGATATGGCGCAGCGGCGGGCGCTTGATCCTATGGCAAGGCGAAGGCGATGATGACCTCACCCATTCACCGCGCTATTTAAGTTATCAAGACGATGTCGTCGCCACAGATGCCGATGTCGGCACCAGCACTTATCTCGTCAGCCGCCGCTGGGTCGCTGCGCTGGAACGCAAATGCGCACAGTCCGGGCGATATGTGGTGGGAAAGTGACTGGCGCTCTTGATGCCACCATAATGGAGCGCAGGCGCGGCGGCGGATCCAGGTGGCCGATACGGGTGAACGCCGCCCCGTGTCAGTTTGTGGCCGCTGGGCAGATTTAGCAAGCGGGTGCTTTCGACAAGGTTTCGGACTTTGAGGCGTATGGAGCATCGCCTCAAATGTCGCCATCTGTTGAGGCTGGTTTGAGGGCCGCTTTCGTCTAATCGTCGTATCTGCAAAGGTTGCGCGTCGAGTAAGGACCAGAAATGTTAAAACACTTACAGTTTGCTCTGGTCGCGTGCCTGACCTTCTCTTCAAACGGCGCGACGGCGACTTCCGACAAGCCGGACACGTGGTGGGAATGTTCCCAACACTTCAGGTTTGGCGAGGCGACACAAGAGCTTTCCGGTCGAATCTTTCGGACGGTAAGCGTCAACGGCACATCTTCATCAAATGGATATGAAATGTGGGGCCAAGGCATTCGGGTTGCATGGACCGCCGACAAAGCAAATGCTGGTCGTGACGTTCAATCGCTTGACGTGACTATTCCCTGCGTCGTCGACGAAAATAAAAGCGGCGTGTATGGTTATATTTTTGGAGACGATACCTTAAAACAGTCAGTCACGATGCTAAGTGTGAAAAATGCGCAAAAGGGTTACGCCACTTGCAGCGCCTTCTTTTATAATCGCGGATTTGGTCTTGGGCTTGAAAGTCATGACCGATGGTCATTCAAAGTAATGCGTGGAAATGGTGAGCTAGTAGCGCAGCGCATTCTCCCATTTCCTGATCGATTGGCACGGGAGGCAGCGTTTCTGCGAAGCCGCGCTGCAATAGATGAAGCATGGCTTCGGCGTGATCAAACGCTACTCGTAACTCAGTCAGCGGACACTTTACCTCTTCAGCGCGGCATTTGTTTGCTTTCAACGCCGACCGCGAGAGACGAGCTTGAACAAAGCTCGATCTGAACGACCGCTTTTCTGGCTTATTTCTCGATAGCCGACAGTCAGCTCCCCCCAACAATGCTGCCATTCCTACAAAGACACCAACCCCACACCCTATGATCCCCTTCTGTTCTTGACGGTCGCACACCCTTCGGATAGGATATATCCTATTTATGGAAAAGGATGTGTGTATGACTGACTATCACTGGACCCCAGCGCTGGAGCGTGAGTTTGTGGAAGGGCTGGCTGAGACTGGCAGCGTGACGGAGGCATGCAAGGGCGTTTCGATGTCGCGGCGGGCGGCTTATGATCGCAAGCGGAAGGGCGCGGGGTTGGCGTTTCGGATTGGGTGGGATGCCGCGGTGCTGCTGTCGCGCGATGTGGTTGCGGATGAACTGCTGGACCGGGCGCTCGCCGGGCAGTGGACGGAAACCCAGCGGGACAAGGACACAGGCATCACGCGCCGCTTTGCGCAGGACCGGCGATTGGGTCTCGCGCTGCTCTCGCGGTTGGACCAGATGTGCGATTTCATGGCGCACAGCGGCACTTTTCACCAGGCGGCGCAGATTGTGTCGCAGGATTTTGAGGCGTTCCTTGATCTGATGGTGGCTGATCCCGTCCGCAGCGCTTCGGTGACTGAGGTGCGCGACTTTCTCGGCGAGCGC
>JANPCO010000239.1:0-8641 GCA_031430995.1 Sphingomonadales bacterium | reverse complement strand
TCATTTATAGCAGATTTCTGGGAAATTTAACCATCCACGTGCATCGTCGGATGGGAATCTGGAGCGGGCGAAGGGATTCGAACCCTCGACCCCAACCTTGGCAAGGTTGTGCTCTACCCCTGAGCTACGCCCGCTCGGCGTTTGAACTGCTAAATCAGTTCGGGTGAGGCGCGTCGGTAGCAGCGACCTTGCCGCACTGCAAGCGGCGATATTGCGGCACGTCTTAATTGAGGGGTTGGCAATTCGCCGCCTTCTCCCCACATAGGACATTGCCAAGGAGGGTGATGTGGCCAGTTTGGGAATCAGTGCAGCAGACCGAGAGATGATCGAGACGTTCAAAGCGGACGTGATCGAACCATCAATGGCAAAAATTGTCATCCTTGATTTCTGGGCGGAATGGTGCGGGCCGTGCAAGGCTTTAACCCCCATCCTTGAAAAGGTTGCGGCTGATTATGCCGATAAAGGCGTGATGCTCGCCAAGATCAACGTCGATGAGCAAAAGGCCTTGGCAGCGCAGTTTCGCGTGCAGTCTATCCCGACAGTTTACGCCGTTTTTCAAGGGCAGATCGTCGCGGACCTGACGCAGTTTCGCACAGAAGCGCAGATTTCACGCGCACTTGATCAAATGTTGAAGCAATTTCCGGTGCAGGGTGAGGCGCAGGCATTTGAGGCCGAGATTGAGCCACTGATCGCGATGGGTGAAGAGGTGCTGGCCAGCGGTGATGCAGCAAGTGCCGTCACTGCCTTCAGCCAGTTGGTTGATATGGCACCAGAGCATCCCGGCGCTGTTTCGGGCCTGATCAGAGCGTTTCTTGCAACGGGGC
Source organism: Sphingomonadales bacterium (assembly GCA_031430995.1). Taxonomy (GTDB): domain Bacteria; phylum Pseudomonadota; class Alphaproteobacteria; order Sphingomonadales; family Sphingomonadaceae; genus Aquisediminimonas. The sequence goes on along the minus strand of JANPCO010000239.1, from coordinate 7,817 downwards.
AGATGGATGAGGCGGAGGCGCTTGCGGCTGCGCTGCCGGAGGCATTGGCGAAAGACCCCGCGATGGCGCAGGCCCTGTCCGCACTTGCCCTGGCCAAGGATGTGAAGCCAGTTGAGGATTTGTCAGGGCTGATGGCTCAAGTTGAGGCCGCGCCTGATGATCACGCGCTTCGGTTCGAACTGGCTGGTGGTCTAATGGCGAACGGAGACCGTGATGGCGCGGCAGATGCACTGCTGCACATTATCGCGACCAATAAAGAGTGGAATGACGGCGCAGCGCGCGCCCAATTGCTCAAGCTATTTGAAGCGATTGGCCTGGAAGACCCCTGGGTCGCAGCCACGCGGAGGCGCCTGTCGGCGGTGTTATTCGGATGACAACACGCACTCTTACACGCATGTCGATCTTTCCGCTTTCGGGCGCGCTGCTCTTTCCCGGCCTGCGGCTGCCGTTACATATTTTTGAACCGCGATACCGGGCGCTTGTGTCTGACGCGATGGCGCGAGACCGGAAAATTGCGATCCTGCAGCCTCAGCCGGGAACCGGATCTGATGATACGCCGCCCACGTTGTTTCAAATCGGCTGCGTAGGCAAAATCGACCAAGTCGAGGCGCTTGATGACGGGCGTTACAACTTGATTTTGGAAGGCGTGTCTCGGTTTCGCATGATGCGAGAGCTGGATGTCACCACGCCGTTCCGCCAGATCGAAGCGGAACTGATTGACGATGAAGTTGATCCTGTGCTCGCATCAGTGATGCGTGCGGCGCTGGAACAGGAATCGCGGCGCTACGCCGATGCGCAGGGCTATGCTGTTGATTGGAGCTCCGTATCAAAGCTCGATGATGAAGCGCTGGTCAATGGCATCGCGCAAATCGCGCCGTTTGATAGTGCCGCCAAACAGGCGCTTATTGAAGCGAACACACTATCAGACCGCGCTGACCTTCTCATTCAGCTCATGCAGTTTTTTGGGCGTTATGACGGCGATGAGCGCGTGACGCTGCAGTGATCGATACGGAATTGCTCGCGATGCTGGTCTGCCCCATCACGCGAACGCAGCTTGTTTATGATGAAGAGCGCGAGGAATTGATATCTGAGGCGGCGGGCCTTGCCTTTCCTGTGCGCAGCGGCGTGCCGGTAATGCTGGTTGAAGAGGCGCGGGCCCTGCGCCCGGCTTAAACCAATTCGCCCTGCAGCAGCCGTGGCAAATCACCGTTTGTGCCCCGCGCTTCGGCCATGAAGAAAGATTTGAGCGGGGCAATTTTCTGCACCAGGCCAATGCCGAGCCGGCGGACGCTGCGGGCGCGGGTTCCGGGGATACCAAACAGGCGGTTGAGGCTGTCTGTCGCGATGGAAACTGACAGGCTGTCCAAACTGCGCCAGTGCTGGTGGCGGGCCAGCACCTGCGCGTCACCAAGGTCAAGCCCCAACCGTGCGCTTTCGATCAGTACTTGGGTAAGTGAAGCGACGTCGCGGTAGCCAAGATTGACGCCTTGCCCGGCGATGGGATGAATGCCGTGCCCAGCGTCACCAGCCAGCACCAGCCGCTTGCCTGTAATGGTGGCGGCATGGTGAAACCCAAGCGGATAGGCAGAGCGAGGTGCCGCTGGGGACAATTCGCCAAGCAACCCGCCGGTGCGCTTTGTGACTTCGGCAAGGAATGCGCGGTCAGACAGGGCAAGCACGCCGCCTGCGTCTTTTGATTTCACAGTCCACACCAACGCTGACCGCTTGCCAGACAAAAGCGGCAGCAGCGCAAACGGGCCGTCAGGATAGAAAATCTCATGCGCCACGCCTTCGTGATCAATGCTGTGATCAAAGGCGGAAATGATGGCGCTGTGATCATATTGCCACTGTGCAATGCTGATCCCTGCAGCGGTCCGCGTTGGCGAATTGCGCCCTTCAGCAGCTACAAGCAGCGCGCTTGTCAGCACTTCGCCCGTTTCCAATGTGACAGTGACGCGGTGATCGCCGCGGTCAACGCTGGCGGCCCGGTTGGGAATATAGAGGCTGATATGTTCCGCCTTCGCCACGGCAGCGCGAAGCGTGCGTCGCAAAATGCGGTTTTCGATCATGATGCCCAGCGGCTCGTCACCGTCGGCCACCGTAAAATCAAGTGCGTCGGTTTGCAGGCCATCACGCACTTCGATGCGGCGGATGGGGTTGCCGTGCGGGCGCAGCGTTTCAGCAACCCCCAGCACCTCAAACATCCGCCAGCTCGCACTTGCAACAGCACTTGCGCGGCCATCAAATCCGTCCGCTGTGACAATATCATTGGCCAGCGGATCAATGATCGCGCAAGTCAGGCCGTGCTTATCAAGCGCCAGACCCAATGCCATGCCGACCAGGCCACCGCCAAGGATGATGATGTCATGTGTGTTCATGAGCGTCCATTACCACCGGTAGATTGCTTTGCCACCCAGCAATAGTGCGGGAGGACGGTCTGACGCGGACTCTTGACGGCGAGTCGCCCTTGGGCGCATGACGCGGCAGAATAATCGGTGCAACCAAGCGGGGAGGCGCAACATGGCCAGTCGGGCACCGGCATGGCGGGATTCAGTGAAGCGAGGGGCCCTGCGCGGCGGTGCGCTTGTGGGGGCGCTTGCGCTTGGCTTTGCGACGCTTCTTCTTGCGTTGGCGCTGGTCAGCTATAATTTCAGCGATCCTGCCATGAACACAGCAGCGGGTGGGCCTGCGCGCAATTTGATTGGCAGCTTAGGGGCATGGACGTCAGACATATTGCTTTCCGCATTTGGCCCCTCAATCGGTTTCATCGTGCCGTTGATGATCGTTGCGACTGCGCGGTTATGGCGCGGCGCTTCGATGGCGGGGTGGGTGCGGTTGCTCACCGGAACAGTTTTCGGCATCATCCTGATCGGTTCATCATTGGCGCTGGTTGAACCGGATGTCTTTGCAAAATTGCCCGGCGGGCTTGGTGGCGCAATTGGCTTTTCGGTTGCAAGTGCCGTGCGCTGGGGCGCAGAAATGCTTCCCTTTCCTGAGTTTTCACATGCCATCCATATCGCGTTGATTGCGCTGTTCGGCGGCGCAGGCGTGATCATCTGGGCGCGAAGCCTGGGCCTAGATGCCGGCGAACGAGCCTGGTTGCTGCGCAAGCGGTGGAGGTGGGGTCTGACCCCTGGAGGACTGGAAGACGCGGACTATGACCAGTTTGAAGAAGCTCCCCTTGCGCCTGAACGCCCCTCACCGCGCGCTGTGCCTGAAAACACGCCGCGCCGCGAAACTTTGATCGTTGATCCTAAACCAGCCCCCGCCCCAGTGCGCAAAAAGCCGCAGCAAACATCATTTGATTTGAAAGATCGCTATGTTCTGCCAAGCCTTGATCTGCTGAGCCCAGCGCCGCAATCCCAAAAAGTTGTGATTGATAAGGCGGCGCTGGAACGCAATGCTCGGCTACTGGAAACAGTGTTGGCCGATTTCCACGTCAAAGGGTCAATCGTCGAAGTGCGCCCCGGGCCTGTTGTCACCATGTATGAACTGGAGCCTGCATCAGGCATCAAGGCCAGCCGCGTCATCCAGCTGGCCGATGACATCGCACGCAATATGTCAGCGCTGTCCGCGCGCGTCGCCACCATTCCCGGGCGCACAGTGATTGGCATTGAACTGCCCAACAACAAGCGGGAGTCCGTAGTCCTCCATGAACTGATCGGCAGCGCAGCATTTGCGGATCAAACGGCGCAATTGCCAATCATATTGGGTAAAAACATTGCCGGCGACCCTGTAATTGCCGATCTTGCGCCCATGCCGCATCTGCTTGTCGCGGGCACGACAGGCTCTGGTAAATCAGTTGGCCTGAACGCGATGATCTGTTCGCTGCTCTACCGACTGACGCCTGAACAGTGCCGCATGATCATGATCGATCCCAAAATGCTGGAACTCAGCATTTATGACGACATCCCGCATCTGTTGTCCCCTGTTGTGACAGAGCCTGCCAAGGCCATCCGAGCGCTAAAATGGGCCGTGGAGCAAATGGAGGATCGTTACCGCATGATGGCCTCTATCGGAGTGCGTGGGCTTGGCGGTTACAATGAAAAGGTTCGTGCGGCGATTGCCAAGGGCGAACCGCTGGGCCGCAAAGTGCAGACGGGCTATGACGCTGACACAGGTCAGCCTTTGTATGAGGAAGAGCAACTCGATTTCCGGCCGCTTCCCCAGATTGTGGTTATTGTCGACGAACTGGCTGATCTGATGATGACAGCGGGCAAGGAAGTGGAATTCCTGATCCAGCGGCTGGCGCAAAAGGCACGGGCGGCGGGGATCCACTTGATCATGGCAACGCAGCGGCCGTCAGTTGATGTGATCACCGGCGTGATCAAGGCGAATTTGCCAACGCGCATCAGCTTTTCCGTCACGTCAAAAATCGACAGCCGCACCATTTTGGGCGAACAAGGCGCGGAACAATTGCTTGGCAAAGGCGACATGCTTTACATGCCCGGTGGCAAGCAAATTGCACGCGTCCACGGGCCCTTTGTCAGTGATGATGAAGTGCGCGCTGTAGCTGACCACTGGCGGTCCCAAGGAAGACCGGATTATATTCAGGCTGTGACGGAAGAGCCCGAAGAAGGCGGCTGGGCCATGGACGGCGCACCCGACGGCGAAGACAGCGCCGAAGACCAAAGCTACCGCCGCGCTGTGCAAGTCGTGGCGGAAAGCCAGAAAGCCTCCACCAGCTACATCCAGCGCCAGCTGCGCATTGGCTACAACAGCGCCGCACGGCTGATAGAGCGCATGGAAGTTCAGGGCGTGGTGAGCAGGCCAGATCACGTCGGACGGCGCGAAGTGCTGATCGACCGGGAAGGCAACCCAGTTTGATCATTGGTGTTCAGGCTTGACTCTAAGTTTACTCTAAGCTTCTCGATGAGCGGAAGTGGCGACATAAGTTGAACTTTGACAACCCTCTGAGCGGGGTGCCCGAAAGTTGCACTTGTCGTCATTGCGAGCGAAGCGCGGCAATCCAGTGCAGCGGTAGACAATCTGGATTGCCGCGTCGCTGCGCCCCTCGCAATGACGATTCACTCAAACGACATCCTTCTTTGCCAAATTGGCGAAATGTAACGCTCTACGAAAAAAGGCGCGGCCATCGCTGACTGCGCCCTTTTCTATCTCCACCGGGAAAGCTTAAGCGACGCGCGTTCCTGTCATGGGGAAGCTGCCGAACGCTCCTGCTTTGACAGCACCCGTCAGAGCGTCGCCGTCAACAGTTGCGCTGCCGTCCAGCGTCATCGGCATGGGAACAGTCATATCCATTTTCCACGTGATCGTGTTGCCATCAATTTTACCGTCTTTGCACTCGAATGATCCTTGCGCACCGGCATTGGTGCCTGTCCAGGTGTCGCCGTCGACGGTGACGGTCAGCACGGATTTTTGATCACCCAGTGGCGATTTGACGATGCAATCATAGGAACCAGCTACAGACATTTTCTTCTCCTTAAAGTCTAAAGGGGCGATGCGAGTATCAATTGCTGCCCGCCACTTGCCCCTGTTCCACTGGAAGGCCAAGTTTTTCAAGCTGTGGTTTCACAATTTTTTCGTCGCCCACCACGACCCAGATAAATTGGTCTGGTTTCAGGACGCTGCGCATGGCCGTGTCCATGCCAGCACGCGTCATCGCGCGGAAGCGGCTTGCCGCGCTGTCGTAATAATTGTCTGCACGCCCGAACAGGTCATTGCGCTGCATCGCCGCCAGCACGTCGCCAGCTTGTTCGAAACTGCCGGGAAGTTCGCGGATGCTGCCGTCGACAGTGCGCTGAAACTCACTGTCAGTGGTGCCCTTTGCGCCGATAAATTCTTTCATGTTGGTCATTAGTGCGGCAATTGACTCGCCGGTTTTATCGGCCTGCACTGGCGCTGAGATGCTGTAGTTCACGCTGCCTGCCGGGCGAGTGACGCCGCCGCGCACCCCGTAAGACCAGCCTTTTGTTTCCCGCAAATCCATATTCATGCGCGACAGGAAATTCGCGCCAAGGTTTTCGTTTGACGCGATCAGCGTATCGAGATCATCCGTGCCCTTGAGCGGTAGCACTTGGCCGCCAAGAATAAGGGATTGCGGCGAGTCCGGGCGATTGACCAGAATGATGCGTGGATTCGGCGTTGGTATGGCTGTGGCTGCGGGCTTCGTGCCTGCTGCACCGTCGGCTTTCCAGCCGCCAAACCGGGCTTCGATGGCCGTTTTCAATTCGGCCAGCGGGCGATCACTGACGATGAATATCTTTGCCTTTTCCGGCCGCACCCACGCCTTGTGAAAGGCGGCGACATCTTCACGGCTTAGCTTGGCGACCACTTCAGGATTGCCGGTGCCACTGCGGGAAACGCCGTAGGGGTGGGCCGGGCCGAACAAAACGGCTGGCAGCACACGCTGCCCCAAACCTTCGGGTTGTTTCAATTCTGATGATATGCGCGCCAATTGCTGGTTGCGAAGCCGGTCAACCTCAGCAGTGGCGAAATCTGGTTTCAGCACGACGTTGGCAAACAAATCAAGCGATGGGGCCAAGTTGGCGGAAAGCGCAGTCAGATTGAGCGTGGTCCGGTCCATGGAAATAGCATTGCCAATGCTTGCGCCCAGCCGTTCCTGCGCCTCAGCGATTTCGCGTGAGGAAAGCCCAGCCGCCCCTTCATCCAGCAACCCAACCATCAACGCTTGCGTGCCAAGCTTGGCGTGCGGGTCTGCGGCGTGCCCAGCGTCAAGGCTGATCGAAATTTGAGTCATGGGAACAGCAGTGCGCTGGGCATAGATGAGTTCAATGCCGTTGCTTAGCTTGGCCCGCGTCATATCAGGGAAATCAAGGTCCGCAATGGGCGCAATGTCAGGCGATGCCGGGCGCGCTACTGGCGTGAGTGCCGCTGCCGCTGCGGCCACTGCGGGCGCGCCTTTGGCGTCTTCATAGGCGGCACGTTCGCCAGGTTCGACGGTCAGGGCATAAACGGGCCGGGTCAGCCAGCGGGCCATGACAGCCTTGACTTGCGTGGGCGTAACCGCCGCCGTTGCCACCATTTGCTTTTTGTAAAAATCGCTATCGCCGCGGTAAAGCGCACCTTCCGCCAGTGCGACTGCCTTGCCTGTAAAACCGCCCACCTGCTCCAGCCCTGCAATTCGCCCAGACACGGACCGCATGACAGAGCGCTTCACTTCATCGGCATTGGGGCCAGATTTGATGAAATCCGCAATGATTTCATCCAGCCGTTTCGCAGCCGTTGCCACATTTACGCCGGGCCGAATATCCATGGTCACTTCAAATTGGCCAAGCTGGGCAAAGCTTTGGTTGCTTGCCGAGACGCCCACAGCCAATTTCTCATCGCGCACCAAGATATTGTCGAGCCGCGAACTGGCAAGTCCGCCCAGCACGGCGGCGGCCACATCAAGTGTAACGGAGTCAGCGCTATCAAGGCCCGGCACGGCCCATGTGCGATAAAGCCGCGTGTTGGCGACGCGGTCCTTCATCACTTCGACTTTCGGGGCGGACAGTGTCGGCACTGGGGCAACAACTGCGGCTTGTTTGGGCCCACGCGCGATGCCGCCGAACCATTTGTCCATCATCGGGCGGGCGGTTTTCACGTCTATATCACCGGCCAGCACAATCACAGCATTGTTGGGGCCGTAATGCTGGCGAAACCAGCCGCGCACATCTTCCATACTTGCGGCATCAAGGTCTGCCATGGAACCGATTGTGGAATGACCGTAAGGATGCCCCTCAGGCACTAACGCTTTGATCTGCGCATATTCCACCAGACCAAAGGGCTGCGTGTCGCCCTGACGTTTTTCATTTTGCACAACGCCGCGCTGATTATCGAGCTTTTCCTGCGTC
>JANPCO010000238.1:0-28316 GCA_031430995.1 Sphingomonadales bacterium | reverse complement strand
AACTGGCAGCGTGGGGCTAGGCGTTGCCGTGACGGCCTTTGCCAGTCTTATTCAGGACTATCTTATTGCGCACGGATCATTGGCAGAGGCTGATGCCGGCCGCATGATCGCGCTGATGGGGGATGCGGAACTAGACGAAGGTAACATCTACGAATGCCTGATTGAGGCCTACAAGCATAATATCCGCAATTGCTGGTGGGTGGTAGACTATAATCGGCAATCGCTTGACGCCACCACGGCAGACCGGATGTTCCGGCGATTTGACGATATTTTTGAAACCTGCGGCTGGCGCGTTGTGACTGTGAAAAATGGTAAACTGCAAAAGGCGGCGTTCAAGGAACCCGGCGGGCAGGCGCTGGATGACTGGATTGATGAAACCCCCAATGCCGAGTTTGCCGCACTCACTTATCAGGGAGGCGCAGCGTGGCGGGAACGGCTGCTGCGCGATTTGGGTCATGTGCGCGGCATCCCGGAACTGCTTGCCAAGCGGGACGATGTGGCCCTTGCGACGTTAATGACGACCCTTGGTGGCCACTGTATTGAGAGCCTGTGTGAAGCCTTTGACAGCGCGCAGGATGATCGGCCAACCATATTTATTGCTTATACCGTTAAGGGTTACGGCCTGCCGTTCGCAGGCCATAAAGACAATCACAGCGGATTGATGACGCCAACGCAAATCGAAGGCTTTCGCTCCACCCTTGGAATAAAGGAAGGTGAAGAGTGGGAGGCTTGGGCTGGCCTTGGCGATAATATTGCAGCATCGGCCCAGGCGCTGGCTCAGGCGTCGCCAATGGCACGAACGAAGCGGGGTGGCGCGGCAAAAGTCGCTGTGCCTGCGCTTGTCGTTCCCGAAGGCGCCAAGCAATCCACGCAAGCGGCGTTTGGCAAAGTGTTGCTTGAACTCGCCAAATCCAAAGCACCGCTGGCGGACCGGATTATCACGACGTCGCCCGATGTCACTGTTTCAACTAATTTGGGTGCGTGGGTTAATCAGCGCGGGCTTTTCCGCCGCCAGGAAATGACAGATGTGTTCCGCGCCGCCAAAATCCCGTCAGCTCAGAAATGGGGCGGGAACGGTGCGGGTCAGCATGTTGAACTTGGGATTGCAGAAAATAACTTGTTCCTGATGCTTGCCGCTATGGGTCTGTCAGGTGATCTCTTTGGGGAGCGACTAATCCCCATTGGCACCGTTTATGATCCGTTTATCTCTCGCGGACTCGATGCGCTGAATTATGCCTGTTATCAGGATGCACGGTTTCTGCTGGTCGCCACACCGTCCGGCATCACGCTTGGGCCTGAGGGTGGTGCGCATCAGTCAATCAACCCGCCCTTGATCGCCATGGGCCAGCCTGGTCTTCGCCACTATGAACCAGCCTATGCCGATGAATTGACGCTGTTTATGGAACATGCCTTTCACTTGATGCAGGCAGAGGACGGTGAAAGCGTCTATCTGAGGCTCTCCACGCGTGAACTTGATCAACCTGCGCGAGCTGACGGCTGGCAAAGCGACGCTGTTGCGGGTGCCTACTGGCTCAAACAGCCCGGCCAGAACTGCGAAGCGGCGATTGTGGCCATGGGGGCCGTGATGCCAGAGGCACTGGAGGCCTGGGCGGAGATGGCAGATGATTTGCCTGGCTTGGGATTGCTGAACGTCACGTCGCCCGATTTGCTTCACCGCGATTGGAGCGCGAAAGGCTATGCATCGCATATTGCAGCTAAATTAGCGCAAGCCCCACGCGCGGGTCTAGTTACGCTGACGGATGGTTCACCGGGGTCTCTGTCATGGATTGGTGCAGTTGATGGCCGTCGCGTTGTACCGCTCGGCGTTGACCGGTTCGGACAGACAGGGGACCTGCCCGACTTGTATCGCACTTACGGGCTGGACGCTGGCGCAGTTGTGGCTGCCACGGCGCGGGTATTGGGCTGAGGTTGAGGAGCGCACGCGCCCTTTAGTCTGGCACCTGACCGTTTGCTTTTAGCACTTCTCCAGCCAGATAGAGCGAGCCCGCAATAAGAATTGCGGCGTTATCGCTGACCTTAAACGCAGCAGCCATAGTGTTGCACGTCGACACCTCTTTAATCCCCGCAGCCTGAGCCATTGCCGCCAATTCCTGGGGCGCATGACAATCATGCCCTTCAATTGGCACTGCGCAAAAACGACCAATTTTTGGGGCTAATGTGCTGATAAATCCCTGCGCGTCTTTATTCGACAGCATCCCGCAGATGAGTGTCAGTGTTCGGCCTGCAAAATGATCCGCAATACGCGCGGCAGCATCCAGATTATGTCCGCCGTCCAGCCAGACTTCACGGTCCCCAGTCAACGGACCTGGCGACAACCGTTGCAGCCGGGCGGGCCAATGTGCCCATTTCATCGCGGCTTTCAACGCGGAGTCAGGGATAGAAATCGCAGATTGGTGACGCAACATGGCAATGGCAAGGCCCGCATTTTCTAATTGATGGGCGCCCGGCATTTCGGGCAGGGGAAGGGATAGCTTGCCCCCATGGTCACGGTAATGGAGGCGCCCGCGATACTCCGCAACATCCCAACCGCCTTTGCGCGGGATGACCCCGGCACCCACCCGCGCAGCTTGGGCAGCAACGGCGGAGGCCATGGCAGGCAGATAAGCCATGGTGATCAGCGGCGCAGTCGCCTTTGCAATGCCCGCTTTTTCAAAGGCTATGCGCGGCAAGGGATCGGTAGGAACGTTGTCTTCCGCGGCCAGCAGAAACGCTTCATGATCCATGCCAAGCGAGGCGATGCCGCACATCAGCGGGTTCGGGATGATGTTAGTCGCGTCTAGTCGCCCGCCTAGGCCCACTTCAATAATCGCTGCATCAGCAGGGGTGCGCGCGAACGCAAGAAAAGCCGCCGCTGTGGTGGCCTCAAAGAAACTCGGCGCGATATCTTCGGAACAATCGAGGACTTCGGACAGCAACGGGGCCAGCGCAGCATCACTTATCAGCGTTCCGGCGACACGAATGCGTTCGTTAAAGCGCACCAGATGCGGGCTGGAATAGACATGCGCCGTCATTCCGGCTGCCTCAACCGCAGCGCGCAGGAACGCGCAAGTGGACCCTTTGCCGTTAGTGCCTGCAACGTGGAAGACCGGCGCCAAGTGCGCGTGCGGATTGCCAAGGCGCTCCATCAGGGCTTCGATACGCTCCAGGCCAAGCACGTCGCGGCCAGGGGAGAGCATCGTCAGGCGGTTGAGCTGCGCCTGAACGGCGGGGTCATCGCTATGGGCGTGGTCTGGCATCTTAGTCTGCCGTCATTGCGAGCGAAGCGCGGCAATCCAGTAGCGGGCGACGAGCAGACTGGATTGCGGCGCTTCGCTCGCAATGACGGCTATGGTAAGGCGATTTTTCAAGCCGCCACCGCTTCCCGCACCAAATGCCCAATCAACTGCGCCAGCGTGCCACGCAGATTCTTGCGTTCTACCACCATATCCAGCATCCCGTGGTCCAGCAGATATTCAGCGCGCTGAAACCCTTCAGGCAATTTTTCGCGGATCGTGTCTTGAATAACGCGTTGCCCCGCAAAGCCAATAAGCGCGCCAGGTTCTGCAATCTGAATATCACCGAGCATGGCGTATGATGCCGTGACGCCGCCTGTGGTAGGGTCTGTCATCACGACGATATAGGGCAAACCAGCCTCTCTCAGCTCCGCAATCGCCACGGTTGTCCGCGGCATTTGCATCAGGGACAGGATGCCCTCCTGCATCCGCGCGCCACCGGCAGCCGTAAAAATGACATAGGGGCACTGATCGGCAATTGCGGCGCGGGTGCCCGCAAGAAAGGCTTCGCCGACGCCGACACCCATGGATCCGCCCATGAAGGCAAAATCTTGCACACCAACGACGGCGCGTTTGCCTTCGATCAGGCCGCGTGCGTTGAGCAGCGCGTCCTGCTCACCCGTTGCCAGCCGCGCGGCTTTGATACGGTCGCTATATTTCTTGGAGTCTTTGAACTTCAACGGATCTTCGGGAACGCGGGGTGTGGGGAGTTGTTTGTAGCTGCCCTGGTCAAATATCTGCGCAAACCGCAGCTTTGGCCCGATGCGCCCGTGATGATTACAGACAGGGCAGACACTCAGGTTTTCGGCAAATTCCTTCACGAAAATCATTTGCGCGCAGGATGGGCATTTGTGCCACAGCGTCTCTTCAGTTTCGCGCTTAGCGATGAAAGGAATGCTGTTGCGGACGCGGGAAAGCCAATTCACGGGCGAGCCTCCATCATTGCGGTTTTAAGGGAGCGCACATAATCACGGACGGGTTCAGCGGCATTGGCCCCGTGCTGGCCGACCAGTTCGACGATTGCCGTGCCCACCGCAACTCCGTCTGCCACCCGCCCGATGGCAGCGGCTTGTTCTGGTGTGCGGACGCCAAATCCGACAATGATAGGAATGTCTGTCGCGGATTTGATCCGCGCGACGGCCGCATCAATGCTATCCTGGGCGGCCTGCTGTTTGCCGGTGATGCCAGCGACTGAGACATAGTAAAGAAATCCGCTGGACCCTTTAAGGATCGCGGGCAGGCGCACCGCATCGCTGGTCGGCGTCGCCAACCGGATGAGCGCGATCCCTTGGTCGCGAAGGGCCGGGCCAAGTTCGCCCTCTTCCTCCGGCGGCAAATCGACGCAGATGATGCCGTCAACGCCTGCCTGCGCACATTTTGTCGCAAACCAGTCTGCACCTCTGATGGTCATAGGGTTGGCATAGCCCATGAAGACAAGGGGCACTTCAGGGTGACGCTGGCGAAACCCCTTCGCCATGGCAAATATATCTGCGGTTGTGGTCCCTGCGGTCAAGCTGCGAATGTTACCCAGCTGGATCGCCGGGCCATCCGCCATCGGATCAGTGAAGGGCATCCCCAATTCTATAATGTCTGCGCCGCCTTCAACAAGCGCGTCGAGAATGGCAGGCGTCGGGCCATCTCCTGCCGTTACGAACGCGGCGAGGACGGGGGAGGAAGTAGCGAAGGTGGTGGAGAGGCGAGTCACAAAGCCCTCTCCCCTTCAGGGGAGAGGGTTGAGAGAGGGGGCTGCTGAACTGCATGGCGAAGCGCTTCCAGCACGTCGTCAAGATTTCGCATGACATCCTGATTGGTAAATCTCACGACTTTATAACCCTTGTGTTCTAGATACTGCGTGCTGACGGCGTCATACGAGTGCCGTTCTGAATGCGTATCTCCGTCTATTTCGATTACCAGCATTGGCGTTCGTGAACAAAAATCTGCGATATAAGGTCCGATCACATTCTGCTTCCGAAATTTTATACGACAAAATCTTTTCGCTCGAAGTTCCAACCACCTTCGGAGTTCGGGTTCCGTCGGTTTGCACCTCATTTGTTTGGCAAACTCGATCAACCTTGGATCACACAATGTAACAGTCCCCTCTCCCAACCCTCTCCCCTGAAGGGGAGAGGGCTATGTGTCACATCGCCACTCCCAGTACCTCAGCCACTGTGAAAATATCTTTATCCCCACGCCCGCACAGGTTGGCGAGGATGATTTGATCGCGGTCCATTGTTGGCGCGATGCGTTTGACCGCCGCAATGGCATGGGCAGGCTCTAGCGCCGGGATGATTCCTTCGGTGCGGCACAGCAACTGGAACGCGTCCAGCGCCTCCACGTCCGTTGCGCTTTCATATTTCACGCGGCCACATTCTTTCAGCCACGCATGTTCGGGGCCAATGCCGGGATAATCAAGGCCTGCTGAGATGCTATGCGCCTCGGTAATCTGGCCGTCTTCATCTTGCAGCAGATAGGTTTTATTTCCATGCAAAATCCCCGGAAATCCGCCGGCAAGTGATGCGGCATGTTCCTTGTCCAGCCCGTGGCCCGCCGCTTCAATGCCCAGCATTTGAACGCTTGGATCATCAAGAAACGGATGGAACAGCCCAATCGCATTCGATCCGCCACCAATTGCCGCAACCAGCAAATCGGGCAAGCGGTTGATGCGGCTTAGCATTTGCGCGCGGGCTTCTTTGCCAATCACGCTTTGAAAATCGCGGACCAGTTCGGGGTAGGGGTGCGGGCCAGCGGCAGTGCCAATGATGTAAAATGTGTCATGCACATTGGCGACCCAATCGCGCAAAGCTTCGTTCATTGCGTCTTTCAGCGTGCGTGATCCGCTTTCCACAGCGCGGACTTCTGCGCCGAGTAGCTTCATACGAAAGACATTGGGCGCTTGGCGTTCGATATCGCGCGCACCCATGAAAATGACACAAGGCAGCCCAAACCGCGCCGCTACCGTCGCCGTTGCCACGCCGTGCTGGCCCGCGCCGGTTTCTGCGATGATCCGCGTTTTGCCCATACGAATGGCCAGCAGAATCTGGCCAATGCAATTGTTGATCTTGTGCGCGCCTGTGTGATTAAGCTCATCACGCTTGAACCAGATTTGGGCGCCTTTTCCGGGCGCTGCATTTTTGCGCAGCTCATCTGTCAGACGCTCCGCATAATAGAGGGGCGAGGGACGACCGACATAATGTTCCATCAAATCGTCAAATTGCGCCGCGAACGCTGGGTCGGCCTTGGCGCGGGTATATTCGCGTTCAAGCTCCAGCACGAGCGGCATCAGGGTTTCGGCAACATAGCGCCCACCGAACTGGCCGAAATGGCCGCGATCATCGGGCTGGTTTTTGAAGGAGTTTGGTGCGTTCATGATTGCGCTGCTTTAAGGAATGCCGTGATCTTGTCCACTTCCTTCACGCCGGGATTGCTTTCCACGCCCGACGCCACATCAACGAAATCGGCGCCAGTGCGGCGAATGGCCTCTGCCACATTGGTTGCATCCAGCCCGCCCGCCAATATCCACGGCAGCGGGTGATCAAACCCGTCAAGCAAAGACCAATCAAATCGTGTGCCTGTGCCGCCAGTCAGCTCTGCCCCCTTTGGCGGCTTGGCGTCATAAAGGGTACGGTGAGCCGCGCCGCGATATGCATGCGCTTCTTTCAGGTCAGCGGCAGTTTTGATGGGCAGGGCTTTCCAAGTTTCCAATCCGCTAGCCGCAGCGATGCGGCTGACGAGATCGGGGCGCTCATGGCCGTGAAGTTGAATGATATCGAGCCTGACTACCGTTCGAATGGCATCAATATAATTGGCCTCAGGATCAACAAACAGCCCCACTATTTTCGCGCGCCCTGCCGTGCGTGCAACAAGGGCTGCTGCTTGTTCGCCATCAATGAAGCGCGGGCTTTTCGCAAAGAAGTTCAGGCCGATGTGGGTCGCCCCGCCTTTGATTGCTGCATCAAGGGTTTCGGGGGTGGTAATGCCACAGATTTTGGATTGGATTGGCATGTGGGGGTGTTCCGGTTGGGGCTAGCTGTGCTCCGGGCTTGACCCGGAGCCTAGGGGGGATGCGCATATGTTTGGGACTGCTGGGCTCCCGGTCAAGCCCGGAGCGCTTATCTTCCCGGACCGCTGCTTTACAAAGTCGCGCCAATGGCACGTGCAGCCACATCGGGATCAGTGGCTTGCGTAATTGGCCGCCCGATCACCAAGATCGATGCGCCGCGATCAATCGCCTGCCGCGGAGTTACGACGCGTTTCTGGTCGCTGACTACGCCGTTCACGGGCCGCACCCCGGGCACGACAAAAAAGCCCTTGGGCCATATCTTGCGTGCTGCTGCCACTTCTTCGCCAGAACAGACGACGCCGTCCAGCCCAGCCTCCATGGCGCAGCGGGTGAGGCGTTCGACTTGATCATGGGCAGACCCCATCATCCCTGCCGCTGCCAGATCGCCAGCGTCTAGGCTGGTCAGCACTGTAACCGCGACGACTTTGGTACCCGTAGGCGCAGCGGCCTTGGCATCTTCCATCATCGCGCGGCCACCAGCGGCGTGGATTGTCAAGATCGCAGGGTTCAGCGGGCGCAGCGCTTGAATCGCCTTCGCCACTGTGTTGGGAATATCATGCAGTTTGAGATCAAGAAAAATCGGCAGGCCAAGCGCGCCCATTTCCCGCACACCGGCGCGGCCATTGGCAGAGAAAAACTCCAGCCCCAGCTTGATCCCGCCAACATGACTTTTAACGCGGAGCGCCATGGCCTTGGCGACTTCAAAGTCCGGCGTGTCAATCGCCACATAAATGCGCGAAGTCACAAGACACCTGGCGGCACGGCAATGGGCGTGGCCACAGGCGGAAGTGCGCCTTCGCTGGTGGATGGAGTAACGGCAACTGCCGGTGGCGTGGCCATCTGATTGAGGCTGCGCTGCACATTATCCAGCTTACGATTGAGGTTCCAGCGCGTTGCCTGATGTAGCAGCAGGGTCGGCAGCAGTCCGAGCAAAAATGCTGAGATAATCACGACCGGTAAAACGGTATCCATCACCATCCCGCCCCAAAGGTTGACGGTGATCGGCGTCCAGTTCTGCACCGAAAATATCGTGATTGCCACAATGATCAGCACATAAAATAATGTCTTTAGAAACCGCATATCGGCCCAACTCCTTTGCTTCCCTACAGGGCCGGATCAGCCAGCGGCCCTGCGGCGAGTTCAGCGCGGAGTGTGCCGAACAGGTCAGGGATGCGCGTTAACCGCCCTTCCTCTTGTGCGAGGATTGCTAACAGCAATTCCCGCTTGAGTCTTCGATATTCGCTGTCTTCATTTCCGGGCAAGCCGGGGACTGAAGAACAGACAATGTCAAACAGCCGTTCCGCTCCGTGTAACCGCCCCCACAGATAATCATTTTCGCGGTAAGCACGGCTGAAAAACGCCCCGAAACTGTTGAATTCTATGCCTTTGAGTGTCGCTGTTACGCCGCTGCGGATGGCGTGCGCATCCTCTGGTGAAATGCGGTCGACCTTGACGGGATCAAACTCATCCTGCCCCTTGCCCTGCAACATTGCCAATGTGCTGATGTCAAAATAAGGGAAACCGAGATAGGCATAAAGCACAATGCGGCGCTCTGCCTTCGGGCACGCCGCGAATGCCTCTGCCAGCCCCGCATCAGTTTGTGCGTCAAGAGCAGACAGCCCGCGCTGAGACGCGATATCATCAATCAGCGTTGCTGCACTCGTCCGATCAAAAGGACGGTAAAAAGCAACGCCTTCACGGTCCAGATAGGCGGCGAGCAAAGCAAAAAGCACTTTTTTCAGCGGCGCAACGGCGTCTTCATTCAGCCGCCCAGTATCAATCAGGCCAGAAAGTGTGCGCACGACAAAGCGGATGCGGCGGATGCGGAAACCGAGATCATGCGCGCGAAAGAGAGCAATGGACGCTTCGCTTGCGCCTTTGCCATTAGCCATCCAGACCTCAGTCGCACCGCGTATGCGAAGTTCAGCCCAAATCTGGTGGCGGAGATCATCAAGGGCAGCGCCTTTGAGCGTGTCGTCCTGACGCGCGGCAAGTGTTGTCAGTTCCGCGACGATCCCGGCGAGTTTCATATGGCCGTAACCAGCAAAGGCATAGCCAGCCTCAGCTGCTGCGCTGAGTTGAGCTTTGCGTCGCCACGCGTCGATTCGCGCTGGAGTCGGGCTATCCAGAAAGAAAGTCCGGCCAAACTGCCGCTCAATCGCCGCGTCTACGCTGGGACGAAGCGCGTCGATAATCGCCTGAAACCGCCTGATCCGGGCAGAGCGCCCTTCGATCGCGTCAAGGCTATCACGGATTGGTTGTTCACGCGGGAGTTCTGACAGGGCACCAATGATCGTGCTGAAAAAGCCCGGAACTTCCGCGTCAGTTTTGCCCAGCCGCACTGCGCGGATACCGGGTTTAGGATCGATGTAGACAAAACGCCGGTCCACTTCGCGTCGGGCAGGGCGGTCTCTCAGTGCTTCGATTGCGGGTTTGAACGGTGCATTTGCAAGGACGGAGCCGTCGATCAAAATCGCTTCTTCCGGCTTTGCGTGTGCGCTCAGGACTCGCGATAAAAATCCCGCACGGTTCGGCCACTCTTTTTGACGAACCTTGAGAACACCGTCTAATTCTCCCACTGCAAAGGGCGGGAAAGCGCCGGGAAAGCTGGCGGTGGCGCGCGCAGCAAATGTGAGTTCAGCTGTGTCCGCAAATTCGTCCGCTGCGCTCGATTGCCGGAATGACAGCATCAGGCGGTGCTCATTCTCATAGCTTTCCGTTGGACTGTTAAGCGTGAGGCGTACGGGCGAACCCCGAAAATCCGTCACCGATACGAATAAATCCAGCGGCTGATCTGGGGGTAACAGGCGAGTTCCACGTGGTTGTGCAGCCATCGTATCAAAAGCATTCAACACCATCGACGTAAAGCCCGCCCCGCCAAACGGCGGTTCAAACCAGCGCGCTCTTACGAACCGCGTGAGTTTGTCCCGCACCTCCTCGCGCGCAGGAGCCGCGACGGTGGCGTCGACGATTTTGTCTGACTTCTTGAGTGCATACCAGGCAAGTGGCGTGGCCCAGAGTTTGGATAGGTTCGATTCTGGCCGAGCTTCCGGCGCAATCAGCCGGTCAACATCAGCATAGTCAAGCCAAAGCCGGGTCAGAGGCTCAAGTGATTGGCCTGTCGCTATGGCTTGAGCTAGGAAAATGCCGTTGATGCCGCCTGCACTGGCGCCGGAAATGATGTCAGGCAGAACGCGCAGATTGACCCCGGCCTTGTCTCGGATAAACGCGAACAAGTGATGCCACGGCGTGTCGCCCGTGGTGCCCTCATGATGATCGCGGCTCGCCCTCGCCAAGCGCCACACCTCTTTGGTGACGCCGTGCATATAAACGGCAAGGCTGATGCCGCCGTAACAGACCAGAGCAAAGCGGAGTTCTTTTTCGCGCATGACAAGAGGATGGCAGCGGTAGGGGAATTTGTCGAGCAAGCACCCGATCCACCTTGACTTGCAGGATTTGTTCTATCATTGTTCCGGGCATGGCAAAACTTCAAAAACGATATGTGTGTCAACAGTGCGGGTCGGTTGCGCCGCGCTGGGCGGGGCAATGTGGCGATTGCGGGGCGTGGAATTGCATTGTTGAGGATGCAGGAGGGACTGTGACGCCGTTTCGGGCAAAGCATGATCTGCACGGCGGCGGCCGGGACATCACTCTTTCCGGATTAGATGCTGCCAGTCCTTTGCCTGATCGGCTGGAAACAGGCATTGCTGAGCTTGATCGCACGCTTGGCGGCGGGTTCGTGGCGGGGTCAGCAGTTCTGATGGCGGGCGATCCGGGCATCGGAAAATCGACGTTGCTGCTTCAGGCAGCTGCTCGTCTGGCTTTGGCGGGGCACGGCGTGGCCTATATTTCGGGGGAAGAGTCGGCAGATCAAGTGCGGCTGCGCGCCAAACGGTTGGGGCTGGACAAGGCCCCAGTGCAACTTGCGGCGTCTGGCTCAGTTCGCGATATCCTGACGACTTTGGGGCAGGGGCCAGCACCTGCGCTGCTGATTGTCGATTCGATCCAGACTATGCACAGCGATTTGATCGAAGGCGCGCCAGGCACAGTGAGCCAGGTCCGCGCGTCTGCACAGGAACTCATTCGTTATGCCAAACAATCTGGCGCTGCGCTCATCCTCGTGGGTCATGTCACGAAGGACGGCGCCATCGCGGGGCCGCGCGTGCTGGAACATATGGTCGATACGGTGCTCAGCTTTGAAGGAGAGCGGTCACATCTTTACCGCATCTTGCGCGCCATCAAAAACCGCTTTGGCGGCACGGATGAAATTGGCGTGTTCACAATGGAGGAAGGCGGGCTTGATGAAGTTGCCAATCCGTCATCGCTGTTTCTGACGGAGCGGACAGGCGATATGGCCGGAATTGCGGTGTTTCCCGCACTTGAAGGCACGCGGCCTGTGTTGGTTGAGGTGCAGGCGCTGGTTGTGCGACTGGCGAGCGGCGCAACGCCGCGCCGTGCCGTTGTCGGCTGGGACAGCGGGCGACTGGCCATGATCCTTGCGGTGCTGGAGGCGCGCTGCGGACTCAGCTTTTCGTCATGCGAGGTCTATCTGAACATTGCAGGGGGGTACCGGCTGACTGATCCTGCAGCGGACCTGGCGGTGGCTGCCGCACTGGTTTCGGCCTTATCAGACCGTGCAGTACCCCACGGCACTGTCGTTTTCGGCGAAATTGCTTTGTCTGGCGAAGTGCGTCCTGTTGCCCATAGTGGCATTCGCGCCAAGGAGTCAGCTAAGCTTGGCTTTGACCGCGCCTATGCGCCTTCCGGTGGCCCAGCAGCACCCAAGGGCATGACATTTGTGAACTTTCAGCGGCTTGGCCTGATGGTGGATGCACTGTTGCAGCGGGGGTAGCGCGAAGTCCTGTGACTGCCATCACAACACACTCGCATTTTTGGTTTTATCACGTCATCATCGTCAAAGGCTAAGTGCCGAAAGGATGATTGATGGACGCACAGAGCCTATCTGCCCTTCTCCCTCCCGGATCGCTCTTTGCGGCTTGCCGGGCCGATGAATTGACTGACATGTTATCGCTTGCCAGCCAGCAGGTGATGAAGAAGGGGCAAACTTTGCTCCTTCAGGGTGATCCGGGTGATTCGCTCATCATTCTCCTCACTGGTCAGGCCCGCGTGACTATGGTGGCCAGCAACGGACGCGAAATCACGCTGGATTATGCCGATCCCGGATCAGTGCTGGGCGAAATTGCGGTGCTTGACGGTGGCGAGCGCACAGCCTCTGTCATTGCAATGACCAGCGGCCAATATCTCCGCCTGACCCGTGCTGGATTTGAGGCCTTTGTCGAAAGACAACCGGGAATGGCATGGCGTCTGTTAAAAGGGCTGGCTTCGCGTTTGCGCCAAACCAATGCCATGATCGAAAGTGATCGCGCCTTCGCATCTGGCCCGCGTCTGGCGCGCTATATCCAGCGGCTGACCATCCACGAAAGCAGCGACGGGCGGTTGCGGCTTGACCTGAACCAAACCGAACTGGGCGCCTTTGCCGGCATGAGCCGCGAACATATCAACCGGCAGCTGTCAGCATGGGTTGATTGCGGGATCATTGCCCTTGAACATGGTCGAATTAGAATTTTAGACAGCGGTTTCCTGTCAGACGTAGCGGCATCATGTGAATAAGCGCCTTCGCGGCGGTTCATGCTCTTTCTTGTGCGACCCCAGACTGGGTATGGGGGCCGTTCACAAGGTAACGCTGATCTGACAGGAATGAAGGGCAGCCGGATCGGGAAACTGGTCCGGCTGCTTTTTTTCGTGGGTTCGCAGTTGCCCTCTCGCTTTGGCTTTGCCACATGGGGCGGGGGAGAGTGAATGAATACACATGTGCCAGTGCGTGGCCGTTATATGACGGCAGACCGACCGGGTCTGATGGCTCGCGCTGTGGGCTACGGCTTTCATTTGATGCTGGACCGGATCGACGCGGGGCTGCCGGTGGGCACGATCGAATGCCATTTGCCCGATGGCACGTTTCGCGTTCTTGGTGGGCGCAGCGACGGGCCTGTTGCGCATTTGACTGTGCTGCGGTGGAACGCATTCATCCGACTGGCGCGTGGTGGATCCGAGGGCTGGTATCAGGGATGGAATGCTGGCGAATGGGATAGTGATGATCCCGTTGCGTTGTTTGACGTGCTGATGCGTAATCGCAAGGCGCTTGGCAATGCGACACGCGCCGCGCTTTTGACGCGCCTTTGGAACCGGTTAGGCCTTTGGCTGCACCGCAACACGCGGGCAGGTGCACGGCGTAATATCCTTGCCCATTATGATCTTGGCAATGATTTCTACCGGCTTTGGCTAGACGATACGATGACCTATTCTGGCGCGATGTTTCAGGAACCAATGAACGGCGAAGAAAAGCTGGAGGCTGCGCAACGCCGCAAAGTGCAGGCGCTGAGCAAACGGCTGAACTTGAAGCCCGCGTCGACAATCCTCGAAATTGGGTGCGGCTGGGGATATTTAAGCAGGCTTTGCGCTGAGCAGGGCCATCATGTGACTGCAATTACGCTATCCCCTTCGCAAAAACTATATGCCGAACAAGCATCAGCCCAGCTGCCATCGCCGCCAATTTATGAGCTTTGCGATTACCGTGACGTGACAGGGTCATATGATGCGATTGCCAGTGTGGAGATGGTGGAGGCTGTGGGGCAAGCCTATTGGCCAACTTATCTTGACACAATAGCGCGTTGTTTGAAGCCCGGCGGTCGCGCGGCTCTCCAGTATATTGCCATCGCTGATGACGTGTTTGAAGCCTATGCCAGCAGCATGGATTTCATCCAAAAGCATATCTTTCCCGGCGGCTTATTGCTGTCTGAAAGCCGGTTTCGGGCACTTGCTGAGGCGCGCGGGCTGGTGTGGGACGAACCCGCGCACTTTCCAGCCCATTATGCAGAAACGCTTCGCCGGTGGCGCATGCGTTTTGACGGTGTGGTGGACGACGGCCGCTTGCCCATTGGCTTTGATGAACGCTTTATTCGTCTGTGGCGTTATTATCTGATGTATTGCGAAGCGGGGTTCCGCAGCGGTGGCATCACTGTTGCGCATGTGACACTGGTGAAGGCCTGATAGGAGGACGCGATGCGAAGGATGTTAGGATTGGCAATTGCGGCGTTGCTGCTGAACGGCTGTGATAGCCAGACTGTGAAACTCTATACCGATTTGCCAAAGGATCAAAATGTGCTGTTCTGGACCCAAGATCAACGCGACACTGCCTTTCGTCAGATGGAAAAACTGGTTGACGTAAACCAGATTAAGGCGGGTGGACCCGTGCTGCCGCTGCCACAAGGCGCACCAATCAAGCTCAGCCTTGATACCGATGCCTATATGAAATCGCAGCGCAACGCGGGCCTCATCATTGTGCAGGACGGCAAGATACGATTCGAAAAATATGCTCTGGATTATGATGCACAGGGGCGCTGGACCAGCTTTTCGGTGGCCAAGTCCTTTACGTCAACACTGGTCGGCGCGGCGATCAAGGACGGCTATATCAAATCGCTCGATGACAAAGTGACCGCTTATATTCCTGATCTCAAAGGCTCTGCCTATGATGATGTTTCGGTGCGGCAATTGCTCACCATGACGTCAGGTGTGGCGTGGAACGAAGATTATACTGATCCGAAATCCGATGTCGCTCTTTTCACGCAGCATAAGGCCGAACCCGGCGTTGATGTGACCGTCAGCTATATGCGCAAGCTGAAGCGGGAGGCGCCAGCAGGCTCAAAATGGGTTTACAAAACGGGCGAAACCAACCTGATCGGGGTGCTTGTGTCCAGCGCGACCAAGAAGACGCTTTCGGCTTATCTGTCGGAAAAAGTCTGGAAGCCTTACGGGATGGAGCAAGACGCGGTCTGGATGCTGGGAAACACGGGGCACGAGATAAGCGGTTGCTGCCTTTCGGCCTCTTTACGCGATTATGCGCGGCTCGGGTTGTTCATTGCAGGCGGCGGAATCGTTGGGGGCAAAAGCATTTTTCCTGATGATTGGCTGGCCCAAGCGACCACAAAGCAGGCCGATATCGAAACGCCAGGCAAGGGCTACGGCTTTCAGTGGTGGACCTATGATGACAAGAGCTTCGCTGCCCAGGGCATTTTTGGTCAAGGCATATTCATTGATCCTGCGCGCAAATTGGTGATTGCCAGCAATGGTAACTGGCCCACTGCGACAGACGCTGACGGCGTTGGGGCGGAACGGGAACGCTTCTACAAGGCCGTTCAGACCGCCGTTGACCGGGAACGAAACAACACTTTGCCGTAAGCGCACCTTGAACTTGCCCTAAAACCCAACCTTCATTCCCAGTCTGATTGTGCGGGGCCGGAGCGGCGTGATTTGCTGGCCAAGGGCAACAGTGAACGGATTGCCGTAGGAAAAGCTGTTCCCGCTGACATTCATGATGTTCGCGGCGTCGAGCGTGATTTGCCACCTGTCGCCGCTGCCAATGGCTGCGGACACGTCAACTTGCACAGTTTCACCTTGTTCAAGGATCAACGGTGGGGATGTGCCCAGTCTGGACGAGCCCACATAGCGAACTGTGCCATCCAATTTGAAATTGATCGTGTCTGACAGGGGCTGTGTCCATGCAAAGCTTGCCCGGCCGCCGATTTTGGCGATGTTGGGAAGGCTGTTTGTATCCGTTTCTTCAAACCCGGGCGCGGCGGTCGTCAAGGCGCTGTCATTGGCGAAAAGCGCTGCATCAAGCATAAGGCTGTCAGTCGGCCGCCAGATCATATTGGCTTCCACGCCGAAAATGCGTCCTCGGCCAATGTTGGCGGTAAATGGCAGCCCACTGGTTCCGATCACATCAGCCTGAATTGAATTCCACTGGGTATAAAAACCGGAAATGCCGCCTGAAAGTTGGCCACGCCCAGTGCCCGACGTGTCACCGAGGCGCAGGCCAAGCTCTCCAGTGCGGATTTCATCGGAATCAAACCGTTCAGCGCTGTTGATCTGGCCGCCACTCACCGCAATGCCACCGCTTCTGAACCCTGTCTGCACACGCAGCCATGCAAGCAAATCTGCGCGCGGTTTCCATGAAAGTGCAGCTGTAGGCAGAACACGGGTTTGCGCGCGCTTGCGCTCAAACTCGGGCCCGACGCTGCCCGGTAATTCCCCGATCGTAATGGAATGAACCACACGCGCACCGAGCGTTGCGGACCAATCCGGCGCAACGGGCTGTGTGGCTTCGCCAAAAACAGCAATTTCGGTTTTCGCGTTGCGCAGTGCCGCTAACATGACAAGGGACCCAACTGGCCCCAAACTGCGCTGTATTCGGTCCGTATTGCTTACAAAGCTGACCCCGGAGACCCATGACCCACCGCGTTCTGTGTTGCGCGAAAGCCGTGTTTCATGAGTGATCAGGCGGATTTTGTTGCTGGATTGATATGCAAGCACGCCGGGTTGGCCAAGATATCCAGTGGCATCAAACTGATCTGATAAGTCATGGCGAACAATGCCCGTGCTCGATATCAGCGACAGGCGATCCCATTTTTTGGTGACGGCCAGATGGGCGGCGCGGAAATCGTTATCGTGCGGCTGCGCTATTTGTGATGCGCGCGTTAGCAAGGGCAAGTTTCGTTCAGCATATTGGCTGTCGCGCGTGTCGATATTCTGGATGACGCCGCCCAGATCAACGGTCCAGTCATTTCCCGCCTCTATTTGCAGCGTCGCGCGGCCGCCCTGCACACGTGTGCGATTGATGTTGCGGCCACCATTGACGATATTGGTGATATAGCCACCTTCAATCTGGCGGTAGCCGACTAGGCGCAGCGCCACCCGATCTTCAATAAGCGGAATGTTCACCATACCCCCCAGATCAAATCCGGATGCGCCAGATTTTGTGGTCGATACACCGCCACTCAGTGTGGCATGAGTGCTGCTGACATCTGCGCCGTTGGGCATGATGCGAATGATCCCGCCTAAGGCCCCTGCGCCGTAAAGCGTGCCTTGGGGCCCTTCGATCACTTCAACCTTTTCAATATCATACAGCCGCAGGTCAGGCTCTGGGGCATTATAGGTCAGCCGCAAATCGCCAAGATATAGCCCAATGGTCGACTGGGTTGGTCCAGTGAAGCTGCTGTCTGCAATACCGCGGACAAAGACCTTGTTTCGCCCCGGCCCCAAATTGGTTGAGGTCAGTGATGGCAGCCGCGCGACAAAAGCAGCTGTCCCCAGATTTTCCGACATGCCGACTCCGCCGACGTTGGTGACATGCGCGGTGCCGGGGTAACGATCCAGTGGCTGGTTTTGTTTGCTGCCCGTCACAATGATGTCTCTCACGGGCAGATCTTCGGAAGGCGGCTCAGGCGCGGTCCGTCTTGACGCCGCCAGTTTTGGAGGCTTTGCCGGCGACACAATGCGCTTTGGTGCGGCGCGGATGATGCGAAATGTGCTGGCATCGACAACCGTGAAATCAAACCCTGTGCCTTCGAGCATTATCTGAAGGGCGCGAACAGTCGACATGGTCCCACGCACAGGATGGCTGCGAACTGTACCTAGCCGCGTGTCAACGCCGCCGATGGAAACGGATGCCTGACTGCCCAGTGCAATAAGTGCGACGTCAAGTCGCTGTGCTGGCAAGTTGAAATACTGCTGACCTTTCGCAAAGGCGGGCGACGCACAAACACAAAGTGCTGAGACAAGAGCGGCGCCTGCGATTTTCATCGCTTCAGTCTGACAGTTGCCATCCTCTGCTACTATTCTTCGCCTGCACGCCGAGCAACCCCTCCAAACGGCGGAACAGCAAATCGCGGTCTTGATCCACGCGGATCAGGCCAGTGAACTGGCGATTGGCAAGGGCAGGTGAAACAGTCACTGGCGTGCCAATCGACCGGCTGAGATCAAGGGCAATTACGCTCAATTTGGCATCCTGATAAGTCAGTCGTCCGCTGCGCCAGCCTGTCATTGTCGACGAGTCTGCTTTTGTGACGATGGGGTCATGTCCGCCTTTTGCAACATGCAATCGGCTGCCTGCAGTCACTGTTACAGCGTCTGCGCTTGGGTTATATTGCACCGCGCCGTCTGCAACACTGACTTCCAAACTGTCTTCATCCTGCCTCACATTGAAGACTGTGCCTAAATCCCGAAGAGTGGCGTCCGCAGTTTCGACAGTGAAAGGATGGGCCGCGTCATGGCGCACCGTGAACACAGCTTCGCCGCTTTCCAACCGCGCAAACCGCTTCATCTTTGCGTCAATTGAAACACGTGTGCCGCCGTTCATGGCAATTTCTGTGCCATCGGTAAGGGCGATGACGCGCGTTTCCCCGGCTTTGGTCTCATAAGTTTGCAAATCAGGGCCGAACAGCAGGGACGGAATAGCAAAAACGGCCAATGCCGCGCTTGCCGCAACTGCCATAAGCGCGCGCCGCCTGTACCATTTTACAGGAGCGGCCTCATTATCGTTCTGGGCGTGTTGCAGTTCAGCATGACCAAGTACGATCACATCTGAGAGACTGGCGTCGGCAAGGGCAACATGGTCATAGGCTTCGCTATGAGCCGGATCAGCATCCAGCCAGTCGGTAAATTCTGCCCACGCAGCCTCAGTTGCCGACGGATCGGACAAGCGAATGTGCCAAAGGGTGGCACTATCGACGATGTCATGTTCGGCCATCACTTACCCCTTTCTACCAAGACGTTGCGGCAAGGCGTTTTCCGCATCAAGCCTTTGCTGAACGTCTAAAATAGCGCGATATGCCCGTTGCAAATGCTTTTCGACGGCACTTAAGCTTACGCCCATATCCTTTGCTATGTCCTTTTGCGGGGCGCCATCAATTCGAACGGAGCGAAAGGCAAAGGCTGTGCGTTCGGGCAAAGCATCTAATGCGGCATTCACTCGGTTCAAATGATCGCGTGCCAGCAATATCCGCTCTGCTGAGGGCTGGCCGTCGATGGCCATGCCAATGCTGCCATCGATTTGGCCTCTGGTCCATTCTGTGTCTCGGTTGCTCCGCCGGATGGCAGACCTACGGCGGTCCAGAACCAGATTTTCTGCCATGCGGTATAGGTAAGCCAGCGGCTCTGAAATTGGGCCTGTTTCAACATTGTCGAGTTTGATCCACAAATCCTGCAAAATATCCTCAGGATCGCCTTCGCCGCGCAAACGAGCCCGCAAAAATCGGCTGAGTGCAGGCCGATTGGCCATGAAGACTGAGGCAAGGCCGTTCTGCTCTGTCACGTTGGGCGCGGGGATGAAGGACTGTCGAACACGCAACGTGCAATACACCGCCACTGGTGCTTCGACAAAGCAATTCAGGGCCGCAGTGATATAGCCTCAGCGAGTGGCGTGACGCGCAGCAAAATTCAGAAACCGCCACCATAGCGGCAGGCCGTTGCTTGATGGGCGAGTGGCAGGATTTTCCCTTTGCCGGGTGGGAGCCGTTGGACCGGCGGGGAGGGTTGAGCTATTCATGGTCATAAGACGCTGTGCGCGCCACAAACCCGCATGGTCTCTCACCGGTAATTTTCAGGGGCTGTCGGCGGTCAACTTTTTCCGCCATTCTTGCGGAGGCGGGAATGACGGGGCGGGCGGAAGGTTGACAGGTCCCTAAGCGGCCTGACGCGCACGTATGTTCAGTCCACTATAATGGTCAAACAAACGTGTGAAATGATCATCAATAGTCGGCGCTGTTACAGCAGCGTCACAGGTTGCAGCGCGAAGCGCATTTTGATCGCGGTTGCAAAATCGCAGGATTGCTTCGGCGGCAGATACGGAATCCCCCGTTTGATAGGTCTCACCTGTGCTGGGTGCGACTAATGCCGATGCGCCGCCTTCACTTGGGACGATGAGGGGAAGGCCAGACGCGACAGCCTCTGCTGCAACTAATCCGAATGTTTCTGCTTCACACCCATGGATCAGTGCGTCGGCGCTGGCCATAACCGCTGCTAATGTCGCGCGGTCCCGCACAGGTGCACATAAATGAATATGGGGGTTGCCGCGCGTGTGGCGGACGATTTTGGCGCGGTCCCGACCATCGCCGATCAGAACAAGGCCAATCGGGCGTTGATGACCAGCCGCAATGCAGGCGTCGATGACCATGGGCCAGCGCTTTTCTGCGCTATGACGCCCCACCGCCAACAAAAGCGTCGCATCTTCGCTGAGATCGCAGCTGGCAAGCAAGGCTCTTCGCAAATCAGCGTCTTTGTGTTGCGGAGAGAAAATATGCGGGTCAACTCCCATGGGAAGAGTGGCAACGCCCGCAACACCGCCGTCCTTCAGGCGCTGGGACAAGCTATCATTGGCACTGATCACAGTATCAAAACGCGTGCTCAACCGGCGCAAATACCGCCAGAAAAAGTCAAAGCTGTGGTCAATGGCTTCCCGGCTGCTAATCTGGCCGAACCAGCGATAGGCGTAGGCCGCTAATGGGTCTGCGTGCATGATGAGGGCGCGCGGGGCGTTGCCGGGCCAATCGGCTACAATGCTGGCTGTGCGCCACGGTGATGACGCTTCGACGATATCTGGCTGTTCAGCATCCAGGACAGTGTGAACGGCGGCGCGATCGTGAAAATACCGATAGCGCCGGTCAACGATAAGCTGCGGGCTCGCGATATAGTGAATGCGCCCGCCTTCGGGGCGTTCCTCTGTTCGGGTGTGCTTGCCAGGCGCGATGATGACAATGTCTTGCCCCATCGCCGCGCCAACCTTCAGCTTACGATCAACGTAAGTTTTCACGCCGCCGCCTTGTGGCGCGTAGAAAGCACAAACGTCAACAATCTTCATTTTGTGTCCAGGGGCCCAAATTGCATCAAGCCGTGCAGGTAATTCATGCGGATTGAAATGCGGGTCAGGCCAGACCCTGCCACGACTATCGCTGATGCAACCTTGGGTTTTGACCGCGCAAGTTTTGGATTGTTCGAAAAGCCGATGCCGTCGGAAAAGACCCCGAATTTCAGGTTCCGGTCCCGGTCATGCAGCAGCGACATGGCGTAGCGGCCGGGCGCAGGCACACGCAGGCATAGTGTCGGGTTGGTTGACGGCGTCAAAACCAGGTCAACGCGCCGGAACGTCTTGCCCTGATTGACCAGTATCGCGTCATCTTGCAGGAAATCAGTATCATTGTCGGGGTAAAGTTCTGCGCGGAGCAGACCCTTGCGATCTTTCAGGCCCGTTG
The DNA here is from genome assembly GCA_031430995.1 of Sphingomonadales bacterium. Lineage (GTDB taxonomy): Bacteria > Pseudomonadota > Alphaproteobacteria > Sphingomonadales > Sphingomonadaceae > Aquisediminimonas. Next base: position 6,858 of record JANPCO010000238.1, on the reverse strand, counting down.
CCGTGATCAGCAGCGCAGGGCCCTGTTCACCGGCGCGGCACGCCGCCGCTGCTTTGCCGAGGTTGGGGTTGGGTTTGACGGGCGCAGCGCCGATCAGAACCAGTGCCGAAAGAGTGAACAGAATATTTTTCATCCGTTTGTCGCCTCCACAGCGTCGCGGATCAGCAATCCGGCGCCAATCATCAAATGCGTTGCCAAAATCGCCGTCGCGATCACCGCGATCAGAGTGGCAACCGTGCCGTCATTCCCGATCAGAAAAATCGCGAAACTGGCAAACACCAATTCTTTATTGGGAACAAATGGCAACCGTGTGACCAGCAACTGGAGGGTCGCCAGCAAAACCAGCCAGACCAACGGCACATCGGGCAGGGCCGTATGCCACATCACCCCTGACAATAGAGTTGTGACCATCAGGCGGACAATATGGACCCCGAAAATGGCCCTGAGTTCCCGCCTTTGAAGGGAGAATATGCGCCCCTTGAACAGCAAGATGACCATTGAAAGCCCGATCATGACGCCCGCTGACAACAAAACTGTTTGCCCGTGAAACTGAGGAACCACAGTGCCGACCAGCGGCCAAGCCACCACCAGCATGATCAGCGTGACGATATTGCCGGCCAGCGCGGACAATATGCTCACGTCTTTGATCGCACCAAACGGGGCTGTGACAAGGCGCGCGTGGCGCCGTGCCCAGATATAGAAATACGCTTCGCCGCTATAGCCGAGAAGCACTTCGTTACTGACCATTTTTCGCAGCAAAGCGGCAAAGCCTGCCACTGGCAAATTCCAAAGCCGACGGAAAATTAGCCATTCAGAACTGGGCAGCGCCAGATAATATCCGGCAAAGGCAAACCAGAATAGCGGGCTGGCAGGCAGCGTTTCTAACGCGCTGATGAACCCAAAGTCTTTGATTTTCCAGACGATGACAACCACGAATGCCAACGACAATCCGCCCGATACCCATGCCTGCCAGTTGAAACGCCTGACATCTAAAGATGGTAAAGACGGTATCGGCACAGGGTCATACTCTTTCATAGGGCGCGTCGCCATCACTGTCCTTAATTGCAACCTGTTTGACCGTGACGGCACCGCGCCGTTGTTTCCGCACACAATGCGCGTAAAATTTATGTGCGTTGCAAGTCGCGGTAAGCACTGGGTGTGTGGGAGCGCGCGAACGCACCAAGCGCGCGCGTGATTTCTGCGACAAGTTCAGGCGCGTCGACATCATGGGGATGCACAGCCACACGCACCGTTTTTGACCGCGAAAGGACGACAGTCGCCATGCGCGACCAGATCAGGGAGCTAAGCAGGCGCGGCACTGACCGGCTAGCATAAGTCACAACGGGCCCGCGTGTCAGTGTGGCATCTGTTTGTGGGTTCCAGACACGGAAATGATCTTCAACCAGATCAAACCCCTGATCCCTAATCGCCATCAGGCTGTCGCTGCCGTAAAGCCACGCAGGCGCAATAAACCCAGTGACGGCGCGTCCAATTGCATCCTCCACCATCAAGCGTCCGTCATGCAATTTTGTCGCAGCCTCACCGAATGAAAGCCCCAGAAATTCGCCTTCGCCCGCCGTCATCCGTTTTGCCTTTAGCTGTGCCGCTTTGGTTTCGTGCTTGCTGTCATCAAGGTGAGTGAAACCATGCAGAAAAATCTCACAGCCGTCGTCCGCCCATTGCCGTAGTCTGCGGGCGAAGTCGGGATGATCGCTGAGCCGTGCTTTGTGATGGAAATCAGGCACAACGAGCAGCGCAAAACGCCCACGGCCAACCGCCTGTTCAACCAGCGGCACCAGTTTTTCCAGCCGATCCTGGTGAAACGGCGTCACATCATGGATTGAGGCCAGCAGCAGCCGTTCATTCCTCATACGGCGGCTCCGGCCTTTGCACAGGCATTCAGCACATGGTGTTGCATCAGCGCAGAGTAAGCGCGCGCATCATGATAGTGAGTAACATAATCCTGTCCCGCCTTGCCGTGCTGCTGGCGCAAGGCAGGATCAGACGCATATGTGAGCATCGCCTCGGCCAAGGCTTGCGGGTCTTGCGCAGGCACCAACACGCCAGTCACGCCTGCCGTTACGATTTCCGGAATTCCGCCAACAGCACTGGCAATGACTGGCACACCGTAAGCAAATGCCTCAACGACGGTAAGGCCGAACGGTTCGGCGAAAATGCTCGGGACAATGCAGATATCATACGCGCAAACATAAGGACGCACGTCTGGCCGGTATCCGATGAAGGCAAATTGGCCTGTCATCCCCAGCGTTTTGACCAAGGCTTTACAGTCACTCATATGATCACCGGGATGATCTGCCGGCGTGTCGCCAACAACAACGAACCGCATTTTTTTGGCCAATTCAGGCGGTGCCTGATCCAAAGCCAATCTTGCGGCATGGATCATTGTCATATAGCCTTTCCGGGCCACAACGCGCCCGTGGCTGCCAAAAATGATCGCATCCTGTGGCCAGCTTAGTTCATCGCGCAGGACTGGAACAGTTTTTGCCGCATCAAACTCAACGAGATCGACGGGGTTGAGCGCAATGACTGTTTTGTCCGCCGCAAAACTGACCATCCGGGCCGATGCTTGGCTTACGCAGACAATCAGCTGAACGCGATCAGAACGAGCCATCCAGCGGAACAGGGGGTCAAGCGCGCGCGGCAAGCTGGTATCATGAAGGTGCCAAAGCACAGCTATTCCGCCAAGCCGAGCGAGCAGCCCGCCAACAAGCACGGCATAGAGCCCGTTGCAGTAAAGCAAATCATAGTGGTTCCTGCGTACGCGCCAACCTAGGGCCACCACGCCCGCTATTGCGCGGGGTATATTCACAGCCCCTCGGATAGCCTTGAGCCAGAACGGGGCATCAAAGTCGTGTCTTTCCATGGGCCGAGTGAGGGGTTGTATCGAGTTTTCGACAAGGTTCGCGTCATAGCTGATCTGTTCGGCCACGGCTTCGCTTGCATATAGAACACTCAGCACATCAGGCCGCATCAGATGGACCGAGCAAACCAGGTCAGCTTTGTTGGTGTAGCGCAAGAAGTGCAGCAAGACTTTTCCCGGGCCGCCATTGCGCGGTGTATCGTTGAAAATCAGCACTCGCGCGGGTCGGCTGGCACGACCGGAGATGCTGGCTATTGCCTGTGACGGCTTAGAACGAAAGGCCTCCGGGTCAACTCCGGGCAGAGGGTTTGAGGGCACAAGCTTCATTTCCACCACATTAAAACATATGCCTCACGAACAGGCCGATCCGAGTGTCGTTGCGACCTGAAGCAATACCAATCAGTCTGGCATCATCCAGCCCCAACCGCTGACGCCGCACGTCAATGCCGAACGACAATGCCTCTGGATCATGTGTTGGGCTGAAACTTGCAATGATGGCCACTCCGCGCGCTGCAACGGGGCCACCGCCTGCCAATTCGACAATGCGTTCAGGGGTTGATCGCAGGCTGCTGGGCCTTGTCGAGAAAAAGCTTGCGTTCAAGGCAAAGCTTTCTTCATGTTTCCAGCCCAGCGTGATAGCTGTGGTGCTGGTTTTGTAGCTATTGTGCGCCGCGACGCTAAAGCTTGGGCGTCGCCGTTCCTGCGCATAAGAAAACCCGATCGACACGCTATTTGCGCTGTCTACGTCTTGCATCAGGCCAGCGCCTGAATTCCATACGGCAAACCGATTGAAATTCAGTGACGACAGTCCGTCTGGCCGCTTAGGCGACTTCGCGCGAACAGTATCAAGCATCAGGGCGCCGCTCCCCCATGACCACGCAATACGGCGGGATTTAATTTTCGTTGTTCCGGTCAGCAGCCGGAACCGGTCAGGGCCTGCAGCAAAGATCGCTGCTGCGCCTGATTCCACTTGGTTGTCCTTGATGCGCAACACCCGGTCGCTCTTCGGCTTGCCGAGCGCAAGCATTCGGTCGGTCAACGAAATTGGCTGTGCATTTGCCGGTATTGGCGCAGAACAGACGACAGCCACCAATATCGCACTATAAAATGGGTTCCGGTTCATCACTTGTCCCAGCAGCACAGGCACATGGCATTGCATCCTATTGCTTCAGGATTAAGACGGCGCGCCCCTTGCAAACCCGCAAGGTGAATTGATTGATGCCGCATTGATTGATGAATTGCGTTTGACGTGCGGGAATTATGTCATCAAACCGTCACATATCAGTCATGCATCCAAAAATTGAAACTCCAGCGACGGTTGCAAAACCTGTCATCCGTATTCAACAAAATATCTTGGCTTTGAATGAGCGACGCTTGCTCAATTGGCTGTGCGCGCGTTTGCCAGCTTGGTTAAAACCGGATCACCTGACAGCCATTGGCTTCACTGGCTCCGTTCTTACCGCGTGCGGCTATGCATTCAGCACATGGCGGATTGAGTGGCTTTGGCTGTCCCTCGCCGGGTATCTTGTGAATTGGTTCGGCGATTCCCTTGACGGTAGTCTGGCACGGTTCCGAAAGATTGAGCGCCCCGATTTTGGCTATTTTATCGACCACAGCACGGACTCGCTGGCCAATACCATCCTTGCAATTGGCCTTGGGCTAAGCCCATTCGTGCGGCTAGATGTCGCGCTGTTTTGCTTGATTGGCTATTTGCTGATGTCGATCCATACGTTTCTGGCCGCGCGAGTTATTGCAGAGTTTCGGTTATCTTATCTGTCTGCTGGCCCCACTGAACTGCGACTGATCCTGATGAGTATCACTCTTGCGATGTTTGTTTTTGATGCTGGGCCTGTCATGGGGTCTGGGCTGTCAGTTTTTGATTTCATAATTGGCAGCATGGGGTTTATTCTGGTCGCGCTGTATATTTTGCAAACGGCGAAGACTGCTCGCAAGCTTTCGGGCAACGCCTGAAGCCCCAGTCCATCCACCCATGCGGAAACGTTAAAGCCGCGCCGTCCTACCTTCAACGCTGATTGAAGAGGACGCGCAGATGACAAGTGCCGCACAAACCGCAAAACGGATGCTGAGCGCCGCGGCTGCGCTTTGCGGCTGGGGCACTGCCTATGCGGCGCCCCATCAGCCAAGCTCACTGTCTGTGATGACCTATAATGTCCACGGCCTGCCATGGCCGCTGGTTTCTGGACGAGAGGCAGCCTTTGCCAAAATTGAGGCGAGACTTTCGGGGCTGCGAAAGACAGGCGCTCAACCCCGTGTGATTGTCCTGCAAGAAGCATTTACGGATGAGGCGAAACAAATTGGTCCGCGCAGTGGCTATCGCTATTCTGTGACTGGCCCCACGCGTGATCTGACAAATGATGCGCGCGCAACGCCTGCAGACGTAAAATTCGCAAATGCGGCTAGCTTTTTCAAAGGAGAAAGCAGCGGAAAGCTGCTCGATAGCGGCCTGTTGATTTCATCGGATTATCCCATAGTATCGGTGCGGAGGGCCGCATTCCCAGCCTTTGCCTGTGCAGGCTATGATTGCCTGGCCAACAAGGGTATTTTGCTGGTCACTCTGGCTGTGCCGGGCAGCACAACACCGATAACCGTGGCCACCACTCACATGAATTCCCGCCGTGCGTCGGGAGTCGGCATCGAACGATCGCTCTATGCTTATCAGCGCCAAGTGGCCGCGATTGACGCTTTTATCGCCGCCAACCGTGACCCCAATCTGCCCATCATTTTCGCCGGAGACTTCAACGCCAGCAGCACTGATCGCCGCAGCTATCTGGTCAGCCAAGGGGCCCATATCTGGTCACACTTGCCCGTCTATAGCGCGTTGCACGACTGTGTTTCGAGCGCAGAACAGCGCGGAGAACAGGCCAGCCATTTTGCCAGCAGCATGATCAAACGCGGCAGAGATTGGCAATTTTACAGCCGTGGCGCTCAGGCCACCCTTGACGCTGTAAAGCTGTTCGTGCCGTTTGGAACGGAAAGCGACGGAACAATGCTATCAGACCATATCGGCTATGCTGTCTTCTATCGCATAGGGCAAAACCTAGCGCCGCTGAATGGCGTCATCTGATCTGCCGAAATATGGTGGACACACTTGGGTTCGAACCAAGGACCCGCTGATTAAGAGTCCGAATTGAACCGTTGTTTTTGTTAGGTTTTTTCTCCAACTGAGAGAAATCCGAACCATGCAAGCTCAATCACTTACGTCCATTTTCCCAACTGACATTGACGACCTTATCGGCGGCAATCCGCTTGACTCCCCATTCAAAATGACGGTGTTCGACGACCTAGATTCAAGGGTTAAGACGACCCGCAATCCCACACTGCGCGAGCTCAAAACCGAGTTCGACTCTTCCCCCGTCACCCCAAAAGCAAAACAGCGGCTTATTAAGGTTGCGACCTTTGGCGACGTGCCAACAATCAAGGGAGCTTTGCGGCATGACGGGAACCTGATCGCTGTTAGCGGCATTGAAGGCGACCATGACGCTGGCACGATGACAATCGATCAAGCGGCCTCACTGCTACGCCTAGCTGGTGTTGCGGCGCTGGTTCACCCGACTGCTAGTTCAACGCTCGACAAGCCCCGGTGGCGCGTCATCGCCCCGCTGGACGCTCCAGTCCCCCCTGCTGATCGCGAAGCCTTGGCCGCGCGGCTAAACGGCATTCTGCACGGCGCATTGCACCCGGAATCATTTGTTGCCTCACAATCATTTTACTTTGGCAAAGCCGATGCCGATGCCGTTGCTACGTTGACCGAGGGCCGCAACATTGATTGCCTGCACCATTTGCAAGATTCTGCGCTGGGCAAGGATGGCACACCCTACGCACCGCGCATCGCGGCACCGCCCCCGGCCAAAGCGGATAAACTCGACGACTTCGACGACTTCGACGACTTCGACGATTTTTTCATGGCCCCCGATTGGCCACGTATCACTTCTGCACTGGCGGTCATTCCCGTTGCC
>JANPCO010000237.1:0-3714 GCA_031430995.1 Sphingomonadales bacterium | reverse complement strand
CCCCCCGGCCCACCCCCTTACTGCCCGCCCCCCGTCCACGGCCGGCGTGGGGCGGGCCGCGGCGTTGGGGGGTTGGTTGGCATGGGGGCCCGCGGGGGCCGCATTATTACCCCCCCCCCTTCGGGGGTGGGTTGGGGGGGGGCACTCTCCGAATGCACAGAGTATGACACTCCCCACCCCTTCCCCCTCCCCTGAAGGGGAAGGGCTTCTAAGTTTCGCCGACCCGCTCACCATCGATCTTGGCGCTTTTGACGGCGTCATCGTCTCCCCGGGTGTGCCGGTCAACCGCCATCCGATTGCCGACGCAGCGCATAGCGTGAACGTGCCTTTGATCGGCGACATCGAACTGTTTGCGATGGCCCGCGCTAGCTTACCGCCGCACAAAGTCGTCGGCATCACTGGCACTAACGGCAAATCGACCACGACCGCGCTCATTCATCACATCCTGAAGACGGCAGGTGTTCCGACGATGATGGGCGGCAACATTGGCCTGCCTATTCTGGCGCAAGAGCCGCTACCGGAAGGCGGCGTATATGTGCTGGAACTGTCGAGCTATCAGATTGATTTGACCTATAGCCTTGATTGCGATGTCGCGGTGCTCCTGAATATCACGCCTGATCATCTGGACCGGTATGACGGGTTTGCAGACTATGCTGCTGCCAAGGAACGGCTCTTCACTTTGCAGCATGTCGACAAAGTCGCTGTGATTGCGACGGATGATGATCCCACGCGCATGGTTGCCAGCCGGATCAATCACCGCCTGATGCGCGTTTCAGGGAGCAGCGTGACGGATCAGACCAGCTGGCCGACATTGCAAGGGCCCCATAATGCACAGAATGTCGCCGCTGCTGTCGCCGTTGCCCGGACGCTTGGGATCGCCGCGGACATCATCGGACGCGGCCTCACCACTTACCCCGGCTTGCCGCATCGGATGGAGTGCGTCGCAGAGGTAGAAGACGTGCTTTATGTGAATGACAGCAAAGCGACCAACGCGACATCGACTGCGCCTGCGCTTGCTGCTTACCCCGCCGTTCACTGGATAGTTGGTGGGCAGGCCAAGTCAGATGAGCTGGATGCGTGTGCGCCGCACTTTGGCCATATCCGCGCGGCCTATACAATAGGCGAAGCAGGGGCGATGTTTGCCAAGCTGCTGTCCCCGCACATGCCGGCGCATGAATGCCGTGATCTGGAAACTGCACTTGTCAAAGCGCGCGCCAATGCGAAGCCCGGCGAAGTTGTTTTACTGTCCCCCGCCTGCGCATCATTTGACCAGTATAAAGATTTTGAAGCACGTGGTGACGCGTTTCGTTCCATTGTGGAGGCTTGGTCATGACAACAGTAGTGGCTCCTGTTTTGCGCCCACGCGGCAAAGTTGTGGGCCGGCTGGGGCGCGGTGATCGATCCGCATCGGGGCTGTGGTTCTGGGAAATTGACCGGGTTTTGCTGACGCTGGTGATTGTGCTTTTATCGATTGGGCTGATTGCGGTGATGGCGGCGTCGCCTGCCACAGCGCAGCGCTATTCGGGTGGCAGCATCACAATTGCGCCGCTGCTGTATTTCTGGAAGCAGCTGATGTGGGTGTGCCTTGGTATCCCTGTGATGATCGTCGTTTCGATGATGCCGCATTTGATGGCGCGCCGATTTGCCATGGGTGGCGCTGCTTTTTTCAGCGTCTTCATTGCCGTAGCGCCTCTGATCGGTGTGGAAGTGAACGGGGCCGTTCGCTGGATTGATGTCGGCGTTGGCCAGTTTCAGCCGTCAGAGTTTTTCAAGCCTTTCTACATCGTGACGCTGGCGTGGTTTCTTTCGCTCCGGTCCAACGATGCTGATTTGCCGGTGTTTCCGCTGTCGTTTCTGGTCACTCTGGTCATAGCCGGGTTCCTGATGATGCAACCTGATTTCGGCCAGACGATCATTTTGCTGACGATGTGGATGGCAATGGTGATGATTGCGGGCATTCCTGGGCGCTATATCGGGATGCTGCTAGGCGGCGGCGTTGGCTTTATCTTGCTGGCCTATTTCACCTATTCGACGGCCACTGTGCGGATCAACAATTTCCTGTTCGGAGACGGTGACAGTTACCAAGTCGACATGGCCCATGCGACGATCAGCGGCGGCGGGTTCCTCGGCACGGGCCCTGGCGGCGGCGAACATAAATTCCGCCTTCCAGAAGCGCACACCGATTATATCTTTTCAGTCATTGGCGAAGAATTTGGCCTGATCGCCTGCATGGCGGTGGCCTTTGTTTTCCTGGCGATTGCCGTGCGGGTTTTCCTCCGGCTGCTGGACGAAGAAGATGGCTTCATCATTCTGGCCGCTGGTGGTCTCGCGATGGAAGTTGTCGTGCAGGCCATGATCAATATGGCTGTTAATGTCGGGATCGCGCCATCAAAGGGCATGACGCTGCCGTTCGTCAGCTACGGCGGGTCGTCAATGCTGGCGCTTTGCATTGGCTGGGGTTTGCTCCTCGCGTTCACGCGCAAAAACCCCTATCTTGGCCGCTCACCCTATGTGGTCAAATGGAGGGATAAATGAGCGTCAAGCGGCATTACGTATTGGCAGCAGGCGGCACCGGCGGGCATATGATGCCTGCCCACGCGCTGGCCGTCGAACTGATGGAGCGCGGCCATCACGTCGCTCTGATCACGGATGAACGCGGTGCGAAAATCCCTGGGCTGTTCGAAGGTGTGCCAGTCCATATTCTTCCGGCTGGTCGTATGGGCCGCAATCCGCTGAGCTGGGTTCGTGCTGCGCGTGCAATCTGGGCAGGCCGCGCCATGGCCCTGCGCCTGTATGAAACGTTTGAACCCAGTGCCGTGATCGGCTTTGGCGGTTACCCCGCGCTCCCGGCCCTTCTCGCTGCGTTCAAAGCCAAAGTGCCAACGGCCATTCACGAACAAAATGCTGTGCTGGGCCGAGTCAATCGCTTCGTTGCTCGTCAGGTTAATGCAATTGCGCTTGGCTTTCCGGCTGTCCAGCGGTTGAAGCCGCGTGACGCTGCCAAGACCCATGTGGTCGGCAATCCCGTTCGCCCCGAAGTGCTGGCACTCCGTGATCAGCCTTACCCAGTGATTGACGGCGAAGGCGTGCTGCGCGTGATGGTCATCGGCGGCAGTCAAGGCGCGTCGATCCTCTCAGAAATTGTGCCGGACGGCTTGGCGATGCTGCCCCCCAGCCTCAAGCGCCGCCTGCAAGTGACACAGCAATGCCGCGCCGAAGATATTGATGCTGTGCGCAAACGCTATGCCGAACTCTCGATCCCAGCGGATTTGGCAACCTATATGGAAGATATGCCGGAACGACTGGCCTGGACGCATTTGATGATTGCGCGGTCTGGCGCATCGACGCTGGCTGAATTGACGGCTGCTGGTCGCCCCGCAATACTGGTGCCACTGCCCAGTGCGACAGATGATCATCAGACGTTCAACACAGCTGAACTGGTTGAAGCTGGCGGCGCCCGGATGATCCACCAGCGCAATTTCACCCCAGTTGAACTCGCCAAGCAAATGCAGAAACTGGGCCTTGAAACCGAAGGGCTGATCGTTGCTGCCAAACGCGCGTGGACCTGTGGGCGGCCCCATGCGGCCAAGGACTTGGCTGATATTGTCGAAGCCTTAAGCAAGCCGCCGGTGCAGGACGGTCTGGCTGCCAAAGGCTGGCACGGCGGCACGCTTGCGGGGGCACGCACGTGAAGGGTGTTGGCACTGATATTGG
>JANPCO010000236.1:0-30429 GCA_031430995.1 Sphingomonadales bacterium | reverse complement strand
AACCCTTCGACAAGCCCAGTTTCCCCGGTTACACATGGCCCCATCCAAGCGGCAAAAGCCGCATCACCGACCACATAAGAGGGGCGCATCATGGCCAAGCGGCTGACGACTTATATCATGATTGGCCTGGTGCTGGGCATCGTCGTGGGGGCTATCCTGCATGCGACGATTGCGGACCCGAAGCTGATCGAAGAAATTGGCAAATGGCTGAAACTGGTCACGGATATTTTTCTGCGCCTGATTAAAATGATCATTGCGCCGCTGGTGTTTGCCACGCTGGTTTCCGGCATTGTCCATATGGGCGATACAGCGTCGCTGGGCCGGGTGGGCTTGAAAACAATGGGCTGGTTTTTCGGCGCGACCATTGTGTCGCTGACCATGGGGATGATCCTGGTCAATTTGCTTCACCCCGGCATTGCTGCTGGGCTGACGCTACCGCCGCCCGATGCCACCGCTGGCATTGCCAAGCCCGCGCAGACGATATTTGAGATTATCGCCGAAATGGTGCCCAAATCCATTTTTGAAGGGATGGCCAACAACATCCTGCTGCAAATCGTCATTTTCTCGCTGTTTTTCGGCGTCGCGATGACTGCTGTCGGGGAAAAGGCAGCGCCGATCGTGGCTGGCGTCGATGCGCTGGTGCACGTGATGTTGCAAGTAACGGATTATGTGATGCGCGTGTCGCCGCTTGCCGTGTTTGCCGCCATGACCAAAGTGATTGCGATCAACGGCCTGGGCATATTGGGCACTTTTGCCTGGTTTATCGGCACATTCTATTTCGGGCTGCTGATGCTCTGGCTGGTGCTGTTCCTGGCGGCCTTTGTGGTGATCGGGCCGCGCGCTGGCACGCTGATCCGCTACATTCGCGAGCCAATTTTGCTCGCGTTCTCAACCGCATCATCCGAAGCTGCTTATCCCCGCACGTTAGAGGCGCTGGACCGGTTCGGGGTGCCGCCCAAAATCGCCAGTTTCGTATTGCCGTTGGGCTATTCGTTCAATCTGGACGGATCGATGATGTATATGACCTTTGCGACGCTGTTCATTGCGCAACTTTACGGAATTGACCTGAGCTTTGGTCAGCAAGTGGCCATGTTCCTTACCCTGATGCTGACGTCCAAAGGCATGGCAGCTGTGCCGCGGGCTTCGCTGGTGGTGATATCCGGCACGATGGCGCAGTTTGGCATTCCAGAGGCTGGACTTGTCCTCATCCTCGCGATTGATCAGTTTCTGGATATGGGGCGTTCTGGCACCAATGTTGTCGGAAACGCTGTGGCGACAGCGGTTGTGGCGAAATGGGAAGGTGAACTTGATGCGCCTGAACCGCCCGAAATCGAACCACCCCACGCGCCGAGCAGCCGGGGGTAAGGACTGGCCCGTCGCATACTGCCAACTCCGCTTGACCTTTGGCCGCGTGTGTGAAAGTTTCGCCACACTGAAAAAGGGGAAGCTTGATGGGTATTGGTGGGCCGGATCAGACGGCGTTTGAGTTTCGCGGCAGTTGGCAGGCCTTTTTGCCAATCGCGCTCACCAATAGTCTGCTGACGCTGGTGACGCTAGGCGTTTACCGCTTCTGGGCCACGACGCGGGAGCGCAAATATTTCTGGAGCCAGACCCGGTTCATTGACGATCAGCTGGAATGGACGGGCACTGGGCTGGAGCTGTTCATTGGGTTTATTGTCGCGTTTTTCGCCCTTGGCATCCCGTTCATCATCTTCAATCTCGTGGTGCAGGGCAGCATCTTGCAGGGCATGCCAGCGGTCGCTGGAGTCATCGGACTGGTTTTTTATGTCGCGATCCTCTGGCTCGTCGGGTTCGCAATCTACCGCGGGCTTCGGTACCGGCTGAGCCGCACATCATGGCACGGCATTCACGGCGGATCGGACAACCCCGGATTTGCTTATGGCACGTCTTATCTCTGGAAAACCATCGTCGGCTTTCTGCCGCTTGGCCTAGGCGTTCCCTGGGCATCAACTAGCCTGTTCAAGGAACGGTGGGAAGCGATGAGTTTTGGCCCGCATCAGTTTACGGCCAATCCTGACTGGAAGAAACTGATGAAGCGGTTCGCGCTGTTTTACATTTTCCCAGTACTGCTCCTCATTGTCGGCGTTGCGGGCTTTACGCGCGGTGGTGGCATGGACGATAATATCGGCGGGGCAATTGCGCTTGGCGGTTTGGCAGTCGTGTTTTTCTACATTGCGCTCCCGATAATTTCGCTCCTCTATTATGCGGCCTATTCCCGCGAAGTGGTGGGCAGCCTTGGGCTTGGCGGGCTGGAATTTGGGTTCACGGCGCGGTCAACGGATTGGCTTGTGCTGGTGCTTGGCAATATCGGGCTTTATCTGCTGGCGGGCTTTGTCGGCTTCATGGGTGCATTAGTTTTTGGCGGGCTTGGTGCTGTGATGATGGGCGGGGCGGATGCGCTGGCCAGTGATATGGCAACTGGGGCTGGCTTTGCCGGGCTTAGCGTGGTGACAATCATTACATTCGTCATTCCCTTCATGCTGCTTGGGCCGTTCATTCGCTATCGCAGCTGGGCCTTTTTCATGCGCCATATGGAGGCAGGCGGCGAAGTGAACCTAGAAAGCCTGACTCAGTCTGAAACCAAGCCGCTCAGCCAAGGTGAAGGCTTGCTTGATGCATTTGACGTGGGGGCGATTTGAACGATCCGCACTTCATCTGGCATTATGACGGCAAGACTGCGATTTGCCGTGAGGCAATCCTTACAGCGACTGAGGGCGGATTTGATGTTGCAGCTGACGGGCTTCCCTTAGAGAACTACGCGTGGGCCGATCTCGTTTACCGGGGAGAAAAGTCTGGCGGCCCCTATTACGGCCATATCAGCCGCCCCGGATGGCAAATTGGGCTGACCGATCCTTTGCCAGATGCGTTGTTTGCGCGTTTGCCAAAGCCAAAACGATATGGCGGATTTATTGACAGAGTTGGCTTGGTGCCAGCCTCTGTCATTCTGGTCGCGGCGTCAGCAGCACTTATTTTTGGTGTGACGAAAGTGCCAGAAGTGGTGGCGCCGCTGGTGCCCATGTCGTGGGAACGCAATCTTGGCGACGCGATGATTGGCGATATGGGCGGGCGTTTCTGCCAGACGCGTGACAGCCGCAAGGCGCTGGACGTGATGACAGCGCGGCTGAACAGCAAAGGCGACCCGATCGAAATCAACATCGCCAATATTAACATGGTCAATGCCGTGGCGCTTCCAGGCGGCAAGGTCGTGATTTTCCGGGGGCTATTGCAAGAGGCGAAAAATGCAGACGAACTGGCTGGCGTGCTCGGCCATGAAATCGGCCATGTGCGCAACCGTGATGTCATGCAGTCACTGCTCCGCCAGACGGGGCTGAGCATATTGCTGGGCGGCGCGAATACCAATGCAGCAGGTGCGCTCAACACATTAGTTTCTTCGCGCTTTTCACGTGAGGCAGAGGCAGCGGCGGATGACTATTCGATCAAGCTAATGCAAAAGGCAGCTATCTCTCCCGATGCCACCGCAGGCTTTTTTGAACGGTTGAGCGGGGACGAAAAGAAAATGGGCAAAGCAGCGGCTGCGCTTGGTTATCTCTCCAGCCATCCCGTGTCAGCGTCACGGGAAAAGGCTTTCCGCGCCAGCAAGCAAACAGGCGTGGCCCATACGCCTGTCGTTACCCCTGAACAGTGGCGTGCCATCGTCGATGCCTGCGCCAATGATCCTGATGTTGAGGACGGCACGGGCTTGCCCTTCTGATTGTTGTGCCAGGCTTAAGGTTTCACGCGATGGCAGGACGAAGAGGGAAAGATCAGGAAGGATATTCTGACATTATCCTGATCATTTTTACCATCCTGCCGTCGTGCGAATCGCTCTTTCGAACGCCGCGTCACGATGAGCAGACCAAGACCACAAATCGGTTATTTCCGCACGATGGGAGGACGTAAAAGGAAAGATCAGGATGGCTGGTTTGCTTTCATCTTAATTATATTTATCTTCCTGCCATCCTGTGAAACATTCTTTCGAACCTCGTGTCACGTATGCCGGATTGGAATTGAGCAAGAGATCAAATTTCACACGATGGCAGGACGGAAAGGGAAAGATCAGAATGAAGGAAGAGACTGATGTTGAGGTGATTGCAGCTAAGGCCATTGAGTGCGGGTTGGCGACGCACCGACGCTATGGCCCTGGATTGCTAGAAGCGGCGTATGAAACTCTTTTGGCATTTGCGCTCACTGCCAAGGGTCTGCACGGTTGAACGTCAGAAGCCCATTGACCTTATCTATGACGGCGGTGTCATCCGGGATAGTTTTAGGATTGATCTGCTCGTTGAACGACGTCTTGTTATCGAAGTGAAGTCCGTGGACCGGTTTGCGCCTGTTCATGCCAAACAAGTGCTCACTTATCTCAGGTTGACTGAGCTTCCCCTTGGTCTCCTGATGAACTTTGGCACTGAAACTTTTCGCGAGGGCCTGAGGTGTGTTTCCAACAATTATTATGGTGAGTGGAAAGCGCCCGATCCAAACCCCCCATCCTGATCATTTTTACCATCCTGCCGTCGTGTGAAAAGCCTTTTCGAACCCAATGTCACGCTTACCCGAGTGTGCCTTGCGGGCGCGTAGATTTCTCACGATGGCAGGACGGAAAAGGAAAGTTCAGGAGAATGTGCGAAATAAATCTCCCACCCTGATCGTCTTAAACGTCCTGCCGTCGTGTGAAACAAGGATGCCCCTGGCCATGTTGCATTGGCAGTAATCTGATTTACACCTGCTGCATGACCACTGCGGAATTTTTCACGCGCCCGGACGGCGTGCGCCTTGCGTTTCGGCGCGTAAAGGGTCGCGGACCGACTATCGTGTTCTTGCCCGGTTATCAGTCAGACATGAGCGGCAGCAAGGCACTGGCGCTGGAGGCTTGGGCTATTCGCAAAGGGCAGGCCCTGCTGCGGCTCGACTATGGCGGTTGTGGGGAAAGCGAAGGGGCTTTTGAGGATGGCACGCTGGCCAGCTGGGCCGAAGACGCGCGGATGATCATTGAAGGTGTGGAGCGCGGGCCTGTGGTGTTGGTGGGGTCATCAATGGGCGGCTGGATCATTCTGCTGCTTGCTAAGGCGCTGGGTAGCCAAGTGAAGGGGATGATCGGCATTGCCGCAGCGCCAGACTTCACGGATTGGGGGTTTACCTCACAAGAAAAAGGCCAGCTGCAAAAATATGGCCAGCTTGAACGCCCATCAGATTATGGCCCTGAACCTATGCTGACGACGCGTGCATTTTGGGAGGCTGGGCAAGCGAACCGGGTATTGGAACGCGAGATTGCGGTTGGCTGTCCGGTCCGTTTGCTGCACGGCCAATGCGATGCAGACGTGCCGTGGGAAATCTCGGTTCAGCTGGCGCAGCGGCTTTGTTCAGATGATGTGCAGGTGACACTGATCAAGGACGGCGATCACCGCTTGAGCCGCCCGCAGGATCTTGCCCTGCTGGAGCGGACCGTCGCAACGCTGCTGGAGTCGCTATGTCCCTGATCTTTCTTGCTGCTGCCACTGCTGCTGTGACGGCCACGCCTGCTCCGTCCGCCAATGAAGCGCGCTTTACCGCTTGTGTCGCTTTGGTGGAGGCTGACGTGCAAAAGGCAGTGGATGAAGCGACCAGCTGGCAAGTGGTCGGCGGCGGCGTGCTGGCGCGCCAATGTTTGGGGCTGGCCTTTGCCGCTCAATCGCGTTGGGTGCCTGCAATGGCGGCCTTTCAACAAGCCGCGACAGAGGCAGACAAGATGCGCGATGGGCGCGGCGCGCGGCTATGGGTGCAGGCAGGCAATGCAGCACTGGCCGCGACGCAGGCCGATAAAGCACGCGGCTATTTTGATGTGGCGTTGGTCAGTGGCCAATTGACAGGCGCTGAAAAAGGCGAAGCCCATCTTGACCGCGCCCGTGCGCTGGTCGCGTTGCGGCAAGTGTTGCAAGCCCGCTCTGATCTGGATGAAGCGATTAAACTGGTGCCTGAAGATCCACTGGCGTGGCTGCTGTCAGCGACGCTTGCAAGGCGGTCTAGCGATCTGGCCCGGGCGAGCACCGATATCGAACAAGCCATCAAACGCGCGCCCGATGATCCTCAAGTCGCGCTGGAGGCTGGCAATATCGCCTTGATGCAGGGGTCTGAGGCTGCTGCACGCACTGCCTGGGCCGCCGCCGTCAAGCTTGCGCCAGCTTCCGCCGCTGGAAAAGCAGCAGCAGCAGCGCTCAAGCAGTTGGATGGTGCAGTGAAGCCGTGAAGTTGATATAGCATCGCAATGAAATATCTCCACACCATGATCCGCGTCTCTGATCCAGAGGCTTCCATCCGCTTTTTCAATCTGCTGGGCCTTGCCGAACTCAATCGGTTCGACAGCGAAGCCGGGCGGTTCACGCTCATTTTCCTGGCAGCGCCGGGCGATGAGGCAGCGCAAGTCGAACTCACTCATAACTGGGATGAAAGCGGTTACGGCGAAGGCCGCAATTTCGGTCATCTGGCTTATGCCGTCGACAATATCTACGACAGTTGCCAGCGTCTGATGGACGGCGGTGTCACGATCAACCGCCCGCCACGTGACGGGCATATGGCGTTTGTCCGGTCTCCTGATAATATCTCAATCGAATTGTTGCAGGCTGGTGAACGGCTGGCCCCGGCAGAGCCCTGGGCCTCGATGGCCAACACTGGGCATTGGTGACATGAGTATCGAAGTCCACCGCATTCCTGTGCTTTCAGACAATTATATCTGGCTGATGCATGACCACATGTCTGAAGAAACGGTGGTGATTGATCCTGCTTTGGCGGCACCCGTTTTGTTTGAAGCGGCGCAATTGGGGTGGACCATCACCCAAATCTGGAACACCCATTGGCATCCTGATCACACCGTCGGCAATGCGGAAATCAAGGCCGCGACAGGGTGCATCATCTCGGGGCCAGCCGCAGAGTTTGGGCGTATCCCGACACTGGACGTGCAAGTCAGCGAAGGCGCACAGGTGGCCTTTGGTGATGCTGTGGCGCAGGTGATGGAGGTTCCAGCCCACACAGCGGGGCATATTGCCTATCATCTTGAAAACCACGGCATAGTGTTTGTCGGCGATACTTTGTTTGCAATGGGCTGTGGTCGCTTGTTTGAAGGCACGCCTGCGCAGATGTTTGCCAATATGGCACGGCTATCTGCTTTGCCTGACGGGACGCATGTGTACTGCGCCCATGAATATACGCAGAGCAATGGCCGCTATGCGCTGGTCGCAGAACCAGACAATGTCGCACTCCGCGACCGAATGGTGGCAGTGGATGCAATGCGCGCGCGGGGAGAACCAACAGTGCCAACCACCATTGGGTTGGAACGCGCGACCAACCCGTTCATGCGTGCGGCCTCGGTCGAACAACTTGCACAGCGGCGCGCAGCCAAGGACGCGTTTCGCGGCTAACCGAAATCCGCGGCCAACTCGTCGCGAACGGCCCCTGTCACCAACGCCGCATGGCCGTAATCAGGGTGATCAATCCGCACCATGACATCAGTTCCTGGCGCGCGGAACGCTTCGATTTGCGGGGTGCTGAACGCGAAGTGGAGGAAGTGGACGCTGGATGTCTTGCCGTCTGATTTGGTGCGGTCGAGGTCCGCCTCTGACACAGCGACAATGCGTTCACCGTTCACACTGATGCTGATATGGTTTTCAACACCGCCCAATTGGCCAAGCACCAGCGCACGCTTGGCCTCGTCGCTGATCTCAAACATCAGCGTCGCGGACAATTCGGATCCATTGGGGATCATCGGGTTATAGGCGGCCAATTCATCAGGCAATTGCGCATCGCCGCCTTTTTCGATCCACAGCATTTCTTGCACCTGATACCACATCGTATCCCAATTTTCGAAATAGAGCGTGGCATATGGGCCAACAGAAAGGCGACGATTTTTCTTGCGTTCCGACAGGGCCTTGCGGTGGGAAACGCGTAAAATGGACCATTCTGAAAGCGGGAGTATGTCATCTGCTGTCAGGTCAAAGGTTGTGCGGGGCATTATCACTCTCCAATAGGGAAGGGGATGGTTGATCCTCAATTGCCTCTAAAATCCATAAGCCTTGGCCATCACTTCAATCGGATGGCCAATACGGTCAGGGATGGTCTGCGCGCCTGTCGCTTCCATCACTTGCCGCAAATGCGGCCCGGCAAGGGGACATTCCGTCACGATGATGTCGGGATTGGTCTTGGCCAGCGCGCGGGCAGCAGGCTTGCCTACTTTGATTGCCGTTTCGAAATTCTCCTTGAAAATCCCCCATTTGCCGCCGTGGCCTGAGCATCGCTCAGTGAGTGCAGGCGAGGCACCAGGGATAAGCTTCAGCATTTCCATCGCTTTGGGCCCCATATTCTGCGCGCGGGCATGGCAGGCAAAGTGCACGCCTATCTTTGCAGGCATTTCGGCAATGGGCATCAGGCCCTGCCTCTTGGCAATATCAACAACATATTCGGAAAGATCAAAGGTCGCGGCACTCAGTTTCCTGACGGCCTCATTCTCAGGCAAAAGCAACGGCCATTCAAATTTCAGCATTAGCGCGCAACTGGTCGTCAGTGGCACAATGTCATAGCCTTCATCAATCAGCGGCGCGAAAAAGGCAGCAACGGCCTCTGCACTGCCTGCAACAGCGGCCAGATCGCCATTTTCAAACTTGGGCATGCCGCAACATTGCGGATGTTCCACGCGCAATGCGACGCCGTTGTGGGCGAGCAACTTGATCGCTGCCTCCCCTGGCGTCTGGTCATTAAATTCACCGTAGCATGTCGCATAGAGCACAGCTTTGCGGCCAAAGCCCGGGGCATCAGGGTTAGGCGCGGGCAAGCCAGCCTTGGATTTTTGCGTAAGCGGCTCACTGGCAAAGGGTGGCAAATAGGCCTTTGCGTCGATGCCTAGCGTCGTGCCCATGATCCCGCGCACCGGGCTGCCGTCCTTGGTTGCCCAATTGACCAGCCCAGAGGAGAAACTGCCCAGCGCGCCGTTGCGGTCCGTTTTTGCCAATTGCTTGTCAGTAAAGCTGGTTTTGCCGCTTTTATGGTCGATCGCACGCGCACGGAGCATCAGATGCGGAAAATCGAGATTAAATTGGTGCGGCGGCACATAGGGGCATTTGGTCAGGAAACACATGTCGCAAAGCGTGCATTCATCGACGACGCTTTTCAGTTGGCCAGGGGTCAGGTCGTCGACTTCTTCCGTCGGACTTTCGTCGATCAGATCGAATAATTTCGGAAAACTATCGCACAAATTAAAGCAGCGCCTGCATCCGTGGCAGATATCAAACACCCGGCGCAATTCGCCATCAAGGGCAACTTCGTCGTAAAACGCGTCGTCTTGCCATGCAATCGGGTGACGAGTGGGCGCACCTAAGCTGCCTTCGCTCATGACGGGTCTACCTTAGTGTTGCGGAATGAAAAAACGTAACCGGGGCCACCCATACAAGTTTGGGGGGGAGGGCATGGATGACCCCGATCATGCGACCCCAGAGGGGAAGCGAAGATTGCCATACTGTTACGCGTCGGCAATCGATTCCAATGTCTTCTGGAACTTACCAGCATGGCTTTTTTCAGCCTTGGCCAGCGTTTCGAACCAGTCGGCGATTTCATCAAATCCTTCGTCACGAGCTTCACGAGCCATAGACGGGTACATATCTGTATATTCGTGAGTTTCGCCCACAATGGAGGCTTTCAGATTGGCAACAGTATCGCCAATTGGTTCGCCTGTGGCAGGATCACCCACTTCTTCGAGAAATTCAAGATGCCCGTGCGCATGGCCGGTTTCGCCCTCGGCAGTGGAGCGAAACACCGCTGCGACATCGTTAAACCCTTCGATATCGGCTTTTTGTGCAAAGTAGAGATAGCGGCGGTTGGCTTGGCTCTCGCCAGCAAATGCGGCTTTTAAGTTTCCTTCAGTTTTCGAACCAGCGAGTCCCATAATCTCTCTCCTCTGCGCAAATATGCTACAAACCTTCAGTTACGCCCTTTGCAAACCATTGCCGAATCTAATTTTTGGCCACTACTGATCGCTTTTCTCGATCATATTCCCTGTCAGCGTCACGGTAGGCAACCACGCGGCAGTTTTCGCTAGACAGTCTTAAGGGGGTAGAAGCATCAACGCTGGCCCTTAAAAGCTCATCTCATCATAAATGCGAGACAGATCGCCGCCCCATTCGCCGTGATATTTCGTCAGCAAACCATGGGCTGGCGAATTGCCGCTGTCGACGATTTCGCGCAATGGATTGAGGAAGCCCGTTTCATTGTCGCCCATGCTGTTGGTTTCGCCGCGCGCCGAAAGGCCTGCGTGTGCAATATCAAGCACTTGTTTGCCCAACGCTGCGAAATCGCGACCATCGGGCGTCTTTGTGCACAGGCCTTCACGCGGAATAGCGTCGCGGATCCGCTGATGATCCTCCACGGTCCAGTCTTTGACGAGATCCCATGCGGCGTCCAGCGCGGATTGATCATAAAGCAGCCCCACCCATAGCGCTGGCAGCGCACAGATTTTATTCCAGCGCCCGCCGTCACTCCCGCGCATTTCAAGAAAGCTTTTCAGCCGCACTTCAGGAAACGCCGTGGAAAGATGATCGACCCAATCGGACACTAATGGCTTTTCGCCCGGCAGGACGGACAGTTTGCCGTCAAGAAAATCCCGAAAGCTCAGGCCAGCCGCATCAATATATTTCCCGTCGCGAAAAACGAAATACATCGGCACATCAAGCGCATAATCGCAGTAGCGCTCATAACCAAACCCGCCTTCAAACACGAACGGCAGCATTCCAGTGCGGTGCGGATCGGTGTCGGTCCAGATATGGCTGCGATACGATAGAAAGCCATTGGGCTTGCCTTCTGTAAACGGCGAATTGGCAAAAAGCGCTGTGCCAAGTGGCTGGAGCGCAAGCGAAACCCGGAATTTCTTGATCATGTCAGCTTCGGATGCGTAATCGAGGTTGGTCTGGATCGTGCACGTGCGCAACATCATATCCAGGCCCATACTGCCGACCCGCGGCATATGGTTGAGCATGATCTTATACCGCCCCTTGGGCATAATCGGCAGTTCGCCGCGCGTCTTGTCTGGCCACATGCCAAGCCCCAGAAAACCAAGCCCAAGCTCCGCGCCAACTTCTTTAACTTGCTTCAAATGACGGCCCGTTTCAGCGCAGGTCTGATGCAAATTACACAGCGGCGCGCCGGACAGTTCCAGTTGCCCGGCAGGCTCCAGACTGACTGTCCCGTCCTCGCCAGACAACGCAATCACTTTGCCACCTTCGTAAACGGGCTCCCACCCATAGCGGGTCAGCGCCATCAGCAGATCATGGATGCCACCGGGCTCGTCATAGCTGGGGGCGCCCCACTGCTTTCCGGCATGCTCTGCGGTCCGGTAGACGAATTTTTCATGCTCCGTGCCAATGCGCCACCGCTCTTTAGGCTTTTCGCCGCCTGAAAAGATGGAAAGAAGATCATCGCGGTTTTCGATGAAGGGATCATGCTTGTCAGACGTGGTGCGTGTGCTCATGCGACGGGGTCTAGCCAAGTCAGTTGCATTTGAAAATGAAAATACGCGCTGGTCCGGTCAGGGCCGGTCAGGGCCGATCAAGGCTGATGAAGGTTACCAGAAGTTAACCATGTCCGCGTAAAGAATGAGGCTGTCGATCCATTTCGGATAGAAATTGAGCGAGAACGGCCTGCATTTATAATGATTGCTGGTATTCAATTCAGAGTCTTGACGCGTGTAGTTTGCGCTTGTCTGGCGCTTGTCTTGGGCAGTTGGGCCTTGCCAGCGGCTGCGGCAACATGTTCTCAAGCTGCTTCCCAGGGCAGCGCCCCGGCCGCTTGGCAAACCTACTGCTGGCTCGATTTTTCCACCTATAATGATGTGACGGCCCGGTCAGCGGCTGGTCAAATCATCAGCTATACTTTGTCGGACGGGGCAACACTCAGCTTCACAGTGAAGGCCAGCAGCTCAACAGCGAACGCCGTCAATGCCCGCGCCGCGCCGTCATGGACCGGGGCTGCCGTTGGCAATTCAGCCTTTCTCGGTATTCCCGGGCAGCCCGTTCTTTATATGGCGGATACTGGCGCGACAGTAACGCTGGCCTTTTCCGGCATAACCATTCTGCCGCCGTCGGGAAGCTCAGCTGTGACGGCCTATGCGTTCGTGATGGCAGATGCAGAATCAACTGACGGGGCAGAAACAATTCAGACTGTCACTAACGGCACCAACTGGACTTTGCTTGATTCAGTTCCGCCCATTTCGGGGTCAACCATGCCAACGCAAACTTTTGCTGGCCAGACGTTTACGACGGCAGGCGGCGGCGCAACGGGCAATGTCGGCGGCTATATCGTGGGGTCAAACAGCCCGACAGTGATCACGACCACAATGGTCGGATCAGGATTACAAGGCGTCATGTTCGCAGTGCGCTTTGCGTCAATGCGGCTGACCAAAGTGATTTCCGGCGCGCGCGTGGACGCCAGCGATCAGTTCAAATTCGATATCACCGCCACAACCAGCGGCGCTGTGTTGGCGACGGGCACGACATCTGGCACCAGCAATGGCCCGTTTCAGGCAGCGGCTATTTCGCTGGCTTCGGGCATTCCGCTCACTGTTTCTGAATCCATGGTATCCGGCAGCTTGAGCACATTTGCCAAATACCGGTCCACGCTGACATGCCTGAACGGCACAACGACGTCATCTACGCCGCTGCCGCTGGATGCTCTAACAACGTCCTATAGTTTTGGTGCCCTGCAATTCGGTGATGCGATCCAGTGCACTTTTACCAACCAGCCGTTCCCGCACCTCACTCTGCGCAAAGTCATGGGCACGGGCGGACGGCGGTTCAGCACGGATCAGTTCATATTGAATGTGGCGTCTGGCACCACTGTGGTCGCAACCACGACAACCACGGGAACCGGATCGACTGTCACGAACGGATCGACGCCGCAGTTTCAGGCCACACCGGGATCGCCTTACACAGTGACGGAAATTGGCGCGGGCGCCACCAATCTGGGCCTTTACACGCCGACGCTGGCCTGTGTGAATGCGTCGTCATCCTCCACTGTGCTGCCAACCACGCTGGGCGGCACGATCACACCAGTGATGGGGGACATTATCACCTGCACCATCACCAACACGCGCAAAGCCGCTGCAGCTTTGCTGACAGTCCTCAAATATTCAGTGCTGGTCTCTGACCCCGTAAACGGCGCGACGAACCCCAAAATGATCCCGGGCGCTGTGCTCCGCTATTTCATCACAGTCACCAATACCGGAAGCACTGTGGTGGATGCCAACAGCATTGTGATCACGGACCCGCTTCCTGGCCAAACGCTCTATAACGCAGCTTCCCCCGTGCAATTCACCAATGGCACCACGGCGAGCGGACTTTCGGCGTTTAACGCTGCAACGATGGTTACATTCTCCAACCAGGCGAGTGGCGGTGCGCCTTATGGCTATGCTCCGATCACTGCGGGCTATGATGCCAATGTGAAGGGGCTGCGCATTGCGCCAGGCGGCACGATGGCCGCGGCCACGGCAACGACGCAGCCCAGCTTTACCGTGTCGTTCCTTGTGCAGATCAAATAGCGATCAGCTCCAGTCGCCCGCCGCGCTCATCCAGATCGAGAGTGCGGCCATGGCAGCGGTTTCGGCGCGCAGGATGCGGGGGCCAAGGCTGATCGGGATCGCCTGAGGCAGCGCACGGATGGCAGCGCGTTCGCTTTCGTCAAAGCCGCCTTCCGGGCCAATCATGATTGCAGCAGGGCCGGGGTTGGCGCTGAAGGCCGTGCCAGCAGGCATGCCGCCCTGTTCATCAGCAAAGAACAGATGGCGCGTGCTTGGCCCGCCATTTGGCCAGTCTTTGAGCAGTGCTGCTAATTTGATGGGCTCTGCTAATTCAGGCAGCGCCGTCCGCCCGCACTGTTCGGCTGCCTCCACCATATGGGCGCGCAGCCGCTCAAGATTGAGCCGTTCGACGATGGTCCGCCGCGTGATGACGGGCCGGTAAAGCGCCACCCCAAGCTCACACGCTTTTTCCGCCACCATATCGATCCGCGCTTTCTTGATCGGTGCGGCGAGCAGCCACAGGTCCGGCACAGGCTCGCGCGGACGCAGCTGTGCGGTCACAGTCAGTGTCAGGTCACGTTTGGCAACAGCGCTCACTTCGGCCAGCCATTCGCCGGTTTGATTGTCAAACAGCTTGATCGGAGCGCCTTGCTTGATGCGCATCACAGCGATCAGATAATGGGCCTGGCCGCCGTCGATACGCAGGGTCAGCCCTTCCGACAGTAGCGTCTCAACGAACAGTCGCGGAGTGCTTTGCGGGGGCCAGGCAGGGGTTGCAGTCATCCTTGGCTCAGTAACCCGCTTGCCTGAGCTTGTCGAAGGGCCGTTTTTGCTTTTTAACAGGACCGCGGCGAAGGACGGCCCTTCGACAAGCTCAGGGAAACAGAATTGCGCGACAGCATCAGTACCACCGTGCCAGACACAGAGCATCGCGGCCTGATCGCGGTGCTGCCCGCTGCGGCGCGGCCCTTTGCGCTGCTTGCGCGCTTTGATCGGCCGATTGGTTGGTGGCTGCTGTTCTGGCCGTGCGTCTGGGGCATAACACTTGCTGGGGGAGCCATCACTCACTGGCAGCTAATTCTCTGGATGTTGGCGGGCGCTATCGCGATGCGCGGGGCGGGCTGTGTGTATAATGACATTGCTGACCGTGATCTGGATGCGCAAGTGGCACGTACCCGAAGCAGGCCATTGGCCAGTGGCGCCGTGTCGCTGCGGGCCGCGTGGTTGTGGCTGATTGCGCTCGCGCTCGTCGGGCTGGCGGTCTTGCTTCAGCTAAACTTCAACGCGCAGTTGCTGGCGGTGGAGAGCCTTATCCTTGTCGCTGCCTATCCTTTTATGAAACGGATCACCTGGTGGCCGCAGGCCTGGCTGGGCCTTGTGTTCAGCTGGGGGGCGTTGGTCGGCTGGATTGCTGTTGCGGGCCACGCGCACCCGGCAATGGCGTTGCTTTATGCGGGATCAGTGCTGTGGGTGATTGGTTATGATACGATCTACGCGCTGCAAGACCGCGAAGATGATGCCTTGATTGGGGTGCGATCCTCCGCGCTTCGTCTTGGCAAGCATGTTAGGGGCGGCGTTGCGCTTTTTTACGGGGGCGCGCTGCTGTGCTGGGCGGGCGCTTTCTGGGCGGTTCGTCCCCAGCCTCTGGCGGTTGTGGCGCTTTTGCCAGCGGCGCTTCACCTCGGCTGGCAAGTCATGTCTCTGCGACCAGAAGACGGCGCGAACGCCCTCAAGCTGTTTCGCGCAAACCGCTTTACGGGCTTGCTGGTTGGCTTGGCTAGTCTGGTTGTTGGCACTGCTTGAGGTTCCGGTGATCTCCGCCTAAGCAAATATCATGTTAACATCTGAACAAGCCAAAGATCGCGCTGCTGATCTTGTCAAACGTGCCACAGTTGCTGGGGCTGATGCAGCAGACGCCGTTTATGTCGGCAACGGGTCCACTGATGTTCAGGTGCGCCTGGGCGTGCTTGAAGACGTTGGCAGTGCCGAAGGTGAAGAGATTGGCCTGCGGGTCTTTGTCGGCAAGCAATCCGCCACGGTATCATCATCTGACCTTTCCACGCGCGCGCTGGATGTGCTGGCAGAGCGCGCCGTGGCCATGGCGCGTCAGGCGCCTGAAGATGCCTTTGCAGGCCTTGCCCCGCAAGACCGGCTGATGACAACTGCTCCTGCACGGCTTGATCTCAGTGACGCGGTAGAGGCCACCCCGCAGGCCATGCGCGAACGGGCAATGGCCGCTGAAGATGCAGCGCGGGCAGTGGCTGGCGTCACCAATAGCGAAGGGGCAGGCGCATCGCAGGGCCGTGCGGTTGTCGGCCTTGCCACCAGTCACGGTTTTTCCGGGGCGTATGGCGGCACCAGCCACAGCATATCCGCCAGCGTGCTGGCCGGTGAAGGCAGCGGGATGGAGCGTGACTATGCCTATCACACCGTACGCTTTCTGGCCGATCTGGACAGCGCAACAGCCATTGGCACTGAGGCGGGAGAGCGCGCCGTGGCGCGACTGAACCCGATCCGCTTGAAAAGCGGCGCGATGCCTGTGATTTTTGATCCGCGTGTCAGCAGTTCCCTCATCGGCCACTTGCTCGGCGCAATCAGCGGCAGCAGCATTGCGCGTAAGACCAGCTTTTTGATTGATCAGTTGGGCAAATCAGTCTTTGCGCGCCACATCACCATCATTGACGATCCGCTGCGACTGCGCGGCCTGCGGTCACGCCCGTTCGACGGAGAAGGGCTGGAGGCGAAGCGCACGACCATCATTGATCAGGGCGTGCTGCCTGGCTGGCTGATGGATTCAGCCTCTGCCCGGCAATTGGGGCGCGAACCGACAGGACACGCATCGCGCGGGGTGAGTGGCGCGCCGGGTGTGGGGTCCACCAACATGCATATGGAACCGGGCGCGCTTACGCCCGCTGAACTGATGGCGGATATCAAGGAAGGCTTTTACGTCACTGATCTGATCGGCATGGGCGTTAACGGCCTGACTGGTGATTATAGCCGCGGCGCATCGGGCTTTGTCATCCGAGATGGGGCCATTGCAGGCGCAGTCTCGGAAGTCACCATTGCGGGTAATCTCAAGACCATGTTTGCTGAACTGACCCCAGCCAATGACCTTATTTTTCGCCAAGGCATGAATGCGCCAACAATCCGTCTGGACGGGATGATGATCGCCGGTGAGTGAGGCGTTGTTTGATGCGATTGCTGACGTGGCAGCAGAGGCGGCGCGGATGGCCATGCGCAGCTGGCGAGGGGATTTCGAACAATGGGAAAAATCGCCAGGTGATCCCGTCAGCGCCGTTGATCTGGCTGTTGACCATTTCCTGAAAGGCGAACTGGGACGGCTTGACCCAGAGGCAGGCTGGCTTTCGGAAGAAACCGCCGATGATGCTGAACGCTTGCTGCGATCCCGCGTCTGGGTGGTGGACCCGATTGACGGCACGCGTGATTTTGTGCGCGGGCGGCGCGGCTGGGCCGTGTCTATTGCGTTGGTTGAGGCGGGCCGGCCGATTTTTGGCGTGCTAGAGGCCCCGGCGCGCGATGAGCGGTGGCGTGCGTCCCTAGGCGGCGGGGCAACGCGCAATGGCCATCAAATCACCGCCAGTCAGCGCCAGACATTCAAGGGCGCGCGCGTGCCAGCCGATGCTTTGCCGAAAAGCGAAACGGACCTGGTGGTTGTGTTCAAACCCAACAGCATTGCACTGCGGATTGCCATGGTGGCAGCCGCTGAAGCGGATCTCGTTGCCAGCCTGCGCTGGGGCCATGAATGGGATATTGCGGCAGCAGCGCTGATCGCGGCTGAGGCCGGGGCCACCGTAACGGACGCTCACGGGCAGAACATCCGCTATAACAGTACCAAGGCGGAAGCTTTCGGTGTGCTCGTGACGGCGGCGCCAATCCACGCGGAGGCTGTTTCAAGGCTTTCGGAACGGGCACGCAAACTGGCTGTTCGGTAAGAGTCGACACTGGCGTGGCTCACAAGTGCCGCCCTTTACTCCGGATTCAGCTTTTCCTGCCAGACCGAATCGATGGACATGAGCTATTTCAGGCGTAACCGCGCGGCAGGGCCAGACCCGACCTTGCAACTTTTATTGGCAAAAATTGCGGCGCGGCAATCTTCCACGCCCACTGCGCTCATTTTATCACAGCCACAAAAGCCGGAAAGCGCCAGCAGCTTGCCACCTGAAATGGATCGCTTCGTCGCGCCATCCTCCACCCGCCGCGCAAATACGCCGGTCTGCGGCAGCTTCCACAGCGAAGTCGCTACCGCTCTGCTAACGCTTGGGAAACCTTTGTGAACGCTGCGTTTACCTTGGCGTTTTAGCGTTCTTTCAAGGACTTGCGTGTAAACCGTGAAAATCAACAGACGCCGGTTTGTTTTTAGTTTTGAGGGTTCAATGATCGAAAATCAAAAAATACGTCCAGCAAGTGTCATTGGCCCGTTGGGAGAATCGCTGACTTTGGATTCGCTGCCGCCGCCGTCCACAACCCGCTGGGTGGTGCGCCGCAAGGCCGAAGTTGTGGCTGCTGTGAACGGCGGGCTGCTGTCTGTCGATGAAGTTTGTGATCGTTACACGTTGACGCTGGAAGAATTTGCCGGATGGCAGCGCGCCGTTGACCGCTCGGGAATGCCTGGCCTGCGCGTGACGCGTATCCAGCATTACAAAAGCCTTTACGAACGGCAACAGCGCTACTGACACTATTTCAGTTGACGCCTCCGCACAAAAAGGCCCAGCAGTTTGATCTGCCGGGCCTTTTTCTTTGGCTATTTTAGTTCGCCCTTTTCCAGCTCGCCCTATTCTAGTTCGAACGCAGCTGTCAGGCTGATGCTGATGCTTTGCTCCCCTGCCGCGATGTTGGTTTTTGCAGAGGACTCGCTCGCGTCACGCGACATCGTCATCACCGGCGGAGGCGTATTAAAGTCTGCCGACTCAGTCATGCTGATGATCCGCTTCACCCGCAGGCCAGCTGCCTTGGCATAAAGCGCAGCCCGCGCTTGCAGGGTTTTGAGCGCTGACAGGCGAGCGGCATCCTGCGCGGCTTCCGGCTTATCGACACTCAGCGTAGGCCCGTTGATCTGGTTTGCGCCCTCTTTCACCAGAACATCCAGGATTGCGCCTGATTTTGCGATATCGCGAAAGCGGACTGACAGCGTGTTATTCGCCTGATAGCCCGTAATGACGGGCGCTTCGTTGTTATTATACCGATATTGCGGCGCGAGAGAAATCGCTTGCGTCTGAACATCCTTGTCCGCAATCCCGGCTTTTTTGAGCGCCGCCAGCATCCGCGCGACTTGCGCTGCATTGTCGCGCATGGCGGTTGCGGCATCGCTGGCCTGTGTGACTACACCAGTGCTGATCGTTGCAATATCGGGCACGGCGCGGCTCTGGCCAGTTGCCTGAAGCTCAAGCCGGGTGCCAGTCATTGGCCCGGCCGTTGCTGGCGTCTGGGTCATTGATGTCTGGTTCATTTGTGCCTTCGCAACAACGGGAGTGACAAGGGTAAACGCGGCAAAGGCCGCCGCGTAGAGGGCCGCCGCGTGATGGGATGTCTTCAAGGCTATTCTCCTTCAGTGCCGACCCTATAAAACAGGCCGGGACGCGCGTCTTGCACGTCCCGGCCTGCACAAGGGGTGAATGGCAGCGGCGTCAGACGCCGGTTTTATTCTTGTTGATCATCCGGTAACCGAACAGCAGGATGCACGCCCCGACAATGGCAGCAATAAAGCCTGCGCCGTCGCCCTGAGAGCCAAGGATAGTTCCCAGAAAGCCCATCAGAAGTGCGCCTGTTATGCCGAGCAATATGGTCACAATGATGCCGCCAGGGTCTTTGCCGGGCATGATGAACTTGGCGATGGCACCTGCGATGCCGCCAACAATGATCCAGCCGAGCCAGCCTGAACCTTCTAACATGATCTTTCTCCTTTAGTGACGCACTCACCCAATTATTCAGCTGGGGTTGGTCACTATGCTCCCTCTTAATGCTGGTATTGGCAAGCCATTATTTTTACGGGAACTCGCATAGCTGTAGATGCGTTCTCCTCTGCAACCTATTGTGCGATGCAACGAATGACTAGTTGTATCCAGTGACTTATTCGCGTAACACAGTGGCCATTGATCGGGCATGGTGACAGAGCCTGTCCGAACGCAAAAGGCAAAGACCAATGAATTTTGAAAGCAAAATGGCCAATTTCCAAGATGCATCGCCTTTGGTGGCCGATGAAGCGGATGCGAAAAAACGCAATCTCTGGATCATGGTTGGTGCCGCTATCCTTGTGCTTGCCGTTATTTTCGGCGGCCATTTTGTGTCAAAACTCGGCGGCGGCGCGCCAACACTGGCATCGGATAGCGGCACCAAGCAGGCCCCGCGCGTTACCGTGATCGTTCCGGGCAAGCAGTTGGTCGAAAACATTGTCACTGCTACAGGAATGCTGGCCGCGCGGCAGGAAATGCCAGTGGGTGCTGTTGGCGAAGGTGGTCTCGTCACGCGGGTGCTTGTGCAGCCCGGCAATTGGGTGGCGGCGGGCCAAGTGCTGGCAGTTGTTGACCGTCAGGTCCAGGCGCAACAATCCAATCAACTGGTCGCCCAGATATCAGCATCTCAGGCAGAGGCTCGGCTGGCCCAGTCAGAGGTTGACCGGGCCCAGGCTCTCGTGTCGCGCGGCTATATTTCAAAGGCTGACATGCAGCGAAAAATGGCCACGCGGGACGGGGCGAACGCACGCGTGCTGGTGGCACGCGCGCAGCTTGCAGAAAACAGCGCGCGGATTGGGCGGCTTGATATTCGCGCTCCAGCTTCGGGATTGATCCTGACGCGCGCCGTTGAGCCTGGCCAAGTGGTCAGCGCAGGCGCTGGCGTATTGTTCCGCATCGCCAAGGGCGGCGAAATGGAATTAAAGGCCGATATCAGCGAAATGGATGTCTCCCGCATGCGGGTTGGCGCGCCTGCTGGTGTGGTACCTGTTGGCTCTGCGCAAGAATTTCGCGGTCAAATCTGGCAAGTCTCCCCCGTGATTGATCCTGCAAAACGCCAAGGCGCAGCACGAATAGCGCTGGCCTATAACGAAGCGCTTCGCCCTGGCGGTTTTGCCAGTGCGCGCATCACCAGTGGCATGGTGGAAGCGCCCTTCCTGCCTGAATCCGCCGTGCAAAGCGATGCCAAGGGCAATTATGTGTTTGTCGTTGACCCTGCGAACAAAGCCGTCCGCCGCCCAGTCACTGTTGGCTCTGTCACCGATAAAGGCGTCAGCATATTGTCAGGCCTGTCTGGGACCGAACAAGTGGTTCTGTCCGCTGGCGGCTTCCTCAATTCCGGCGAAGTGGTTATTCCTGACCGCGCCAAGCCCACGCGCTAAATAAGGCCGCTCGCCCATGAACTTTCGCAACATTTCCGCATGGTCAATCAAGAACCCCGTCCCGCCGATTGTCTTGTTCATTGCGCTGACGCTGGCAGGCATCATGGCCTTCATGCGGATGCCAATTTCGGCAGACCCGGATATTGATTTTCCTGTCGCCATTGTCTCCATTGTGCAGCCGGGCGCAGCGCCGGTTGAGCTGGAAACTCAAGTGGCGCAAAAGGTTGAGGCTGCGGTGCGCAGCATTAACGGTGTTGATGAAATCAACAGTTCAGTGCGCGAAGGTTCAGCGACGATCGTCATTTTCTTTGATATCGGCACGCCCATTGACCGGGCCGTGACCGATGTCCGCGACGCTGTATCCAATATCCGCAGCGATTTGCCTGAAGGTATTTTGGAACCACAGGTCAGGCGCGAAGATACCGCCAACAACGCCATTGCCTATATTTCCGCCGAAGCTGTCGACATGACGCTTGAAGAACTCAGCTGGTATGTCGACAACGTCGTGAACAAGCGGCTGCGCGCGGTTCCAGGGCTCGGCAGTGTTGAGCGCGGCGGCGGTGTCAGTCGTGAGATTCGCGTGGTGCTTGATCCGGCGCGCTTGCAATCCTTTGGTGTAACCGCCAGCCAGATCAACAATCAGCTTCGCCAGACGAGCATCAATACAGCGGGTGGGCGTACGGAAATTGCGGGCGCAGAACAGTCAATCCGCGTGCTGGGCAATGCCAAGGACGCGATTGAACTGGGCGCAACGCAAATCAGCCTGGGCAATGGCCGCACCGTGAAGCTGACGGACCTGGCCGATGTCCGCGATTCATATGGTGAGCAGCGGACACTTTCGACAATGAACGGTCGCCAGGTGCTTAGCTTTGGTATTACTCGCGCCAAGGGCAAATCCGACGTTGCGGTTTATGACGGCGCGATTGCTGAGCTTAAAAAGCTGGAGGCTGAAAACCCGAAGGTCAAGTTCCGCGATCTGTTCACGACAGTGGGCTATTCGCGCGAACAATATAGCAGTTCGATGCTGGCGATGATCGAAGGCGCGATATTGGCAGTTGTGGTTGTATTCCTGTTCCTGCGGGATTGGCGGGCAACGATTATTTCGGCCATTGCCATTCCACTATCAGCCATTCCAACCTTCTGGTTTATGGAAATGCTGGGGTTCAGCCTCAATCAGATCAGCTTGCTCGCGCTGGGCCTCGTCGCCGGGGTGCTGGTTGATGATGCCATTGTGGAAATTGAAAATATCGTGCGGCACATGCGCATGGGCAAAACCGCCTATCAGGCCTCAATGGATGCAGCAGACGAAATTGGGCTGGCGGTGCTGGCGACGACGATGGCCATTGTGGCCGTGTTCCTGCCCGTTGGCCTGATGCCGGGTATTTCGGGGCAATTTTTCAAGAATTTCGGACTGACTGTTGTGGTGGCTGTGCTGCTTAGCCTTGCCGTTGCGCGCCTTATTACGCCGATGATTGCGGCTTTCTTCCTGAAAAGCCACGGCGAAGAAGAACATGGTAACAGTGGTTGGATGCTAAAATATCTTGATTTGCTGAAATGGTCATTGGCGCACCGTTGGTGGACCGTGGGTTTTGGCGGCGTCGCTCTGGCGCTGACGGTCGGGCTGTTCAGCCAGATGAACTTCACTTTCATTCCCGATATTGATCAGGACTACAGCCAAGTGCGCATCGAAATGGTGCCTGGAACAACGCTTGCGCAAACCAAACAAGTCACTGAACGGGTGCAGACCTTGCTCGGCGCGGAAGATAAAGTGGTGCAAGCTGCCTTTGCCGATATCAATCCGGGCAACGCCAGCATCTATATCACGCTGAAGGCTGACCGGCCAATGACGAGCCTTGCCTTTGAAGATAAATGGGCGAAAAAACTGAATGAAATACCTGATGCCCGGGTGTTTTTCCGCGCGCAGGATAATGGCGGGCCTCCCGGTAACGGGCGTGACCTTTCAATCACTCTGGCCAGTGACAACCCGGTTCTGCTCACTGAAACCGCCAATAAAGTGGTGGCTGAAATGCGTGCCCTGAGAGAAATTGAGGCTCCGCGCGTCAGTGGCGATCTTCAGCGCCCTGAAATAACGGTGAAGCCGCGAATGGATTTGGCGGCAAGCCTTGGGGTGACAACAGCGTCGCTTTCTCAAACCATCCGCATCGCGACCATTGGCGATATTGATCAGAACAGCCCGAAATTCTCACTCGCGGATCGCCAAGTGCCGATCCGCGTGACGTTGAGCGAAGAGTCGCGCCAAAGCTTGTCTACGATCGAAAATTTGCCTGTGCCGACCGCAAACGGCGGCTCTGTGCCACTCAAAGCTGTGGCAGAAATCAGCTTTGGCGCAGGCCCGACCACGATCCAGCGGACCAATCTTAACCGGCGCGTGGTCATTGGTGCTGATCTGGCTGACGGGATCGTGAGCAGTGTGGCCAACGCGAAAATCGATGCGCTTCCGGCCATTACATCCTTGCCGCAGGGCGTGACTCGGATGAAGCTTGGCCAATCCAAGATGCAGGATGAACTGATCAAGAATTTCATCATTGCCATTGTTTCGGGCGTGTTGCTGGTGTTTGCAGTGCTGCTGCTGCTGTATCGGCGCGTGATGCCACCGTTCGTCAACATGGGGTCATTGCTGCTCGCGCCGCTTGGTGCAGTCATTGCATTGATGGTTGTGGGCATGCCGGTTTCCATGCCTGTGATGATTGGCATGCTGATGCTGCTGGGCATTGTGGCCAAAAACTCCATTCTGGTGGTCGATTTCGCGCTGGAAGAAATTGATCGCGGCGTCGATAAAACAACGGCAATCATGGAGGCTGGGCATAAGCGCGCGCAGCCTATTGTCATGACCACAGTGGCCATGGTCGCGGGCATGATCCCTACGGCCATTGCTCTTTCGGGTGACGGGGCATGGCGGCAGCCGATGGGCATCACAGTGATTGGCGGTCTGATCGTTTCGACAGTGCTGACGCTAGTGATTGTTCCCGCAAGCTTCAGTTTGGCAATTGGTTTTGAGGAACGGGTTGGGCCGTGGCTAAGCTATTGGCTGACCAATGGCGGCGATAAGCCCATCACCAAGCCGCCAAGCCTATTTTCTGAACGGCTGCGGCGTCGCTTTGGTCGGCCTCCTGTGGCAATTCAGCCTGCCGAATGAAGGGCAACGGGTGAGTAACGGCTCAAAACGCTTTACGCTCACCACGGCGCCGGGCGGAACGGCTGCTCAGGGCCTGCGTGCCATGAAAGTGCGGGCGACGGCGCTGCTTGTCGTGATGGCCGCTCTGTTCCTTATCGCCAAAGCCTTTGAACAGGTGCATCCCGCCGTTGGATTTGCAAAGGCCTTTGCCGAAGCCGCAATGGTTGGCGGTCTGGCGGATTGGTTCGCGGTGACGGCGCTGTTCCGCTATCCGCTGGGCATTCCCATTCCGCACACAGCGATCATCCCGAACAATAAAGTCCGCATCGGCGATACGATGGCGCAGTTTCTCAAAGATAATTTCCTCATTCCAGCTGTTGTCGCGCGGCGGATGAAGGCTGTTGATGTCGCGGGTGCGGCGGGCCGCTTTCTGGCTGATCCTGATCACGGGGGCTCTGGCCGGTTGCGTGACGGCGCGTCGCGGATGCTGGCTGATATTCTTAGTTCGCTTGATGACCAACGGCTTGGCGGTATGGTCAAAGGGGCCATTGCTGACCGCTTGCGTGATCTGGATGCCGGGCCGCTGGTGGGTCAGGCAATGGCCGCTGCGATGCAGGAAAACCGCCATATTCCTCTGCTGGATGGCATCCTCAGTCGTGCCAGCTTGATCTTGGCCTCTAATGAAGAGATGATCCGCACGATGGTGCATGAACGGTCAGGCCGGATTTTGCGCTGGACGGGGCTGGATGAGGATGTGTCTGATGCCATCATCACGGGCCTCAATAAGCTGTTTTTCGATATGGCTGATGACCCCGAACATCCCCTGCGCCAGCGCGTGGATGAGGCTCTCGCTGATCTGGCGGAAAAGCTGCAGCATGACCCGGCAATGCAAGCCAAAGTCGCAGGGTTGAAAGCGGACATTATCGCGAACCCGGCGCTGCAGGCTTGGATCGCCGGACTATGGGATCAGGGCCGCGCGGCGTTATTAAATGCAGCTCGCGATCCTGACCGCACCATGGCAGGGCGGTTTGGCGACATGTTCCGCCAACTGGGAGGATCGCTGCAAGACGATGAAGGCTTGCGCCACACCATCAACCGCTTCGTCCGCCGCGCAACAGTTGGTGCTACAGCGCGCTACGGCGACGGCATTGTAAAACTCGTCTCAGAAACCGTGCGCGGATGGGATGCGCAAAAACTGACGGACCGAGTCGAAGCCACCGTTGGCCAGGACCTTCAGTTCATCCGCATCAACGGCACGCTTGTTGGCGGTCTGGTCGGGTTGATCATCCATACAGTGGATGTAGCGTTTTAGGGCCGCATCCTATGCCAGGTCAGTTCTGGCAAAATCGTCACCGACATAAAGCAGCGGCACCCGGTGCTGCTTCGCGCAAGCATATGACAAGCAATCCGCAAGATTGAGGCGCGCGCCGCTTCTTCGCCCTTTGCCGTAATGTTGAAAGGCCTTGATGGCTTGAGAGGCTGTTTCGTCATCAATAACGGTAGTTGCGACACTGCCAGAATTCAAAAGATGGCGCACACGGGTCTCGGCCACATCCGGCTCAATTGTAAGGCGTGTCGACAAGACCATCGTTGCTTCAAGGATAACAAGCGGTGACGTGATCGCAAATTCGCAGTCATCAATATCTTGTTCGAGCTGATCAGCCGTTGGCTCCCCGCATAAGATCGCGATGATCGCCGATGTGTCAACAAACACTGACTATTGGCCCCACATGTCGTCAATTTCGTCCTTGGTCATGATATGACCAGGACCGCGACTTAGGGTCGCCAATTCAGCGCGAATCTCAGCAGCAATTTCTCGCAGAGGACGTTTTTTCTCAATGCGACCGAGTGTCTCGTCAAGCGCGTCGCCTACTGCCTTGGTTAGCGTCACATTTTGAAGCTTGGCCAGTCGTTCGGCCTTTTTACGGACTTCGGGATCACGGATTTGCAGGTTCATGGCATGCCTTCCCTTCGTATCCGTTTTACCAAAGATTATTTGTCATGGCAACGCGTCATGACAAATGCCTAACCATCGCTTACGCGTTCAATGTCCGCGCCGACGGCGGAGAGTTTTTCTTCCAGCCGCTCATAGCCGCGGTCAAGGTGATAGACGCGGTTCACTTGAGTTTCACCTTCAGCGGCAAGGCCTGCGATAATGAGGCTCATCGAGGCTCGAAGGTCTGTTGCCATCACAGGGGCACCAGCCAATCGGTCTACACCGCGCACCACGGCGGTGCGGCCTTTCACTTGAATGTCTGCACCCATCCGCGCCAGTTCAGGCACATGCATATAGCGGTTTTCAAAGATGGTTTCAGTCAGCATGCTTGCCCCGTCTGCCTTCACCAGCATGGCCATGAACTGCGCCTGCATGTCTGTGGCAAAGCCGGGGAAGGGGGCTGTAGAAAGGGTGAGCGGGCGGGGCTTCCCATCGCCGGACACTCGGACCCCTTTGGCATGGTCTTCGACCGTAAGGCCCGCCTCACGCAGGGCCGCTAGCGTTGCGACCATATCCGAAGCTTTGGCGCCGATCAGATCAACTTCACCGCCCGTAATGCCAACGGCGCACGCGTAAGAGCCCGCCTCGATCCGGTCAGGCATCACGCGGTAAGTGGCCCCGTGCAGCCGGTCCGCCCCGTGAATGATGAGCGTGCCTGTGCCAATTCCTTCGATCCCCACGCCCATCGCGACAAGCAAATTACAGAGATCAACAATTTCGGGTTCCTGCGCGGCATTTTCCATCACGCAAGTGCCGCGCGCGCGCGATGCCGCCATCAGGCCATTTTCAGTTGCCCCAACAGAGACCACGGGAAATACCATTGTGCCGCCGGGCAAGCGGCCTTCGTTGGCCCGCGCCGTCACGTAACCGCCGCTGGTGTCCATGTCCGCACCAAAGGCGTCAAGCACTTTCAAGTGGAGATCAATGGGGCGGTTGCCAATCGCGCAGCCGCCGGGAAGGGAGACTTTGGCTTCGCCTGCCCGGGCCAGCAGCGGCCCCAGCACAAGGATCGACGCCCGCATTTTGCGCACAATGTCATAAGGTGCGACTGTGCCTGTGACTGTGCCTGCCCGCATCGTCATCACCCGGCCAAAATCTTCGGGCCGCGCCCCTTCGATCATCGTTGAACAGCCCAGCTGATTGAGCAAATGGCCAAAACTATCGACATCGGCAAGGCGCGGCAAATTGCGTAGCGTCAGCGGTTCGTCAGTCAGCAGCGCGCACGGCATCAGCGTCAGTGCTGAATTCTTGGCCCCCGAAATAGGAATGCTGCCGTTAAGCGGATTGCCGCCGCGAATAAGTATCCTGTCCATGGCGTGCTTCTAACCAAGTGGGGCGTGCGTGCAAGCGCCGCGCTTGCATTGCAAGGTTCAGGCCGCAGCCTTTCGGAACAGCACCCGGTCTTCATCGCGAAAACCGTATCGCCAGATGATCGCGCTATAAGCCAGCAGGATGGCAGGAATGCCCAGCCCGGTCTCGGCCCATTGCGGCCCGTGCACCACGATCTGGCCGATCAGCACAGCCGCTGCCGCGGCAAGTGGCAAAGCCGCCCGCCAGATCGAAATAGGTGCGCCGAGCACATGGGAGGCCAGCCGCACTTTGACAAGCGACGAGAGCCCAAGCGCCACCACAAGGGCACCTGCAGCACCTGCCGCCTGATAAAATTCGGGGTATCCGTTCGCTCGTATAATGCCAACAAAGCCGAAGGTCAGCGCCGCTTGGGTGGCAATCATCGCGCCGGAAATGAGCATATTGCGGTGCCGCGCCACATAAACAAGTGCGGCTTCGCTGACCACTGCAACTGCCGCAACGACCTCTGCGACCAGCAGCAGCGCCAACGCCCCGTTGCCGTTTACGAAATCCTGTCCTGGGCCGATCAACCCCATCAGTGCCTCCCCCGGAATGCCAAGCGCCAGGGCAACACCCAACTGCGCGGCTATGATCCAGAACCCCACTTGGCTGATCTGCCGCGCAACGGCTGCTTTGTCGCCTTCGTCAAGATTGCGGGTGATGACAGGGCCAAGCACAGGATCAAAGCTGGTTTTAAGTTTCTGGGGCAAACTCGCCACTTGCTGGGCGACCCAGTAAATCCCGACAGTGGCAGGCGATACGAACAGCCCAAGAATCGCCAGATCAATCCGGCGCGAAGCCCATTCAATGGCGTCTGCCGCCGCAAGCGGCCCATTGCGCCGCATCAGGGCAAAAAGTTCTGATCCGCGCGGCGTCCAGTTTTTTGGCAGGCCGTAGCTTTTGAGGAACGGAATGATCGAGGCAATCAAGGCCCCGGCCATCGAAAGGGCATAAGCCACCAACAGCCCGTCACGGGGCACCAACCACCATAGCACAGTCGCGGCGATACTGATCGTCCACGGCTCAACGATGGCGCGCGCGCGGACTGTGGACTTCACGTCAAATCGGTAAGCCAGAGCGGCGAGCATGATATCAGACAGGGCAAGAGCCGGTATGATGAGCGGAAGGAGATAGTCGAGCGGCTTGATCGCGCTGTTCGGAAACATCACTTGCGGGAACAGCATTAGCCCGACTGTGGGAATGAGTGTCGCCCCCAGCACCACCAGCACGGCATCCCAAGCGCCGTTTTCCTTACCGGCGCCCGTCAAGTGCAGCGCCAGGCCTCGTTTGAGGCCCAACGTTGCAATCTGCGCTGCCAGTTCGACGATCAGGACAGCGTAAGCCAGCCGCCCCAGCGCCTCTGCCCCGTACCAATGCGCACCAATGAACAGGAACGGGATGCGGGCAATCAGCCGGATGAAAAACCCTGCCACATTGGTCCTGCCGCCTTTGGCTAGGGCTTCGATGTCATTGCCGGGCGGCGGCACTGACGCGCCAGCCGTCAATGCGCGGCACCCCAATTGGGGCCAGTGCCAATTTCCACCCCCAGCGGCACATCGAGTGTGACCAGCGGTGCCGCTGCTTCCGCCATCACGCGGGCGATGATGGGCGTGGCCGCAGCGACATCGCCTTGCGGCAATTCAAACACCAGTTCGTCATGCACCTGCAACAGCATGCGGACATTTGGCAATCCTGCCTCTGCCAGCGCTGGCAGCATCCGCACCATGGCGCGTTTGATGATATCCGCACTGGTCCCTTGAATGGGCGCGTTGATGGCGGCGCGCTCACTGCCTGCGCGTTCGGTTTGATTGGTTGATGTAATGCGAGTGAAATGCGTTTTGCGGCCAAACAGCGTCTGGGTGAAACCAGTTTCGCGCGCGGATTGCAATGTCCGGCTGATATACTGATTGATGCCGGGGAAGCGTTCGAAATAGCGGTCAATCATATCCTGTGCTTCATCTGACTTGATGCCCAGCCGCCCCGCCAATCCCCAGCGTGAAATGCCGTACAGCAGTGAAAAGTTAATGGTTTTCGCTTTGCCGCGCGTGTCCGGGTTGACTTCGCCAAACAGTTCCTGCGCGGTCAGGCTGTGAATGTCTTCACCCTTTTCAAAGGCCTCTTTGAGCGCAGGCACATCGGCCATATGCGCGGCAAGGCGCAATTCAACTTGGCTGTAGTCCGCCGACAACAGGACATTGCCTGGCTCTGCCACAAAAGCCGTGCGGATGCGGCGGCCCACTTCCGTGCGGATCGGAATGTTCTGCAAATTGGGATCATTGGATGATAGCCGGCCCGTCTGCGCGCCAGTAAGCGAATAACTCGTGTGCACTCGGCCCGTCACAGGGTTAATCTGTTGCTGCAATGCATCAGTATAGGTGGATTTTAGCTTGGACAATTGCCGCCATTCCAGCACTTTACGCGCAATCGGAACACCTTCTTCGGCCAGCCGTTCAAGTACAGTGACGTCAGTAGAATAATCGCCTGATTTGCCTTTCTTGCCGCCTTTCAACCCCATTTGCCCGAACAGGATTTCGCCCAGTTGCTTGGGGCTGCCAACGCTGAACGGCGTGCCTGCCAGCGCATGGATTTCAATTTCAAGGGCCGCAATCCCGTCGGCAAATTCAGCGGACATGCGCGCCAGTTCAGCGCGGTCAACTTTTACGCCCTCGCGTTCCATCAGCGCCAGCACAGGCACAAGCGGGCGGTCCACCCGTTCATAAACACGCGTTACTTTTTCAGCGAACAGGCGCGGCTTGAACAAATTCCACAGCCGCAGGGTCACATCCGCGTCCTCGGCTGCATAGGGCGTCGCATCGGATAACTGCACTTGGTTGAACGTCAGCTGTTTCTTGCCCGTGCCGCAGACATCCTTGAACGAGGTGCACTGGTGGCTAAGGTGCAGCAGCGCGAGTTCGTCCATGCCGTGGTTATGCCGCCCCGCGTCAAGGTTGAAACTCATCACCATCGTATCGTCGATCGGGGCCACATTCAGCCCGACGCGCACCAGCACGTTCAGATCATATTTGATATTGTGGCCAACCTTGATGACGGAC
>JANPCO010000235.1:0-2311 GCA_031430995.1 Sphingomonadales bacterium | reverse complement strand
TCGTCCACTTCCATCAGACGCATGTCTTCGCCGCCAACGATGGAAACGATCACGCCCTTTGCGCCCTTCATCGACACGCCGTCGAGCAAGGGATTGGCAATGGCTTTTTCAGCAGCTGCAATCGCGCGATTTTCGCCTTCGGCTTCGCCGGTGCCCATCATGGCTTTGCCCATTTCGCTCATCACGGTGCGGACATCGGCAAAGTCGAGGTTGATCAGGCCCGGCATCACCATCAAATCGGTAATCCCGCGCACGCCCTGCTGCAAAACTTCATCAGCCATTTCAAACGCTTCTTTGAAGGTGGTTTGCGGATTGGCGATCAGGAACAGATTCTGGTTCGGGATAACGATCAGCGTATCAACATGCTTTTGAAGCTCTGCAATGCCAGCTTCTGCCGCTTTCATCCGGCGCGACCCTTCAAAGCTAAACGGCTTGGTCACGACGCCAACGGTCAAGATACCCCGGTCCCGCGCTGCCTTGGCGATAACTGGAGCAGCCCCTGTGCCAGTGCCGCCGCCCATGCCAGCAGCAATGAAGCACATATGCGCGCCTTCAAGAGCTTTTTCGACTGAATCGAGCGCTTCTTCGGCAGCAGCGCGGCCAATTTCGGGCCGCGATCCAGCGCCAAGGCCTTGGGTGATTTTCAGGCCCAGCTGAATACGCTGATCAGCCGACGCGGCGTTAAGCGCCTGAGCATCAGTGTTCGCCACAATGAAGTCGACGCCTTGCACTTGGTTGGCAATCATGTTGGCAATGGCGTTTCCGCCAGCTCCACCCACACCAATTACACTGATGCGAGGACGCAATTCATCAATTTCTGACGATATAAACTCAATGCTCATTTGCTTTCTCCCAACTCTGCTTTGCTGGGCGAAATCGCCCCCCGAAGCTATCTTGCACCAACACTACACATCAATCACGTGAAATAGTAACCGTTCACCGCATTTTTAGAATCGTTCGCCCCAATATCAAGGGGGTCGCGACTATGATACCCTCAATATCCTGTCCTGAACGCTGCGACGAGCCTTTGAACAAAACCTTCTTTCTTCATCGAATGAACCATTTGCGTGTCAGGCATCAAAGCCCGCAAATCGACTGGATTGGAGGCTGCGTAGTGTACAAGACCCGCAAGCGTCGCAAAACCTGGTCCACTATGGGCCGGGGGCAGACCAACCAGCCCGCGCGGACGACCAATACGCACTGCGCGTCCCAGCGCACTTTGGGCATAGTCCGCAATGCCCCGCAGTTCTGCCCCGCCGCCTGTCAACACCACTTGACGCCCGACAGGCCCCGCAAAGCCC
The DNA here is from genome assembly GCA_031430995.1 of Sphingomonadales bacterium. Taxonomy (GTDB): domain Bacteria; phylum Pseudomonadota; class Alphaproteobacteria; order Sphingomonadales; family Sphingomonadaceae; genus Aquisediminimonas. The sequence goes on along the minus strand of JANPCO010000235.1, from coordinate 1,010 downwards.
AGGTCTTTGAGCGCGCGGGAAACCTCCGTCATCAGATGATCCAGCCGCTGGCGAATAACCGCAATCAACTGTGCCCGCGTGATGCGGTGCCCGTCACCTGCTTCATCGTCCGCCGAAATGGGAGCGACATCAATCATGTCATGATTGTCACGCGGGGAAGCTGTTGCCGACCCGTAAAAGCATTTCATCCGCTCTGCCTGATCGCGCCGCGTGCCAAAAGCCGACGCAATATCATCGGTAATGTCCGACGCGCCGTAGGGGATCGACTGCAAACCAACCAGCATGCCGCCAATGAACAGCGACACGTTGGTAATGCCTGCACCCATTTCGATAACTGCGACGCCCAGTTCGCGCTCTTCCTCTGACAAGCAGGCATAGCCGGTTGCCACTGGCGCCGCGACAATTGACTTCACGTCCAGATGCGCGCTGCGCACGGAAAGATCGAGGTTGCGCACAGGCGACCCGTCCGCCAGCACCACGTGAATATCCACGCCCAGCGTATCAGCATGAAGACCCAGCGGCTGCTTCACCCCAGTCAGACCGTCCAGCGTGTAAAGCGTCGGCTGCGCATGGAGGATCATCCGCCCATCAGGGTCCAGCGTGTTACGACCTGCGGCCAACAGCTCGTCAATGTCGTCCTGCTCGATGCGGTGGCCACCCAATTCCACTTCAACTGACGCGATATCACTGGCAAGACCGCCAGCTGAAAAGCTGACCCAGACATCTTCGATATTGGTGCCTGCCATGCGTTCGGCCTGCTCCATGGCTTCGCGCACGGCCTGTTCGGTCAGGCCGACATCAGCAACATAGCCGCGTTTCACGCCGCGGCTTTCGCGCTGGCCCGTGCCAAGCACCTGAATATCCCCGCCCTCAACGCGCTCCGCAATCAACGCGGAGACTTTCCATGATCCCACATCAAGTGCTGTGATCAGTGATCCCGTATTTGCGTAAGCCATTATCCCGTTTCCCCCTTTGTTGCAGATGCAGTTGCCCCGGTGCTGGCCGGTTCA
>JANPCO010000234.1:0-2522 GCA_031430995.1 Sphingomonadales bacterium | reverse complement strand
CCGCGTGCCAAACCAGCGCACGGTTTTCGCACGCGCGGCTTCGATTCCCGATACTTCTGCGGCGATGCCACCCGGCAGATCATGCGGCTCGATGCTTTTGACATCCGCCGCCCAGAAACGCTCACGCGCGGCCACGAACTGGCCCTGCCGCAACATGTCTGTGAAATCGCGTGCAACATCGTGGACGTTTGCCATGGCTGCTTCCCTAACGGGCTGGAGCAAAAAGAGAGTGGCAGGCGGCGGCGTTTTTGGCGCGCCGCCTGCGTTGATCCTGAAAGGGTCGCTTATTTCAGAATCAATTCCTGATATTCGGTTGAGCCCATCAGCTCACGCATCTTGCCGCGCTCGCCGTTTGCGGTCGCCTGCTTGCGTTGATCCATCGCCATCATCGCGTTGACCTTTTTGCTAAAGGCTTCTTGCTGCGCGGTGGTCTGATAATCCTTATATTCGACGATCAGGACCAGGTCAGGTTCACCAGCCCGTGCATTGTTGGTCGCCAGAACCTCATAATCGACTACAATACCTTCGGCCTTGCCCAGTTCCTGAGTTTTCTTCCAGGTTGTTGCCAGATAATCCATGTAATTTTCAAACTGGCCGGGCAGCACATCGATGCGGCTTACTTCCCTGACGGTGCCGAGCTTGTAGCTCGATTCCTGCGCCATCGCGGGTGTAACTGTTGTCACAGCGATCATAATAGCTGCACCAGCCAATAGTGTTTTCATCATTTTCATCGTCTTCACTCCTCTTAATTACCCCTTCGCATTGAAGGGGCTTCCCAAAATCTGTGTTGCGCTGTCAGGCCGCCGCCATCCGCATCGTGCGGCCACGGATTTGCTGGCGCAGCAGCAGGATCAGCGCGGCGTTCGCGACCATCATCAGCGTGATGCCGATCAGCCCTACGTCAAAATCGCCCGTCGCGTCCTTGGCCGCGCCCCAGGCGAAGGGCGTCACGAACGCGCCAATCTGCGACAGGGTGTTGATCGCCGCCGCACCGATAGCGAGTTCGCGGACGTGCAGCGCCTCTGCCCACGCCGACGAAATCAGCATGGAAACGGCGAAGGCCACGGTCGAAAAGGCGAGATAGGCGATACCGACAATCAGCGGCGATGGCGCGAGCCAGATTGTGAAAAGGGACGCAGCCATCACCGCCGCACACCAAAAACCCAGGATGAAACGGTCTCCGTTGCGGTCGGCGAGATTGCCGAGATAGAGCGTTGCTGCCGTGCCAACCACACCGCCGACGCTGACCAGATAGCCGACATTGGCCACATCAAGCCCGGCGGCTTCGGCCAATATCATCGGGGCCGACAGGGTGAAGGTGATGAACGCGCCGATGCAAGTAATCCCGATTGCCCCGAACATCAGCACGCGGGGGTTGCGAAAGGCAGCGAGGACATTGTGGCTGGCGGGCGCGCCAATCGCCTGTTGCTCACGAGCAAGTTTGCGGTGGATCCAGTCCTTTTCGGGCGCGCTGAGCCAAGGTGCGGTCGCCGGGCTGTCAGGCAGATAGCGCAGCACAGCGAGACCAACGAGCACGGTCGGCAGCCCCTGAACCAGGAACAGCCACTGCCAGCCGTGGAGGCCTGCATTGCCGTCAAGCGCCAACAGCCAACCCGACATCGCCCCCATCACCACCGACCCGAGCGGCCCTGCGATATAAAAGCGGCTGACCGCGCGGCTGCGGTGGCACGGTGGGAACCAGCCCGAGAAATAATAGATGACACCGGGGTAAAATCCGGCCTCCGCCACGCCAAGGAGGAAGCGCAGGATGTAAAACTGCTCTGCGGTCTGAACGAACATCATGGCCGCCGACAGCAGTCCCCAGGTAATCATGATCCGCGCAATCCATTTGCGCGCGCCGAAGCGGACAAGCATCAGGTTCGAGGGAATCTCGAACAGCGCATAGCCAAGAAAGAACAGCCCGGCCCCAAGGCCGTAAACAGTCGCGCTGAACCCCAGATCGGCGTTCATGGTGGTGGCGGCAAAGCCGACATTCACCCGGTCAACGTAGGCGAACAGATAAGCAGTCAAGATGAGTGGAATGATCCGCCACATCGCCTTGCCCATCGCCGATTTGCCGATGCCTTCATCCGTGATTGTGCCTGCGCTCATATGGGGTCCTCCAACAACGCAGACACAGCTTTCCCGCTTCCAGAACCGGGGTTTCCCGGCCCATCCAAAGCGTCAAAAATGTCTGCGATCCCTTGGGGCAGATAATGCGATGACGTAGCGTCAAGCGCAATCCGGCTTACCGTCAATAAAGCGTCAAAAAGGCGTCAATGGTGCTGGTGCGCGGCTATCGAAAGTTATAAATTACTTGGCGGCGGCAGCAAATCGGGCCAGCCATATTTATCCCACGCCGCCGCCATACCGATTCGCTGCGCAAAGGGGATGAATTCGGGGTGCTGCCAGATTTGGCGGATGGGATCGATGTCAGCCCAGATGGACATCAGGCAAGCGACATTTTGGAGCGTGAGGCGCGTGCCTAGTGTTTTGAACAGCAAATCAGCATAGCCCATGAA
>JANPCO010000233.1:0-16081 GCA_031430995.1 Sphingomonadales bacterium | reverse complement strand
AGCCCCAACCGCCGGTCCTGCGCAAAGCGGCGCGTGACGCCTGTGTCCTTGTCCCGCTGGGTTTCCGTCCACTGCCCGGCCAGCGCCCGGTCCAGCAGTTCACCCGCCACCACATCGCGCGACAGCAGCACCGCTGCATCCCACCCAACCCGAAACGCCAACCCCGCACCCCGCCGCCTGCGATCATAAGCCGCCCGCCGCGACATCGAAACGCCCTTGCAGGCCTCTGTCACGCTGCCAGTCTCAGCCAGCCCTTCCACAAATGCCCGCTCCAGCGCCGGTGTCCAGTGATAGTCAGTCATGCGCACATCCTTTTCGATAAATAGGATATATCCTATCCGAAGAGTGCGTGACTGTCAAGAACAAAGAGGGATCATAGGTTGTGGGGTTAGTGTCTTTGTAGGAATGGCGGGTGTGTTGGGGGGTCCGGACAGGCGGGTTTTCGTGAAGAAATCAGCAAAGCGGACATTGCGAGGTGACGAAAAATCCTGCTTGCGGCGGACACTGACACTTTCGCAAGTCAAAAGCAGTTGTCCGGCGTAGGAGGGTTTCAATATCTTGCTGGGCTAACCTTGCAAGCGCTGGAACATAGCGAAGCGGTTTTGAATTGCGAAAGTCAACCAAGGCACGTCACATAAGAAGCCCGGATTTAACCATTTTGCTTATTTCGATTGCATTGGGAAGGTGGCCGCCTTGTAGCGTTATTTCTGTTTCGGAAGCTAGAAAATCGGGATCGAATTTCCACCCAGTATCTTCATTCCAGAAATGGCCCATCACGTAAGCGAGTACCATCGGAGCAGGGTAATCGTGGTCAACCAAGACGACTTTTCGAATTTCATTGGGCATACTACGCCAAATTTCGATCAGAGCAGCCTTTCGCATTTCGTCAGCGGTGCGACCGTCGATCCAGTAACCACGAGCCTCCATTATGGCCGACACACCCGGCAGCCATTTGGCTCTTCCCGTTTCAAATCTGCAATAGTCGGCAGCGGATAACTCGCTAATCGCTTCAACGTAATAGCTAGGAACCGGGAACCAATCTTTATGGATTGGCAAGCCGGCTAAGCGCACATTTCCAAGAACATTATATCTGTCCATGCTCACCGCATATCTTATGAAGCATCCAACCAACCATCGTTCATTCACAGAATTGGAAAAAGGCTCTCGAGCGAGTTGTTCGCGTAGCGTCGGATAGTGAAGCTTAAGGGCATGAATGTGATAATCATATGATCCTGGCCCTGCCTCTCTATCTAGGAAACCAAGGCTGTCCAACTCGTCAAAAATTTCGTCGTCATCGTCATGGCTAAGCCACTGCTTCAATAACGCGCCGTTAGGAATTTCGGCATGAAGAGCAATGTCGCGGGGATTATCCAAAAGCCGTCGCGCAATTTCAAATTGGTGCTGATGTAATGTTGCCATGAGGGCATGAAATGTCAGTTCGAACGCCATCAGGTTGTTTAGGGTCAATATGCTTTAAAAACTGTAAAGCTGTTCATCTGCAAATCGGTGGGTCTTAATCCGATCCATTTGGAATCCACTGGTTCGCGGAAGTCTGATATTTGCTGCCAACGTCCGCTTTTGAATTTCATTAGTTGCTGAACCAACGTCCAAAACGTTGTCGGAATCGGAAATCCTCCACGGAACGGGGAGGTCCCCAACGGGGCGGAGGGGTCCCAAGGTCGGGGCGGGCGGTGCAGGTAAGGAGTTGGGACCCCTCCGTCGCTTCGCGCCACAGCTTGCCGGGTGGCTTGCCCCCAGCAATCCACCAAGCGGCGCTCGTTTCGGGGAGGATTTGAACGGTCCGCTTTCGACGCGCGAGCATAGCTGAACAAACCATTGCAATCTGGTCGATTCCTCCCGCCGCACTATCAAATCAACGTCGGTAAATTTCACGCCGATTGCCAATTCGAATGACGGTGATGATCATGACACCGTCGTCTAGGTCAGCGATGATCCGCCAATTGCCGACCTTATATTTCCAGAAGTCGCCCAGCGCCTTGCCGCGTAACGCTTCGCCGATGCTGCGCGGATCGTCGAGCAGAGCAACGCGGTCGCGCAGGAATGTTAGAATGCGCTTGGATATCTGAGGATCAAGTTTTCTAAGTTGCTTGGCGGCACTGTCAGCAAGCTCAACGCGCCAAGCCATATTCGTCCAGCAATTCGCTTAACGGGATGCTGCCCTCAGTCCCGGCTCTCACGCGGGCAAGAATGTCAGAAGATAAATGGGCGTCTTCCAAATCGTCAATATGTTCAACAATGGCTTCGATAGCGTAAAAGGTTTTTGACCGCCCCGTCAGTGCAGACAGCATAGTGAGGCGTTCTTCAACTTGAGCGGGTAATCGGAGCGAGATCGGCATGACACCCTCTTATCAGCGCAATACGTGTATCGCAAGCTATCATGGCATGCTTCAGATACCCCACCTATTCAATCGTCCCCACCAGCGTGCCAACCGGATACGGCTCCCCCTCCACCCCGATCACCCGCAAGGTTCCGCTGTCTTGCGCTTCGATTTCAGTCGTCGTCTTGTCGGTTTCGACGGTGTAAAGCACATCGCCTGCCGTCACCGCGTCGCCGTCAGCGAACATCCATTCGGCGATGCTCATTTCTGTGGCTGACATGCCGATTTTGGGGATGCGGATTTCACTCGCCATGGTTAGTTCTTCCAGTTCATTGTCGCGCGGACGGCGTTTTTGATGCCATCTTTGGTGGGGATCCAGGCCTGTTCCAGCACACTTGCCATGGGCACAGCGGAGAAAGCCCCGCCCAGCCGCTGGACGGGGGCCTTGAGTTCGCCGAACAGTTTTTCATTCAGCCGCGCGGCGATTTCTGCTCCGGTGCCATAAGCTTTGACGGCCTCATGCAGCACAACAGCACGGCCGGTTTTGCGCACGGACGCGGTTACCGTTTCCTCATCATAAGGCGCGATGGTGCGCAGATCGATGACTTCGACGGAAATGCCTTCCTCAGCAAGCTGGCCCGCGATTTCGAGCGCGTCTAGCACTGTGCGGCCGTAAGTGATGATGGAGCAATCCGTGCCTTCGCGCGTCACAGCGGCTTTGCCCAACGGCACGAAATGGCCCGCAGGCGGTGCTTCTGCCGTGATGCCGTAGCACATGATATTTTCAATGAAGATCACTGGGTCGTTCGAGGCGATGGCGGCCCGCATCAGACCCTGCGCGTCTGCCGGGTTAGACGGTGTCACGATGGTCAGCCCCGCGACATGGGCAAACCAGGATTCCAGCATGTCCGAATGCTGCCCGCCAAAGCCGACGCCGACGCCAGTCGTGGTGCGAATGACCAGCGGCACAGTCGTTTGCCCGCCAGACATGAACCGCAGCTTGGCCGCGTGGTTGACGATCTGATCCATCGCCACGGTCAGGAAATTCATCAGCATGATTTCAGCAATCGGCCGCATTCCGGCAAGGGCCGCACCAACACATGCCCCCATGATGGCTTGTTCTGAAATGGGCGTCGCACGCACGCGGTTCGTGCCGTATTTTTCAGTGAGGCCGGCGGAGATTTTGAACACGCCGCCGCCTTGCTTGGCCGCGACATCTTCGCCCATCAGGATGACACCTTCATCTTCGGCCATGGCTTCATCAATCGCACGGTTGAGGGCTTGGGCGAGGCTGATTTTATTGCTCATGCCGCGATCTCCTGTTCGTAAACGTCTTTGCGCAGCTCGTCTGCATCTGGGAAGGGGCTGTCCATGCCAAATTGCACAGCGGCTTCGATTTCGGTGTCAATTTCCGCCACCACAGCGTCCAGTTCGGCTTCGCTATATTGATATTCCAGCATCAATTTGCGGATGCGGGGCAGGGGGTCTTCCCGCGCCATTTCCTCCAGATGCTCTTTGGGCATGTAGGAAAAATCCGCGCCGAAAAAATGCCCGAGCATGCGGTAACACATGGCCTCAATCAGGGTCGGGCCTTCACCTGCGCGGGCGCGGTCTGCGGCTTCTTTGACAGCTGTGTACATGGCCTCAGCATCATTGCCGTCGACTTTGACGCCTTTCATCCCGTAAGCATCAGCGCGCGTCACAATACTGTCGACTGACGTGTGATCAGCAAAGGCCGTATGTTCGCCGTAGCGGTTGTTCTGGCAAATGAAGATCACCGGCAGCTTATACAGCTGAGCCATGTTCAGCGCTTCGTGAAATGCGCCAATGTTGGTGGCGCCGTCGCCAAAGCATGTCACGGTGATGCGGCCATCCCCGCGGTTCTGCGATGACAGCGCAAGGCCGTTGGCAATTGGCAGGCCAGAACCAACCACGCCGGTTGTCACCATCACGCCGGTATCAGGATGCGTGATATGCATCGATCCGCCCTTGCCTTTGCACGTGCCAGTGGCTTTGCCGATGATTTCAGCAAACAGCAGGTTGAGCGGCACGCCCTTGGCAATCTGATCATGCTGGCCCCGGTAGGTTGTGACGAGATAGTCCGTCTTTTCCAGTGCCGCCATGGCCGCAGCGGAAACCAGTTCCTGGCCGCGCACTGTGTAATACATGGTGGCGATTTTGCCTGTCATCAGCAGGGATCGGAATTTTTCATCCATCCGCGCCACGCGCATTGTGCGGGTGTAAATATCGAGCAGTTTTTCACGGTCAATCTTCATGTGTCGTGCGTCCTTGTGTCGGGTCAGAGGCCGTTTTTGGGGTCAGCTGAAATGGCGGCGCTGGGCCGTGCGCCAACGCGGGCGGACCAGGCGCTGAGGTTGGTCAGTTCCTTGGGCGCTTTCTGGCCCACCATGCCGCCAAATTCAGTGAAGCAGAACAGCAGAATATCGGCGAGCGTGAACCGATTACCGCAGAGCCATTCCTTGCCAGCCAGTGCTGCGTCAATGTGCGTCAGGCCGTCACGGGCATACGTCTTGTTGCCTGGTGCTGCTTCGGGAATGCACAGCATCCGGTCCTTGAACATCGGCAGGCCTTCCGCGCTCCTGAAGCCATTTACCATGGGAACGACAACATTTTGATCGACAGTGCGCAACATCATCCGCGTGTGCGCCCGGTCTTTGGCGTTCATGCCAATTAGCGGCGGCGAGGGATGAGTCTCGTCAAGATAGTCACAAATTGCCAGACTATCGCCAATGCTGCTGCCGTCATCAAGCGTCAGACACGGCGTGCCTCCTGCTGGATTTCGCGCCATATAGTCAGGCTGACGGTTTTCGCCTTTCTGAATGTCCACAAACACGCGTTCGATGGTAAGGCCCTTTTCCGCAATGAACATTGTTGCAACGCGGGGGTTGGGGCCGACGGATTGATAAAGTTTCATCAGAATTGCACCCTTTTGGTAAAGCCGCCGTCAATGATCAGATTTGCGCCGGTGATGTAAGATGCAGCGGGGCTGGCAATGAAGGCAATGGCTTTTGCCACTTCTTCAGGGGAGCCCAACCGGCCCATAGGCATCTGGGCGACTGTGCCATTGTAAAAATCTGGCATGGCACCTTTGATCATTTCCCAATTGCCGCCTGCATATTCGATTGGCCCCGGCGTGATTGTGTTCACGCGAATGCCTTGGGCTGCCAGCGCCTGGCTTAGTTGCGATCCGTAAGTGATGAGTGCGGCTTTGAGGGCGTTGAACGCTTGCGGCATGATGAAGGTTTCAACAGCCGCCGTTGACGACATGAAAATGATTGATCCAGCCCCTGATGCAGTCAGCGCAGGCGTCAGCGCCTCAACTCCGTTCACGCCGCCCATGATGTCCATATCGAAACTGCGCTGCCAATCCTGCGTCGCGCCTTGGCCAGACGAGGAGGCTGTGTGGATGAACACATCGCATCCGCCCAATGTGTCAGCGGCATTAGTCAGCCATGCCTTATAACCTTCCGGATTAGCTGTCATATCAAAGGCTTCGCCGTGAACTTTGCCGCCAAAGGCTGAAAGTGCTGCAACGGCTGCTGTCACTTTGTCTGCATCACGGGAGAAAAAGGCAACATCTGCGCCTTCGCTGGCAAAGATCTTGAGTGCGGCTAGACCCAGCCCATGTGCGCCGCCGTTCATGATGACTTTTTTGCCTTTAAGACCCAGATCCATCATTGCTCTCCTAAGTTTTTTGCTGTGATGCAGTGCTATGCATCAGACCGCCCCATTACCCTATTGGCAAAAAGGGGAGGGGCTGTTTGGTGATGGGCGTTTATACGCATCTGCACTTAGGCATTTATGACACGTAACAGAGGACCGAATATCATGCGCATCATCATTGCTGGCGAAGTTGATTTTCCGCCTGAAAACCGGGCGGCGGCGCTTGAAGGGGCTCAGCCGCTCATTGACATGGCTCTGGCAGAGGATGGCTGTCAGCATTATGCCTGGTCGACTGATCCGCATCATCCGGGGCGCGTCCATGTGTTTGAGGACTGGGATAGCGCAGAGGAATTGCAAATTCATCTCGACGGCCCGGCCTATCGCGAAATGCTGGCTCATCTTGGCAGTTTCACTATCCTGAACGCCGTCACGCGCAAATATCGCTGTGATCTGGTGGAACCGGTTTACGGGCCGGACGGGGTGGCGAGCGCGACATTTGTGACGGCATCAGCATGACAGAACGCGCTCACGCCGTTGCGGCAAAAGTTGAGAATTTCGTCCGCACATCCATCATCCCCTATGAAGGCGATCCGCGCTGCGGAACCCACGGGCCGTCTGACGATCTGGTGCAGGAAATGCGCGTTCTTGCCCGTTCGGCAGGGGTGTTGACGCCGCACATTTTCGCCGATGGCAGCCACATGACGCAGGCCGAAACCGCCATTGTGCTGCAACGATCTGGCCTGTCGCCGCTAGGGCCACTGGCCGTGAACACCATGGCACCAGACGAGGGCAATATGTATCTACTCGGCAAGGCAGGAACGGCGGAGCAAAGGGCGCGCTTCCTCGCACCGCTTGTGTCTGGCGTCGCGCGGTCCGCTTTTTTCATGACTGAACCAGCAGCCGAAGGCGGGGCAGGGTCTGACCCGTCGATGATGCAAACCACGGCAACGCTTGATGGCAATCACTGGGTGGTAAATGGCCGCAAAGCCTTCATCACCGGTGCGCAAGGGGCCAGCGTTGGCATCGTGATGGCCAAGGCGGCCGAAGGCGCGTGCCTGTTCCTGGTCGATTTGCCAGACCCTGCGATCCACATTGAAAGGGTGCTGGATACAATCGACAGTTCAATGCCCGGCGGCCATGCAGTTGTTGAAATTTCAAACCTGCGCGTGCCCGCGGACCAGATGCTCGGCAATCCGGGCGACGGGTTCAAACTGGCCCAGATCCGGCTGTCACCGGCGCGCCTGTCCCACTGCATGCGCTGGCACGGCTCAGCCACGCGCGCTCAGGAAATTGCAACGGCTTACGCGTGCAAGCGAGAGGCATTTGGCAAGAAACTGGTTGATCATGAAGGGGTCGGCTTCATGCTGGCCGAAAATCTGATTGATCTGAAACAGGCCGAATTGATGATCGATTGGTGCGCGGCGGTGCTGGATACTGGATCACTTGGCACTGCGGAAAGCTCAATGGCCAAAGTCGCAGTGTCAGAGGCGCTTTACCGCGTCGCTGATCGCTGTGTGCAAGTCATGGGCGGAACTGGCACGACGGGCGATACTATTGTGGCACAGGTATTCCAGGAAATCCGGGCGTTCCGCATTTATGACGGGCCGACCGAAGTGCATAAATGGTCACTGGCGAAAAAGATCAAACGTGACTTTGCTGCTGGTTAGAATGCGGTGATTGAATACGCCGACAGCAATCCGTCTTAATGACGGTGCAGATGCTTTAGCGTATAACGACCGTCATCAAACGGATCGAAGATGCCATCGATGGCGGGGTGGTTGACTGGCCCATTTTCGTCATCGGCCACCAAGTTCTGCTGGCTCACGTAAGCGACGTAGCTATTTTCCAGATTTTCGGCCAGCAAGTGGTAGAACGGCTGATCCTTGTGCGGGCGCACTTCGGCAGGGATTGATTGATACCATTCATCGCTGTTGGCAAAGACGGGATCGACATCAAAAATAACGCCGCGGAAATCGAAAATCTTGTGCCGCACCACATCGCCAATGCCAAAGTCAGCTGACGCAATCATCGGCGCATTGTCGGGGCGGGGCCGGTTCGGCGAGTGAAGCACATGTGTCATATCGTCAAAATAGGGATGAAGCACTCCGTTCGCAAGCAGGGCTTTTTATCGTGTAAACACTTGGCAACCCCGCGCCCTTGGTCTACGCGCTCATCCACACGACCAAGGCAGGCGACTGCCCACCCCAAAACTTTGCGGAGAGGTGGCTGAGTGGTCGAAAGCACCGCACTCGAAATGCGGCGTGCCGGCAACGGTACCCAGGGTTCGAATCCCTGCCTCTCCGCCAGTATGCAATTCCTCCCCCCCTTTTGACGCGTTCATCGTCAGGAAGCCGTCTCTGCTAAGGTATTGCTTTAATAAAACCGAACCAGAACAGGAAGGGATAGGTCAGCACGATCAGCGCGAAGCAAATGGCAATGCCTGACGGCCAGGGCTGTGCTTTTACCATCAGCAGAGGCGCGATGAATAAGCCAAGCCACAAGGCCTTGTAGAAAATCTGGATGAGCAGGACTGGCGCGAAGAACCGAGGGTAGAAAAGGCCCGCCACAGATGCAACGAGGATTGCTGCCCAAAGGCTCCCGACCATCAGCCGCAGGCCGGCGGATTCGTTTACGGCGCCGTTGAAAACGGGCTGAACGCCGCGACCGGCAAACAGGCTCCAACACACGGGGACGAGGATCAGGATGTTGGCTGCATAAGCCATTTTGAGCAGGTTGGCCGGGTTCATTGTGCGCCACCTGTCGCGCCATGGCCTGATCGCTCCGCAATTTCAGCCAGTTTGCCCATCGTCTGGGGCAGCAGCTTGCGGAAATTCGGCGCCAGAAAATGTGACAGGACCCAGCCCCCTTTGCCGGAGAAACTGACGTCATGATGAAAACGGCACGGTCTAGTGCTGGTGATCGTGCGCTTGATCGAAAGTGATCCCAGCGGCAAGTGAGTGACGAACGTGCAGGTGCGTTCCGGCTCAAACTCTGTCACGGTAAAAGGCGATGTGCGGCCGCTATTGTCGATGATTGTGCCTTTTGTACCAGTTGCGAAAGGCCGATCCGACTTCGCAGATCGCAGTCCCATGTCCCAGTCTCCCCATGTCGAAACGTCCGTCCAAAGCCGCCAGATTTCCGAAGCGGGCGCAGACGTTTCGCGTTCGAGTTCAAAATGCTGGTTACTATCATTCATCTGCCGAAACCTTTATCAGTTTAATGAATAATGTTCATTAACTGCCAATCATTGCGCGCGCAAGCGTAATGAAGCATATTCAGTATGATGACGAAGCCCGCGTGGACACGAGACCCTGCTGCCAAAATGGCGGCCATCCACGAAAGTGCGTTCAAACTGCTGCGCGATGAGCGGTATGAGGCTGTGCCTGTATCCCGGATCGCAAAAGAGGCAGGCGTTGCTGTTGGCACTTTCTATCGTTTCTATCCGACCAAAATGGCTTTGCTGGAGGCGATGTCCGACAGCCTGGAGGGCCATTTTGTTGCTGCCATGACCGCGGCTTGGGCGGCAGGGCAGGGCTATGACGACAAACTGGCCTTGTTGTCTCGCAGTCTGTTCGACACGATTGACGCTCACCGGGATCAGATTGGCGTGATGCAAGTGACCGCTGGGCACCGATCATCCAGCAGCCAGCCCGTTGGCGCGCAAGTCCGTCACGGCATTGCGCTTTTTTACGCGGACGGTGTGAAGCACGGCTATTTTTACCGCCATGATCCGCAGACCTTTGCCGCAGCAGCACACGGTATGGTTGAGGGCCTGATGCGGCAATTTCTGGAACGGCCGACCGCTGACCGCAAGGAATATCATGTCGCCACGCTGACGGACCTGATGAGGCGACTGGTCAAGGCTTAGAGCGCAACACCGCAGACTGTCATTCCGTCATCACCGATAAACAAATTCCGCGCCGTCCAAGTTGATTTCGGGGATAACGGTGCGGTCTCCCCAATAATCCTGGCTATGTTGCCATTCTGGCTTGTCGCCGCGTTTTGGCATGAGGTGTAGGCCGCGTTGAAGGTAGCCGGGGTTGAAATTGCCACTGTCGATCCACGGCAGGCTAGGCATGTTATGATCCTCCGGCCTGAGCGCAACTTCGACGCTGCGCTTCCCTTTCGTCTTCATATGATTGAGCAAGCGGCAAACGAAATCGCCCAGCAAGTCTACCCGCAAGGTCCAACTGGCGCGGAAATAGCCAAAGACCCAGACCATGTTGGGAACGCCTGTAAACATCATGCCGCGATAGGTTGTGGTGTCTGCCCAGTTGACGGGGGCACCGTCGACTTCGAAGGGAATGTCGCCGAGGACAGACAGTTTGAAGCCCGTCGCGGCGATGATGATGTCAGCCTCCAGCATAGCGCCAGATTTTAAGAGGATGCCTTCGGGCGTAAATCGGTCGATGTGATCAGTGACGACGCTGGCTTTGCCGTCTGCGATGGATTTGAACATATCTCCGTCTGGCAGGAACGCCACACGCTGTTGCCATGGGCGGTAGCTGGGGGTGAAATGCGGCGACAGATCATAATCCTCCCCCAGATAGGTGCGGGCGGAGGCAAACAGCTCTTCACGCACGGCATCGGGTTCTGAAGTGCAGCGATTGACCATCACTTCCATGTCATAATTGATTTTGGTGCGGACGACGTTGTGGATGATATCTTCATCAATCCCCCCTGCGCGCAGAGCCGTTGCAAATTCATTCTCATTGGGACTGGCGAGGAAATAGGTCGGCGTGCGTTGCAGCATCGTTACATGATCAGCATGGTCAGCCAGCGCAGGAACCACAGTGGCCGCCGTCGCGCCGGACCCGATCACGACAACGTGCTTGCCAGTCACATCAGTATCAGGATCCCATTTCTGGGCATGAACCAACTGGCCTTTATAGTCCGCCATCCCCGCCCATTCGGGCCAGTAGGGCGTATCGTGATTATAATAGCCCTGGCACATCCACAGGAACCCGCATGTGAACTGTATTGTTTCTCCCGAAGCCCGGTCAAGTGCCTCTACCGTCCATAGCTTGTTATCGCTTGACCAGCGACAGGCCGTGATCAGATGGCCGTAACGGATGTGATCGCCAATGTCATTGTCGCTAATGACTTCGCCCATGTAACGCAGGATTTTATCAGAAGTCGCAATCGGCGCGTCGATCCACGGTTTGAAGCGATAGCCAAAAGTGTAGAGGTCGGAGTCTGACCGAATACCGGGATATTTATGCGTCTCCCACGTGCCGCCAAATGTGTCTTTGGTTTCGAGGATGACATAGGATTTGCCCGGGCATTGATCTTGCAAATGATAGGCCCCGCCAATGCCGGAGATTCCTGCGCCAACGATCAGCACATCAAAATGCTCAGCCGGGGCCGCATTCAGCGTGCCCGTGCCTGCGCGTGGATCAGCCTCTGCCATTGCTGCTCTCCTGATTTATATGTGTGGAGGGAGATTAGGACAATGGTGGGAAGGTGCAAGCTCTGAGTGCGAAAAGTACGTCTTAGGCTAAGCTGGCACTTTTTCCGGCATGACCACCAATTTCAAACCTAAAGCGCGAACCACTTCAACCAGAGTTGAAAGCCTTGGGTTGCCCTTTTCGCTGAGCGAGCGATAGAGTGCCTCACGGCTAATACCAGTGTCTTTTGACATTTGCGTCATGCCTTTGGCGCGCGCGATATCGCCAAGGGCGCGCGCAATGAATGCGGGTTCACCGTCTTCGAAAGCTTCTTCAAGATAAGCTGCAATACGCGCGTCGCTCGTTAGAAAGTCCGCAACGTCAAAAGGGGTTGTTTCCGTGGGCATCAGCTTCACTCCAATTCGTTAGCCAACCTTTTGGCGGCAACTATATCTTTTTCTGGCTGCTCTTGTCTCCGCCACCGAGCAGGATCACGAGCTCTCCACCACGCCGCTTGAAATAGATGCGGTATCCGGGGCCATAACTAATTTTCGTCTCGCTCACACCCTCACCAACAGGCTCAACATCGCCAAAATTTCCGTTTTCCATCCGCACAATCTGCGCGGAGACTTTTGCAAAGGCGCGTGGGTCTCTCAGGCGATCGAGCCAGATACGAGAAAGTTCAGATTTGCGAACCTCAATCGTTTTGTAATGTATAGATTACAACGGCGCAAGCGTCAACTTACCCTATTTGCCACCAGATCATCCACAACACTCGGGTCCGCCAGCGTGCTCGTATCTCCCAGCGCTCCCACATCGCCTTCTGCAATTTTGCGCAGTATTCGGCGCATAATTTTGCCGCTGCGGGTTTTGGGCAATCCCGGTGCGAACTGGATGGCGTCTGGCGTGGCGATGGGGCCAATTTCCTTACGCACCCATTTGATCAGATCGCTGCGCAACTCGTCTGATGCCGCTTCGCCTGCATTCAGCGTGACATAGGCGTAAATGCCTTGGCCTTTGATATCGTGGGGAAAGCCGACAACGGCGGCTTCGGCCACTTGGGGATGGAGGACAAGCGCGCTTTCCACTTCAGCAGTGCCCATGCGGTGGCCGGAGACGTTGATGACATCATCGACGCGACCGGTGATCCAGTAATAGCCATCCTCATCACGGCGGCATCCGTCACCAGTGAAATATTTGCCGGGGTATGTTGTGAAATAGGTGTCGAAAAACCGCGCGTGATCGCCCCAGACAGTGCGCATTTGGCCTGGCCAGCTGCGCGTGATGCACAGGTTTCCACTCGCGGCTCCGAACAGGACTTGGCCTTCGGCATCCACCAGTTGCGGTTCAACCCCCGGCATCGGTTTCGTTGCCGAGCCGGGCTTCAAGTCAGTTGCTCCGGGCATCGGCGCAATCATCGCCGCGCCCGTTTCGGTCTGCCACCATGTATCAATGATCGGGCAGCGGCTTTCACCAACCACATTATGATACCAGCGCCAGGCCTCTGGATTGATGGGTTCGCCTACAGTGCCAAGCAATTTAAGTGATTTGCGCGATGTGGATTTCACCCAGTCATCGCCTTCCCTCATCAAGGCGCGCAGTGCCGTTGGTGCTGTAAAGACAGTGTGCACCTGATGTCTGTCGCACACTTCCCATATCCGCGCAGGTGTGGGCCAATTGGGAACGCCTTCATACATCAGTGTCGTCGCGCCGTTCACCAGCGGACCATAAAGGATGTAGCTATGCCCTGTCACCCAGCCGATGTCGGCTGCGCACCAGTATGTCGTGCCTTGGCGGTAATCGAAGCAAAGTTCGTGCGTCAGACTTGCCCAGAGGAGGTAGCCGCCAGTGGTGTGGAGGACGCCTTTAGGCTTGCCCGTGCTGCCACTGGTGTAAAGGATGAACAGCGGGTCTTCCGCGCCCATCACTTCGGGCGGGCAACTCGCCTCAACTGTCGCGGCGACGTCATGATACCAGACATCGCGACCCTCGCGCATGTTGATCAAGCCGCCGGTCGACTTCACAACAATGACGGTTTTGAGGGATGGGCACTGGTCCGCCGCCAGATCGACATTGGATTTGAGCGGAACGGTTTTGCCCGCACGGCGGCCTTCGTCGGCCGTGATGATGTGGCTTGAATCGCAATCCTGAACACGCCCCGCGATACTGTCGGGTGAAAATCCACCAAATATGACGGAGTGGATCGCCCCGATGCGCGCGCAGGCCAGGATCGCGAAGGCGGCTTCCGGGATCATCGGCATATAAATGGTCACGCGGTCGCCTTTGACCACGCCTTGCGCCTTCAACACATTGGCAAAGCGGCAGACCTCAGTGTGAAGCTGGCGGTATGTGAAGCGGCGCGGTTCATCCTTGGGATCATCTGGTTCCCATATGATCGCCGTCACATTCCCGCGTTCGGCAAGATGGCGATCGATACAATTAGCCGATGCGTTTAATTTACCATCGGAAAACCAGTTGATATGAAAAGTGGTGGCATCAAATGACCAATCACCGGCGATTTCGGGCCGCTTCATCCATGTTAGCCGCTTGGCCTGCTCCAGCCAGAAACTTCCCGGATCGGCAAGCGAACGCCCGTAAAGTTCGCCGTATTTTTTGGCATTCACGCGGGATTTCTTGGCCCATTCTGCGGGCACCGGATAAAGGTCTTGGTCGGACATACGCTCTTCCCTCTGATGGAACGTGGTAAACAGGCATCAGGCCTCCCCGTCAAGGTTGCTGGCGCGTCAAGCGATGTGGTGCTCCGGGCTTGACCCGGAGTCCAGGAGTCACAAGCACACGTCCGCGCTGCTAGGCTCCGGATCGAGCCCGGAGCACTGATACTCAAGCAATCCGATACGGCACCACACCGCGGCGGTCTGGATCGACGATAATATCCCGGTCACTGGGGGGAAAAGCGCGCTGGTCACAGTCGGGCCGGGGGCAAAGGCGACAGCTGATGCCGATTTTGGTTGCAGCGGCAGGGGCCGCCAGATCCAGCCCATCGGCATAAATAAATTCCCGCGCATGATTGACTTCGCACCCCAGCGCCACGGCATAACGGCGCGGCGAACGAGCATAGCTGCCAGACGGCTTTACCAGACCCTTGGCCATGGAAACATAACGCACCCCGTCAGGCGTTTCGGCCAGCTGGACCAAGATGCGGTCAGGAATGGCCACGGCCTCATGCACAATCCACAGCGGGCACGCCCCGCCAAACCGGGCAAATTGCAGCCGTGTTGCACTGTGCCGTTTGGTGATATTTCCGGCCATATCGACGCGGCAGAAAAAGAAGGGCACGCCGCGCGCTTGGGGGCGCTGTAACGTCGAGAGCCGGTGGCAGGCCTGTTCAAAACTGACGCCAAATGTCTGACGCAGCCGGTCAATATCATGCCGCACTGCCCGCGCTTCATCCCGAAAACGGGCATAAGGCATCAAGATTGCTCCTGCGGCATAGTTGGACAGGCCAATGAACAGCAATTGCCGCGATGCGGCGGAACGAAGCTTTGCGGCCTCCACGACGCCTGAAATCTCATCCTGCAAGGCCAGTGCAGCCAACTGATGCGCCAGTTGAAATCTCTGGCTTTCGGCAGGTTGGCTTTGGTCAATTGTCAGTTGGCCGATCGCTGCATCATAATCCCTTAGGCCCGCGCTGCCCGCATAAATGAGCGAAGTGGAGAGCGCGTCGCGCAGGTAAGTCTCCAGTGCTTCAGCAGACGGCGACGTAAGCCGGCTGCATAGCTTCGTTGCAAGCGCTTCAGCCGCACAGTCAATCACATCAACATAATTACCCGCATTGTGAAACCAATCTCGCACTTCCTCCCACGGCAAGCGACTGCCGCCGGCATTGTCCGATGACAGCGCTTCATCAACAATCTGAAGACGCTGGCCCGCCTGAGTGTAGGCGGTGTGGAGGGCAATGAACTGGTCCGCCACTGTGGGCTGCTGTTCAGCGATCCTTGTCAATTGCTCAGGCGATAGAGGGCTGGCGAACAGCGGATCGGCGGCGGCTTCCCGTAACGCTGCAAAGCGGCGTGTCGTCTCATCTTCTTCGCACTCATTCCAATCAAGCGGGAACTGTTTTGCCAGCGCGGCAAGGACGGAGGCCGTTAGGGGCCGGTCATCATGTTCGATTTGCGATAGGTACGAGACTGAAATGCCAAGGCGATTGGCCATTTCAGATTGGTTATAGTCCCAGGAATTCCGGATTGACCGTAACCGTGATCCAGCAAAAACCCGCCGTTTCATTGGACTCTTTCGCGCCTTCGTGCCTTCGTGTGAAACAAAGTCAAACTTGGGTTAACGCGAAGGCGCGAAGGCGCGAAGAGAGAGGTTGAGGGCACCAGCGCTGGATAAACCGAGAATTTGATTTTGCAAAGTCGTGATTTGCAACTTTGCAAATTCACATTAGACTTTTCAGCTGCCACCCCCCAAACACACTGATCAGAAATATGGGGGTGCCATGTCAGCCAATATTGCCGAACTCGAAAAACGCCGTGCCGCTGCCCAGTTGGGCGGGGGGCAGAAACGAATTGATGCGCAACATGCCAAGGGGCGGCTGACCGCGCGGGAGCGTTTGCATATCTTGCTGGACGAAGGCTCGTTTGAAGAGCTTGACGCCTATGTCGAACATAATTGCACTGATTTCGGGATGGAGCTGACCAAATTCCCCGG
>JANPCO010000232.1:0-2505 GCA_031430995.1 Sphingomonadales bacterium | reverse complement strand
TCTTAGTCTGATCCTGCCATAGGCCAATCAAATTCAGTTGAGGAAAACAGGCCAATGCCAGACATCAACGGGCCGCCACCCCCCACCCGCCTTCCGCTCGCCATGCGGTTGGGCTACGGTGTCGGGGATTTCGGATTTAATCTGTTTTTCACCACGGCCAGCCTTTACCTGCTGTTCTACTATACCGATGTGCTGGGGCTTTCACCGTCCACAGCGGGATGGGTTTTTGCCATCGCGCTGATCTGGGATGCGCTATTTGATCCGGCGATGGGTTATGTTGCCAATCGCACGCGGACTCGGTGGGGCAGTTACCGGCCCTATCTGCTGTTTGGTGGTATTCCGCTGGCGCTCAGCTGGGGGCTGATGTTCCTGCCGGTTTCACTGGAGGGCACTGCATTGGTGGTCTTTGCAGCGGCAACACACATGCTGTTCCGCACGCTTTATGCCGTCGTATCAATGCCATTTCTGGCCCTGTCTGCCGTGATGACGAACGACAGCGTGGAGCGCGGCGTGCTGGCCAGTTACCGGATGATCGCCGCTGCCACCTGCGGATTGCTGGTTGCGGTGTTTACGTTGAAACTGGTTGGGTGGCTTGGCGGTGGGCGCGTCGGGTTTTTCTGGGTCGCCCTGATCTACGGCGCCGTCGCGGCTGTGATTTTCGTCATCACATTCTTGAGCGTGCGTGAGGCGGAGCGGCCAGCCGGCGAAGTGCTGCCCACTCTGCCGGATATGACGCACATGTTGCGGTCCAACACGGCCTTCTGGATCGTCTGCGCGGCCATGCTGCTGGGCGGCGTTGGCGGTACGATCGTCAACAAGGTCATCCCATATTATTTCAAATATGCGCTTGGCCGTGAGGATCTGATTGGCCCGGCGCTTGGTGCATCAGCCTTGGCGATCATGCTTTCGATGCCACTGTGGACGCTGGTGATGAAGCGCACCTCAAAGCGCGTGATGTGGATGTCTGGCACCGTCATTGGTGTCATCGCCTACGCCGCATTCTGGTTCGCGCCTGCTGATCCCAAGTTTGTCATCCCGATCATGATGCTGCTTGGGCTGGGCGGCGGTGCTGGCTATCTTGGTTTCTGGTCGATGATGCCAGACACAGTTGAGTATGGCCAATGGCGATCAGGTGTGCGCAGCGAAGGGGCGATATTCGGGATCGTCTCCCTCATCCAAAAGGCCGCACTTGGTCTAGCGGCGGCGGGGCTAGGCGAAATGCTGGAGGTGATTGGCTATACCGCCAATGTTGCACAAACCCCGCAAACGCTGGCCAGTTTGAAAATCATCATGATCCTGGTGCCTGCCGGATTTGCGGCCGCCGCTGCGGCGGCGATATCATTCTATCCCATCACGCCTAATCTGCATCAGCGTCTGGTGCGCGGATTGGGGCGGCGAGAAAGATCGGTTCTCCGGGCTTGACCCGGAGCCCAGGGAGAAGTGGTAGAGCATTGGACTCCTCGGCTCTGTATCAAGCCCGGAGCACCGCGATCACGCGAACACCGCGACGCTCTGACGCGCAGTCAGGATGGCGTGGCCGTCCTCATCCCACATCGCCATGACTTGCCCCGAATAGCCGTGGCCCAGAGCATCATCCGTGCTGCGGATCAGGACGTACCGGCTGGCGTCAAACCGCGCGGGATCAATCAGATCAAACTGCCATGTCATGGTGCTGATCGCGGCAGGCGCGTGCAGCCGAGGCAGGGATGCAGGCGGCAGCGCATCACCAAGCGCCACAAGTGACACCAGAGATTGCGGCGCGCTCAGGTCCCGGTGCTTGACCCAGACCATCAAGTCGCCGTCTGGCGCGCCGCTGACGGGGCGATGTCCCCCTGCAATACGTTGATCAAGATGCTGAGTGAAGGTCGGGCCTCGTCCCCCGAACAGGGACGTGCACTCATGCGGGCGGGGCACGTCCGGGGCGATGGCGGCGGCCTTAGCATAGGCCGACTCCCGTTCGGCCCCGAAACAAAATAGTGCGCGAGTGGCGATGGCCCCACCAGCAATGAGATCGCACGCCATAAACGTCACAGACTTACCCCGGCGCAGGATGCTAGGCCGCAGTGTGGCTTCGCCCGCCGACGGACCCACATAAGCAATTTGCGCTGAACGCAGCGGCGGCAGATCAGCCACGAACGCTTCACAAACCGCAAAGCACAGCGCAGCAGACAGCCCTCCAAACAACGTGCGCCCCTGCCGCCAATCCTCCGTCGGATTGCTGGTCCACTCGTTACCATTGCGGTTCATGTCGGAAATAAGCGCGCTGAAGTCAGTCATCTTCCGCGCCTAACCTTTTTTCGGCCTTTGACGCAAGCGGACGAACCGCTAGGGCATCAGAGTGACTTCAACCAAGACGATCAACTGCGACATTGCCATTGCAGGCGGCGGCCTTGCCGGGTGCTTGATTGCGCTAACACTGGCTGAAAAGCGGCCTGATCTGGATGTCCGGGTGATTGAGGGGTCTGGCAGCTTTGGTGGCAATCACCTGTGGTCATTCTTCGATAG
>JANPCO010000231.1:0-3791 GCA_031430995.1 Sphingomonadales bacterium | reverse complement strand
CAGCTATGATCAGGAAATTGTCGAAAAACTGATCGGCATGAGCCGCGAAAAGGGCATCGATATCCGCATGAACTTCCCGTTCAAGAGTGCGGCCAAGCAGGCCGATGGCAGCTTGCTGATCGACGGCGGCGACCAAGGAATGATTGAAACCGACCTTTTGATGTGGGCAGTCGGCCGCACCCCCCATACCAAGGGATTGGGGTTGGAAGAAGTTGGCGTTGCGCTCGATAAAGACGGTGCAGTGATTGTAGGTGACGACAATCGCAGCAATCTGCCGAGCATCTATGCCGTCGGCGACGTCACCAACCGCGTGCAGTTGACACCGGTCGCCATCCGCGAGGGCCATGCCTTTGCCGACAGCGTTTTCGGCAACAACCCGCGGACGATTGATTATGCGACGATCCCGACCGCTGTGTTCAGCAACCCGCCGCTGGCTGGCGTCGGGCTGACCGAGGACGAAGCGCGCACAAAACTTGGTGATGTCAAAGTCTACAAAAGCGACTTCCGCGCGATGAAGAATGTGCTCGCCGGACGCAACGAGCGAGCTTTGTATAAGATGATTGTGGATGCTGCGACCGACAAGGTGGTCGGACTGCACCTGATCGGGCCGGATAGCGCCGAAATCTTGCAGGCAGCGGCGGTTGCGGTGAAAGCAGGGCTAACCAAGCAGGCGTTTGATGACACTATGGCGCTGCACCCAAGCATGGCCGAAGAACTGGTGCTGCTGAAATAGTCAGCGAAAGAAAGTCGGCGCATCACCAGCCTGCCACCGCGGGTACCGGTGCATAATGCTAGCGAATAAATCCGACGTTAGAAGTTGGCTAAGCCAGCGGTGTAACTCGGGCAGGGGCTGCGCATCGAACCAAATCTGGTCGGTTGCCGCGAATTGGCGGATGAACGGGAATATGGCGATGTCGCAAAGTCCACGCGCATTGCCAGTTAGAAACGGGTGATGATGCAACCTTGCATCCAATAGTGACAAAATGGCCAATCCCTCATTGCGGTCCTCGGTGCCATCTTCCAACCCGTACCGATGAGGATATTTGTAGCGGTCAAGTGCCGCTTTGAACGGACCGTCATTTTGCTGGATTAAGTCAACATCATTTGATGCCAACCAGCCTTCAGGGTCATTCTGTTCTAGAGCCCAGCGCATGATATCCAGGCTTTCATCAATCACCCCATCCGGTAACACCAAAACCGGCACGGTTGCTTTGGCTGAAGCCTCAAGCAATTCCGGTGGCTTGTCTCGCAAAATCACCTCACGCAGTTCGACTTTTAATCCACTAACCGCAATCGCCATCCGCGCGCGCATTGCGTAGGGGCACCGGCGAAAGCTGTAGAGGATAGGAAGTTCAGTCATATCCCGTCTTAACCGTCCGTCCTGAGCCTGTCGAAGTACGTTTACGCAACCTGTGCTTCGACAAGCTCAGCACAAACGGTTTTTCTCATTAGCGATCGCCACGCGTATTTACGCCAATATGTTGCTTTCCACGCTTCTTGGCGAGGGCGATTTGGCGCTGACGCTCGGCAAAACGCGCGCGGTCATCTGCGCTACGTTCTTCGTAGCAGGCGGGGCAAGACACGCCCTCAATGAAATGCTGTGATGCCTTGTCGTCCTGTGAAATCGGACGGCGGCAGGCGTGGCACAGTTCCATTTCGCCGAGTTCGAGGCCGTGCTTTACCGAAACGCGTTCATCGAACACGAAGCATTCGCCCTGCCATTTGCTGTGGGCTTCGGAGACGGTTTCGAGATAGCGCAAGATGCCGCCTTCGAGGTGATAGACGTCCTCAATGCCCTCGGCCTTCAAAAATGCCGTCGATTTCTCGCATCGGATGCCACCCGTACAGAACATCGCGAATTTGGTTTTGCCTGCGGCAAGCTCACCGCGATGTTCGCGGAACCATTTAGGAAACTCGCTGAACGATTTGGTCTTGGGGTCAACGGCACCTTCGAAAGTACCGATGGCCACTTCATAATCGTTGCGCGTGTCGATCAACACCGTGTCGGGGTCGGATATCAGCGCGTTCCAATCCTCGGGTTGTACATAGGTACCGACCTCGCGTTTGGGGTCGATGCCTTCGACGCCCAAAGTCACGATCTCTCTCTTCAGCCGTACCTTCATCCGGTAGAATGGCATTTCATCGGCATGCGAATATTTGACGTCGAGTTCTTCGCAACCGGACAGGGCGCGCAAATATGCCACCACGCCGTCAATAGCCTCAGGCTGTCCCGCAATCGTCCCGTTGATGCCTTCATTCGCCAGCAATATCGTGCCTTTGACGCTGCGCACGTCGCATTCTGCCTGCACAAGCGGCTGTAACTTCTCGGGCGCCTCGAACGCCACGAAGCGATATAGCGCGGCAACCTTTATGGGATGAATGTCTTCCATGACGCGGCCCTATAGCGCCATTTTTGCGATTTGGCAGCTTTCAATATCGCCTTAACACGACGCATTTAATCGGACGATTAATTTGCATTTGGCGAAGCATGGTGCCAAAGCTTGCGCAACAAAATTACCAACGGGGAGTGCCATGTCGGCCAATATCGCTGAACTGGAAGCACGCCGCGCGGCGTCGAAATTGGGCGGCGGGCAGAAGCGGATTGATGCGCAACATGCCAAGGGCCGCCTGACCGCGCGCGAACGGCTAGACATATTGCTCGACGAAGGCAGCTTCGAAGAACTCGATGCTTATGTGACGCACAATTGTACCGATTTCGGCATGGCCGATCAGAAATTCCCGGGCGACGGCGTGGTCACCGGCAGCGGCACGATCAACGGCCGTCTGGTCTATGTATACAGCCAGGATTTTACCGTTTTCGGCGGCTCGCTGTCCGAAGCCCACGCAAAGAAAATCTGCAAGGTCATGGACAATGCGATGAAGGTCGGCGCGCCGGTCATCGGTCTGAACGACAGCGGCGGCGCACGCATCCAGGAAGGCGTGGCGAGCCTTGGCGGCTATGCCGAAGTGTTTCAGCGCAATGTGCTGGCAAGCGGCGTGGTGCCTCAGATCAGCCTTATCATGGGCCCATGCGCTGGCGGAGCGGTGTATAGCCCCGCGATGACCGACTTCATCTTTATGGTGAAGGACAGCTCTTATATGTTCGTCACTGGCCCCGATGTGGTCAAGACCGTGACCAACGAAGTGGTGACACAGGAAGAACTTGGCGGCGCGGTTTCGCACACGACCAAATCGGGCGTGGCCGACAATGCGTTCGAGAATGATATCGAGGCGCTGCTCGCAACTCGCGATTTCTTCGACTATCTGCCCGAGAATAACCGGATGGGTGTGCCCGAACGCCCGACCGAGGATGCTTGGGACAGACAAGAGCCAAGCCTCGACACGCTGATCCCGCCAAGCGCGAACCAGCCCTATGATATGCACGAGCTGATCCGCAAAACGGTCGATGAAGCCGATTTCTTCGAGGTTCAGCCCACGCACGCGGCCAACATCATCATCGGCTTTGGCCGCATCGAGGGCCGCACCGTGGGCATCGTCGCCAATCAGCCGATGGTGCTGGCCGGAGTGCTTGATATCAACAGCAGCCGCAAGGCCGCGCGCTTTGTTCGCTTCTGCGATGCATTTGAAATTCCGATACTCACTTTCGTCGATGTGCCGGGTTTCCTGCCCGGCGTTTCCCAAGAGCATAACGGCATCATCAAGCATGGCGCAAAACTGCTGTTCGCTTATGCCGAGGCGACCGTGCCCAAAATCACCGTCATCACGCGCAAGGCCTATGGCGGCGCCTATGACGTGATGGCGTCAAAGCATTTGCGCGGCGACCTCAACTA
>JANPCO010000230.1:0-4427 GCA_031430995.1 Sphingomonadales bacterium | reverse complement strand
TTTCAAACCCGGCACACTGGAAAAATGGGGGCTGGGTCCAGACGCTCTCCACGCGATCAACCCCGGCCTCATCATTGCGCGCATGTCAGGCTACGGCCAGACAGGGCCTTATTCCAACCGCGCGGGCTTTGGCGGCATTGGTGAGGCGATGGGCGGATGGCGCTACATCGTGGGGGAGCCGGACCGCCCGCCCAGCCGGATGGGCATTTCGATTGGCGACACGCTCACCGCCACATACGGCTGCATGGGCGTGCTGGCGGCGCTTCATTCGCGCGCCCAAACGGGCAAAGGTCAGGTGATTGACGCGGCGCTTTACGAATCTGTGCTGCAAGTGATGGAGAGCGTGGTGCCCGAATATGATCATATGGGCATTATCCGCGAACGGTCCGGATCATTCCTGCCCGGTATCGCGCCTTCCAATGTCTATACGTGCAGCAACGGGGAATTCATGATCGGCGCCAATAAGGACGCGATTTTCGCTCGGTTTTGCGCAGCGATGGAGCAGCCCGAATTGGCGCGGGATGACCGGTATGCAACACATCTTGCACGCGGGCGCAATCAGATTGAGCTGGACGCGCTGATCAATGAGTGGACGAAGACGCTGACGATGGCGCAGGTGGAGGCATTGATGATCGAGCATTCAGTGCCCGCAGGCCGCGTTTACCGCGCACCAGAAATGCTGGCTGACCCGCATTTCGCTGCGCGGGAAGCGATCATTGACGTGCAAACCGAAAGGTTCGGAACGCTCAAAATGCAAGGGGCTTTCCCCAAATTCTCCGCCACCCCCAGCAGCGTGCGGACGCCTGCGCCGTCAGTGGTTGGGCAGCATAATGCAGAGGTTTACGGCGAGATATTGGGCATGAACGCGGATGAGATTGCTGCGTTAAAGGCCAGTGGCGCGCTCTGATGGCGAACGCCACCACTGACCTTGCCAGCAATTACAGTGGCGCATTTGACGGGCACTTGCCATTCGGCAAACGTCCGGCGCTGATTATCGTTGACGTGGTCATGGCTTATTTTGACAAGGGATCGCCGCTCTATGCTGGGGTTGAGGAAGCACTGGCCAGCAATGAACGTGTGCTGGCGGCTGCGCGCGGTGCGTCCATACCCGTGATTTTCACCAACGTTGTCTATCAGGCAGGTGGCCTTGATGGGGGGCTATTCTACCGCAAGGTTCCGGCACTCAAATGCTTCGACGCAGGCTCACCACTTGGCGCTTTCCCCCCGACATTGCAGCCCAGATCGGGTGAGCTGGTGATTTCAAAACACTATGCGTCGGCCTTTTTCGGCACGTCGCTCGCTTCCTCACTGACGGCGCAAGGCATTGATACGCTGCTGATCACGGGGCTGTCGACATCTGGATGCGTCCGTGCGACGGCGCTTGACGCGTTGCAGCACGGCTTTGCGCCGTTCGTGGTCCGCGACGCCTGCGGCGATCGCCACGCCGCGCCACACGAAGCCAATCTGTTTGATCTTGAGGCCAAATATGCCGAAGTGGTGAATGAGGCGGTGGCGCTGGAGTTGATGGGGAATTGGTCTAAAACTTCCCTTCCCTGAGCTTGTCGAAGGGCCGTCCTTAGTCCGTAAACACCGATTCTTGGACAGGACATCCCTTCGACAAGCTCAGGGAATGAGCGCGCTTCAAACCCCGTCCACCGTTAGCACACTGCCATCCGCACTGATGATACGCGCGCGACTGCCGACCGCGAGGTCGGGGCCTTTGGCGCTCCATACGCTATCACCAAACTTCACGCGGCCATGGCCATCACGAATGGCCTCTGCAACTGTTACAATCTCTCCAACCATGCGCCCGCCGCGATTATTGAGCAGGGGATCGTCGGAGATGATTGGGTTGTTCACCAGCCAGCGCCGCGCACCGTAGACAGCCACCACGGCTAGCACCGAAAACAGCCCAACTTGTAAGGGAAAGCCAATGGGCAAAACAAATGCGACCAAACCCGTGGCAAACGCGGCAAGCGCCAGCCAGATGAGGAAAAAGCCCGGCGCAACAAGCTCCGCAGCCGCCAGCAAAACACCGAGCGAAAGCCAGAACCACTGGGGCGAAAGCGTGCCGAATACGTCCATCACTTGTTATCCTTCATGGCTTCCTTCGCGATTTCACCGATGCCGCCCAGTGTGCCCATCAACTGCGTGGCTTCGACAGGGAACAGGATGGTCTTGGCATTGGGCGATGTTGCGAACTGGCTAATCGCTTCAACATATTTTTGCGCGATGAAATAATTGATGGCTTGGCTGCCGCTGCGGGCAATGGCGGAGGAGACCATTTCGGTCGCTTTGGCTTCGGCTTCGGCTTCGCGTTCGCGGGCTTCGGCATCGCGGAAAGCCGCTTCGCGGCGGCCTTCGGCTTGCAGGATTTGGCCCTGTTTTTCGCCTTCTGCGCGCAGGATTTCAGCAGCGCGAAGGCCTTCGGCTTCAAGAATTTGCGCACGCTTTTCACGTTCGGCCTTCATCTGCCGGGCCATGGCGTTGGAAATATCCGCTGGTGGGCGAATGTCTTTCACTTCAACACGCGTCAGCTTTACCCCCCAGGGGCTCGTCGCATGATCGACAACCGATAGCAGCCGCGCATTGATTTCGTCACGCTTGGACAGGGTTTCATCAAGGTCCATTGACCCCATCACTGTGCGCAGGTTCGTCGTCGTGATCTGCATGATCGCCACATACAGGTCAGACACTTCATAGGCCGCTTTGGCCGCATCGAGCACCTGGAAAAACACAATGGCGTCCACGCCCACCATGGCATTGTCTTTGGTGATGATTTCCTGCCCCGGAATATCAAGCACTTGTTCCATCACATTCACTTTACGGCCGATCCGGTCAAAAAACGGGATGATGAAGTTAAAGCCCGGTTGCGCTGCGTAGGTGAAGCGACCGAAGCGTTCGATGGTGTAAACAAAGCCTTGGCGCACCACAGTTACGCCCATGATCAGGAACAATATCGCCAACACGACCAGCACCAGCACAAAATATTCCATCAAACCCTCCTGATTATCATAACGGATATTGCCGTCTTGTGCGCCATTCGCCAAGTATAATCGGATGAACCCGATCGAAACCTTGCCGCCCCGCACTGCGCTCTATCTGCCAGCTTCCAATGCGCGTGCGATCGAAAAGGCGCGGGGGCTGGCCGCAGACATGATCATTCTTGATCTGGAAGATGCTGTAAAGCCGGGCATGAAGGATGAAGCACGGGCAGCAGCAGTTGCGGCGGCACGCGAAGGCTTTGGCGATAGGATCGTGGCAATCCGGATCAACGCGCCCGGATCGGCGGCCCATACCGCAGATGTGATTGCCGTGCGCGCGTCAGCCTGTGATGTCGTCATCGTGCCAAAAGTTGAGGACGCCGCTGCCGCTGAACGGTTGGCTGAGACTCTGCGCAAGCCGCTGATCGCGATGATCGAAACACCCAGAGGCATCCTGAACGCTGAGGCGATTGCCGCTGGAGAGGATGTCATTGGTTTAATTGCTGGCACCAATGATCTGGCCAATGAACTGCATATTCCGGCGGGCAGTGGCAGGCTTGGCTTATCACTTTCATTGCAGACCATAGTGTTGGCCGCGCGGGCGGCAGGCATCTGGGCATTTGACGGGGTGTTTAATGATCTTGCCAATCTGGAAGGGCTGGCGGCGGCATGTGCGGAAGGGCGGCGCTACGGCTTTGATGGGAAGACGCTGATCCACCCGGCGCAGATTGAGACGGCGAACCGGATATGGTCTCCATCAGAGGCTGAGGTTGAGGAAGCGCGCGCGTTGATTGCTGCTGCATCAGGTGGGGCAGAGCGATTTCGGGACCGGATGATTGAGACAATGCATGTCGAAATGGCGGAGCGATTGCTGGCGCGGGTATCCGCCCCGTGATGCTGCCATGATATTTTCACGTTGGCTATGCTAAAGCGCACACGACCAAATCAAACGGGGCCAAACAGATGACCTATTATCTTGGCGTTGATGCCGGTGGCAGCCATTGTCGGGCGCGTCTGTCCGACGAGACAGGGCAGGTTCTGGGCAGTGGTGAAGCAGGCCCGGCGAACACGCGGATCGGGCTGGAGGCGCTTCACACGGCATTGCTCGACGTGTCGAAGCAAGCGATTGTAGAGGCGGGGCTGAATGATGGGCAAGCAGCCACCATCCGGGCTTGCTTTGGGATTGCAGGCATCAACCGGACGGGAATGAAGGCCAAAATAGCGGCGCTGGAGTTTCCCTTTGCCAATATGGTGCTGACAAGTGACGCTGTGATTGCGAGCGCCGGCGCACATCGCGGCGGCGACGGGGCGATCCTGATATTAGGCACTGGCAGCGTTGGCCTGGTGAAGCGCGGCGAAGATAGTTTCAGCATTGGCGGATACGGCTTTCCGATTTCCGATGAAGGCAGTGGTGCCGCTCTGGGCCTCAGCGCGATCCGCCAC
>JANPCO010000229.1:0-7247 GCA_031430995.1 Sphingomonadales bacterium | reverse complement strand
AGATCAACTCAGCGAGTATCCCCATGTCCAGCCACGCCGACCGTCTTTCCGCCCTTCGTGACCAATTGAAATCTGACCGTCTCGACGGATTTGTCGTGCCAATCTGTGATGAGCATATGAGCGAATATGTTGGCGATTATGCACAGCGCCTGGCGTGGCTGACTGGCTTTGGCGGGTCAGCAGGCGCCGCTGTGGTGCTGAGCGAAGAGGCAGCGATTTTCACAGACGGACGCTATACGCTGCAAGTGCGCCAGCAAGTGGACGGCAGGCACTGGGCTTATGTCGGCGTGCCTGAAACCAGCCTTTCTGACTGGTTGCGTGATCATGCGCCTGCTGGCGCGCGGATTGGATATGATGCCTGGCTGCACACCAAAAGTTGGGCCGATGCCGCTGGACGCGCACTGGCAGCCAGAGGCGCAGAACTGGTTGCAGTCGACCGGAACCCAATCGATGCCGTCTGGGCGGATCAGCCCGCGCCTTCGGACGCAAAGCTCACTGTGCTGGATGATCAGTATACGGGCCAGAACAGCGCCGAAAAGCGCGCAGCCGTTGGCGATTGGCTGACAGCGCGTGGCTATGACGCTGCGATCATTTCCGCACTGGATAGTGTGGCGTGGACATTCAACATTCGCGGGGCTGATGTCTCGCATACGCCCGTCGCGCTCTCTTTTGCCGTCATCAACAAGGACGGCACGGCGGATCTCTATGTTGAACTGGACAAAATGGATGACGCAGTCCGCGCGCATCTGGGAAATGCCGTGCGCGTCCATCCGCGCAGCAGCTTTGCCCCGGCGCTTGGGCAGATGGAGGGCAAACGCGTGGCAGTGGACCCGGAACGGGCCGTTGCAGCGATTTTCAACCGGCTGACAGACGGCGGCGCAGTCCTGTTTGAAGTGCGTGACCCCACCATCCTGCCCAAAGCGATTAAAAACCCGATTGAACAAGCCGGGCACCGCGCGGCGCAAAAGCGCGACGGCGCAGCGCTCAGCCGATACCTTCACTGGTTATCGGTAGAAGCGCACAAAGGCGACCTGACCGAGCTATCCGCCGCTGCAAAGCTGCATGACTTTCGCATTGCGACAGGTAAACTGAAGGATTTGAGCTTTGACACGATATCCGCTGCAGGCCCCAACGGCGCGAGCCCGCACTACAAAGTCGATGAAGCCAGCAACCGGGCGATTGAACCCAACAGCATCTATCTGGTTGATAGCGGCGGCCAGTATCTGGACGGCACAACTGACGTTACGCGCACCATCTGGGTCGGCCCTGGCCAGCCGACCGCCGAAATGAAGGACCGTTTCACGCGCGTGCTAAAAGGCCATATCGCCATTGCGCGCGCCGTCTTTCCTGCAGGAACCAATGGCAGTCAGCTTGATACGCTGGCCCGCGCGGCCTTGTGGCAGGCAGGGGTCGATTACGCCCACGGCACTGGCCACGGCGTTGGCAGTTTCCTTGCCGTGCATGAAGGCCCACAGCGGATTGCCAAACCCGCAGGCGGCCAGGCGGGAACAGGCGAAGCGCTTCACCCTGGCATGATCATTTCCAACGAGCCCGGCTATTATAAACAAGGCGAATACGGCATTCGCATTGAAAACCTTGTACTAGTTGAAGAGCGCGACATTGGCGGGGCGGAAGGCCGCTATTTTGGGTTTGAAACGCTCACCTTTGCGCCGATTGACAGCGCACTGGTTGATCCGACGCTGCTGAGCCGCGATGAACTGCGCTGGTGGGATGACTATCACGCGCAGGTGCTGGCCATCGTCGGGCCGCAATTAGCAGGGCCAGACGATGCTGCTGTGTTGGACTGGGTGACAGGCACTTGTGCTGGGTTGGCGTGAATTGCAGTGCGTAATAACTTAGAAGTGAAATGACATTGTTTTTGACCATAGTGCTGTCTGCCATCATCATGACGCTGATCGTGGGAGCGCGCTATTTCGCCGCCAGTGCTGGCTTTGCGTGGTTGACGCAGCGCAAGCATCCTGGGCTGTATCAGGGGCTGGAACCTCAGATCAGGCGAGAGATTTTCTGGTCCCTCGCCAGTGCCGGAATTTACGGCGTTCCGGCAGGCATCGTCGCTTGGGGCTGGGATACGCTGGGCTGGACGCAGGTCTACACGTCATTCAGCGATTATCCGGTCTGGTGGTGGCCCGTGTCGATTTTTCTGGCTCTCGCAGCCCATGATACATGGTTTTACTGGACCCACCGTTGGATGCACCGCCCCGTGCCGTTCAAGCGCGCTCATGCGGTACACCATGCCAGCAAGCCGCCAACAGCCTGGGCCGCAATGGCGTTTCACCCGTGGGAAGCGCTGACGGGTGCCATTGTTATCCCCGTATTGGTCTTTGTGATCCCAATGCACGTCAGCGCGCTGGGGGTTGTGCTGCTGATCATGACCGTTATGGGCATCACCAATCATATGGGGTGGGAAGTCTTTCCAAAAGGGCTGGTTAACGGCCCGTTAGGGAATTTGATGATAACAGCCACGCATCATCAACGTCATCATGACGAATATCGAGGGAATTATGGCTTATACTTCCGCTTTTGGGACTGGCTTTGTGGCACTGACCTTGGCCTTGGCACTTTCGCCCATGAACGCGCCGCGCGCAGCCGTCGCCAGCAGTCTTGATGTTTCTATAACGGGCAAGCGGTCTGCAAAGGGCAATATGCTTGTTTGCTTGACGGCCAATCCAAAGGCCTTTCCTGACTGTAGCAAAGACCCCAAGGCCTTGAATGCGAAAGTGGTTGCCAGTGGCGGCGGCACTGTCCGCTTCGATGGTGTTGCACCGGGTTCTTATGCCATTTCGATGATCCATGATGAAAATGGCAATGGCAAAATGGATATGCGGGTTTTCCTGCCCAAGGAAGGCTTTGGCTTTTCGCGTAACCCGGCCATCACATTTGGCCCGCCAAAATTCGGGGCGGCCTCCTTTACGATCAGTGAAGGCGTAAACCGCCAATCGGTGAAACTCAAATATATGCTGTGAGTCCCCGCCGCGCGGCTTGCCTTTGCCCTAACTAAAAAGCCCGCTTCCGTTTGCGCATAATCATGATAGCTTCTCTCCAACCACATTAGAGGAGAGTCGAGATGCATGATCTGGTCATTCGCGGCGGCACAGTTGTTGACGGAACGGGCGCTGCGCCTTTTATTGGCGATGTGGCGATTGACGGAGGCATGATCTCCGCGGTTGGCACCATCAGTGCCAAGGGCCGCGAAGAAATTGACGCTCGCGGGCTGACGGTCACTCCCGGCTTTGTCGATATCCACACCCATTATGACGGGCAGGCGACGTGGGACGCCGAAATGGGCCCCTCTAGTTGGCACGGTGTGACGACTGTCGTCATGGGCAATTGCGGCGTTGGCTTTGCCCCTGCCAAACCAGATAAGCATGACTGGCTGATCGGCCTGATGGAAGGGGTCGAGGATATTCCCGGCACAGCACTGGCCGAAGGAATGACTTGGGATTGGGAGACTTTTCCGGAATATATGGACGCACTTGAAAGGCTGCCCCGCACCGTTGATGTTGGAACTCATGTGCCCCACGGCGCAGTGCGGGCCTATGTGATGGGCGAACGCGGTGCGAATAACGAAGCACCAACGGAAACTGACATCGCCCAAATGTCCAAAATTGTGGAAGAAGGCCTGCGCAGCGGTGCACTTGGTTTTTCCACGTCGCGGACCGTCCTTCACAAATCCATCGACGGCGTGCTTGTGCCCGGAACAACAGCCACCAAGGAAGAACTGATTGGCATTGGCCGCGCGATGGGCCGGGTCGGCTACGGCGTGTTTGAAATGGCCAGCGACTTGAAACGCGAATGGAATGAATTTGAATGGATGGGCGAACTCAGCCGCGAAACTGGGCTTCCTGTCACTTTCGCAGCGCTCCAATCCATCGCCAAAGAACTGCCACTTGATGAGCAGATTGATAATATGCGCGCTGAAAACGCCAAAGGCGCGAAGATCGTTGCGCAAATTGCCCTGCGCGGCAATGGCATCATCATGGCATGGCAAGGGACAGTGCATCCGTTCAAGTTCAAGCCTGCATGGGCGGAAATAGAGAACCTGTCTTGGGATGAACAATATGCGCATCTGAGCGATCCGGCTTTCAAAGCCCGGATGCTGTCCGAAGCCAATGTCTGGCCCGAAAGCGATGTGCTTGATTTGCTCAAGATCGTGGCAGGCGGATGGTTCATCCAGTTTGAAATGGACGAAGGCTTCAACTACGAACCCACCCAAGCTGAAAGCATCATGGCGCGCGCAGCTGCCGCAGGGGTATCGGGCGAGGACTATGCCTATGACTTGATGATGGCGGATGACGGCAAAGGCTTTATCTATTTCCCGATCCTGAACTATGCCGATGGCAATCTGAATTTCCTTGAGGCGCTTCAGACCAGCGATGACTGCGTGAATTCACTGTCAGACGGCGGCGCGCATTGCGGCACGATCTGCGATGCGGCTTCGCCCACGTTCATGCTGCAACACTGGGTGAGGGATCGCAAAGGCCAGCGGATTACGCTTGAGAATGCAATCAAGCGCCAGTGCAGGGATACAGCGGTGCTCTACGGCCTTCACGATCGCGGTGTCCTTGCCCCGGGCTATCTTGCCGATGTGAACGTCATTGATATGGCAGCACTTAAGCTCGGCAAGCCGTGGATGGCCTTCGATCTGCCAGCCGGTGGCAAGCGGTTGCTGCAAAAGGCTGACGGCTATGTCTGCACGATCAAATCAGGCGAAGTCACGTTTCGGGATGGTGTCATGCAAGGCCCAACCCCCGGCACCGTCATCCGCGGGCCACAAATGCAGCAACTGGCAATGGCGGCGGAGTAGCCGCTAGAACGGAAAAACCATCGCTACGTCGCAGCGGTCGTAGCGGGCGCCGTAGTCTTGCATGATCGCAGCGTCGTGGACGAAGCCGAGTTTTTCATACAGATGGACGGCCGCCGCGCATTTCTTGTTGGTGAGCAAATAGAGCTTGCGCGCGCCGAGTTCACGGGCGCGCGCTATCATCGCGCTGAGCAGGAACTCACCGGCTTTGCGGCCCCGCGCGCTTTCCAATACACCCATTTTGGTGAGTTCAAACGCGCCGTCGCCGGTGTTGAGCAAAGCACAAACTCCGACAATCCCAAGACCTGAAGCTTCTACGAAAAGGATATCGCCCGCCGCATCGATGATCCGTTCGCGCGGGTTCTTCAGGATGTCACGGTCGGTAACTTCCATCACGAACATGGTTTCGATCCATTCCGCATTGATGCGGTAAAAGGCCTCCGCCAGATCGTCATGATAGGGGCGAAGCGTGAGAGTTTGAATGGCAGTCATCGTCCGCAAATAATCGATTGTGCGGACAAGGCAATCTTGCTTGAATTTGCGGGCCGCGCCGTTAGCTTCTGCGCAGAGAGAACAGGGGAGCATGTCTGTGCGGCACATTGCAGTGATTGGATCAGGTCCGGCAGGATATTACACAGCCGAAGCTGCGCAAAAGAAATTTGGTGATGATGTGCGCGTTGATATTATTGACCGGCTGCCCGTCCCTTACGGCCTCATCCGGTTTGGCGTTGCGCCGGACCACCAGTCAATCAAAGGCGTATCGCGGCGCTATGAAACGACGAACATGGCCGATAATGTCCGCTTTGTCGGCAACGTCACCGTTGGCACTGACGTTAGCATCGCTGAATTGCAGGGCTTGTATGACGCTGTTGTCATCGCCACGGGCGCGCCGAATGACCGGACGCTGGGTATCGCCGGGGATAGCTTGCCCGGCGTGATCGGGTCGGCGGCGTTTGTCGGCTGGTATAATGGCCACCCTGATTTTGTGGGCCTGAACCCGCCGCTTGATGGGCCAGCGGCAGTCATTGTCGGCAACGGCAATGTCGCGCTGGATGTGGCGCGGATCCTGTCAAAAACGCATGAGGAATTTGGTGGTTCTGATATTGTCGGCCATGCACTGGATGATTTGCAAAGTTCCCGCATCAGCCGGATCAGCGTGCTGGGCCGCCGCGGCCCGCATCAGATTGCGATGACACCCAAAGAGCTTGGCGAACTCGGCCATCTTGAACGCGCATCGCCATTGGTCGACGCGGCTGACCTGCCGCCGGTCAGCGATGATGCAGCGCTGGAGCCCGGACTGCGCAAATCAGTGGCTCACTTGCGCGATTTTGCAGGGCGTGATGCGGCGCCGAAGTCAATTACAGTGGAATTTGATTTCTTCGCTATGCCTATCGCAGTGGAAGGCGACGGTAAAGTTGAGCGGATCATCGTAGAGCGCACAAAGCTTGACGCAAACCTGCGCGCTATTGGCACTGGCGAACGCTATGCCATTCCTTGCGGGCTTGTGGTGGCCTGCATTGGCTATCAAACGCCGCCGATGGAAGGCGTGCCCTATGATCAAGGCCGGGGCCGCTTTGCCAATGATGAAGGGCGGATTTCGCCTGGCCTTTACTGTGTCGGTTGGGCCAAGCGCGGCCCGAGTGGCACGATTGGCACGAACCGACCTGACGGTATCAGCGTGGTTGATCTGATCGCGGCGGACGCGCGCGCAGGGTCAGGCAAAGCGGGCGGTTCCGGGCTGGATGTCATCTTAGCCAGTCGAAGCGCGAAAGTCGTGTCTTTCCTCGATTGGAAGCGCATCGAAGCCGCTGAAACAGCACGCGCCCGCGCAGGCGCACCCCGCGAAAAATTCGTCAGTGTCGACGCCATGATGGCCGTGCTCCGCTAGTCCCTTGTCGCAGCGATCATCGTCGCAAGGATGATCCCGACCGGCTAAGCCGCCAGCTTCCTCAGCACATAATGCAAGATGCCGCCGTTCATGAAATATTCGACTTCGTTGGCGGTGTCGATGCGGCACAGTGCGTTGAACGTGAAGGACGATCCGTCAGCGCGGGTCACCAGCACTTCAACGGTCTGGCGCGGCTTCAGGTCAGCGACGCCGACAACGGTAAAGCTGTCTTCCCCAGTCAAACCCAACGAACCGCGCGTGTCGCCGTTCATGAATTGCAGCGGCAGCACGCCCATGCCCACCAAGTTACTGCGGTGGATGCGTTCGAAGCTTTCGACTATCACCGCCCGCACACCGAGCAGATTGGTGCCCTTTGCGGCCCAGTCACGGCTGGAGCCTGTGCCATATTCTTTGCCGGCAATCACAACCAATGGCGATCCGTCTGCCTTGTGGCGCATGGCAGCGTCATAGATAGACATGGTTTCGCCGCCGTAGCTGCTCATCCCGCCTTCGATGCCGGGAACCATTTCATTCTTG
>JANPCO010000228.1:0-2294 GCA_031430995.1 Sphingomonadales bacterium | reverse complement strand
GACAACAGCACCTGCCGTCCAGCTTCTTCCCTTTTCAGGCTTCAACGAGGCGGAACCCGAGAACCCGCCCTGCAATGCAACAGCCTGCGGCACGAAACCAACAAGGAAGGCCGAGGCACCGGCGCGGTCCGGCGCAATGTTTAACCGAACGACTTCTTGTTCGCAGTTGGCTTTACGGTTGGCCGCAAAGCCGCCTGAAGCAATCGCGGCGTTCCCGCAAGGATCAGTCGGTGTGTTGAACGCGGACTGGTTGCCCAGAAACAGTTCAACGACCGATGGCTGACGAATGGAACGCGTCACATTGGCTCGCAGAGTGATGTCACGAATCGGCTGCCAAGTGGCGGCCAGCGAATAGAGTGAGTTCCACTTGCCTTTGGCTTCATTCAGATCAAGTGCACCGCTCAAACGCTTCACATCCGGGGCATTACCGTCTTGCTTCACAAAGCGAATGCCAGGTGTGAAGGTGAAAGATTGAAACAGCGGGGCTGTGAAATCTTCGCCGAAGATTGGAATACGAGCTTCCACAGATCCTTCGATTGATGTCACCGAAGCTTGAGTTGCAGCGAGACCGGCTGTCCGGCTCACACCAAGCTGTTGCTCTTCGCTTGGCTGATAATCAAGCTTGTCCTTGCGCCATTCCCCGTTAAGCGCGAACCCGAAGCCCCCGCCAGGTAAATCGAACAAGCTGCTGGTCGCAATTGTTGCTTGGGTGCCGAGCTGCTCACTGGTGTTGCGGGCAACACCTGTAAACGTCACATAGTCTTTCGATGCCTGACTCATCTGGTTGTAGCCAAAGGGATTGAGCGGCTGACATCCGGCAACTTGGGCGGGTGTCACGACGCGTGAGACAAATTGCTCTACGAGGACACCGTCTGCGCCTTTGATCCGGCGAATTTGAGTGTTGATCACGCCAAGCGGAAGGGCTGTTGAAGCGCCAGGTGTCTGCACGCGGCAAACGATCTTACCGGTCCCGTCCGTCACAGCGTCCAATGCCAGTGCATATTCAACGTCGCGAATGCTGCGGTTGGTGATTTTCGCCTTTGACAACCCATAGCTGAACGAAGTGTCAAACTTGAAATCACGGCCGAACAGACCGAAGTCGCCCTTGAAACCGTTGACCGAACGATAGGTGCTTGACGTCGCCGACGCTTGGTTGTCGCCCAAGATGTCTTGGTTGATGCGCGACAGATTAAACAAATTTGCCGTGGGACCCGTTGTCGGCACACCAGCCGCAACGAGAGTCGCGCGGGCTTGAGCGTTCAGGAATGGGTTGTTCAGGTTGGCCACAATACCCGAAGTTTCCGTGGCGGTGCCCGCAATGCTGTTACCCGTTGCAACATTGCGAACGGCCAGGTTATCGACCTTGGAAAACAGGTTTTCCGTATAGAAGCGAATGTTGTCAGTGAGGTCGAAATGCCCGATTAAATTGCCGATGTAGCGGTCTTGTTCCGTGCGGACGACTGTGTAGCGCTGCGCGTTATAATAATCGCTATTTGGCGCTCCGCCGAGTGTTGCAGGTGTCGTTGGGCTGAACGATCCGGTGTTGTAAGCGACAAGATTGCCTGTGTTGTCAAATTTCAGCGGGACCGCAACTCGTGGCAAAAATGCAGATGACGCAGGGTCTGTATTCGGAGCATCAAAAAACCCGCCAACAAATGACCCGAGAAACGCATTCACTGGCGTGTTGGGGTTAGCGGCCAGATATTCCCGAGGCGTTGGCCGATTGGCCTGCAAAAGGTTCACTGCCAGTGTCGATAGCTGTGCAGCCGTCGTTCCCGCCGGGACGACAAAGGTAGGCGCCAATGCCTGAATAACTTGCGTCGCAGTGACGCCGGCAGGAAGCGATGTCGGCGCGAAGCGCGTAAACGTGTTCGCGGGAAGACCTGCACCTCCAACGGCTGGAGCATTACCCGACAAGCCACCAGCAGTCACACCGGAAACGCCGATGCCGGGCACGATCTGTGTCACACCGCTGATATTGATCAGCGCACCTGCCTGATTGCCAGCCACAATGGCGCTAAAACTTCCTGGGACGGTGCCTCCGGGGGATGCTGTCCCCGTGAACTGGAAAACTGTTCCTGATTCAGACGTTAAGATGCTGCCGCCGGTCAGGGCTGGGAACAGCCGCACGCCGGGAATGCCATCATCAGTCGCGCGCAGGAAGGCGCCATTGTTCGTGTTGGTCACGTCAATCGGAATGGCGGCTGCGAAGTTCGGATTACGCTTTCCAGCATTTCCGTAAAAGTTCGGGCCGATATAGTTTGGTGCAATATCATCGCGACGGTCGCCTTGCA
>JANPCO010000227.1:0-3306 GCA_031430995.1 Sphingomonadales bacterium | reverse complement strand
GCCGTAAATTTCAAATATTTCACACTATTTTCCTTCACATAACGGTTCAAATTCGCCGTCATGCGAAGGTCGGGCGCAGCATCGCCGCACCTAACTCCGTCCACGAGGTACATCCCGCCCGCGTAGAAAGACGACCGCAGGCGGGCAGGTCTCCTGACTTCCGGGTCAACGTTCATTGCACCCCGCCTTCCCGGATTTCTCCAGTGGCATATGGGGCGCGAACTCGCCGGTTACAGTTGCGGGAGCAGTCGTGGATTAGGTCCGGGGTCACCCCCAAGCCTCACCACATTCCCTATTATCCTTGCTTTCACAAAGACCCGTTGCGTGGGAGGGCCGATAGAGCGATTAATGCATTAACGCAATACTCGCTTACCCAATGGAGACTTTCGCGATGTCATTAACAAATGTGCTCGTCCCGACCTTCACCCAGCTGCTGAAAACACTCACAGGTTGGCTGACCAAGGCAGAGGGGCAGTTGCCGGAGGAGGAAGCACAAGCATTGTTATCCGCCCGCCTCGCACCCGACATGTTTCCGCTAGCCACGCAAATCCGCTTTGCCTGCGTGCAGTCGCATGAGGCGGTATACCGGGTTCGCGGAGAGGCTTTCCCGGCGACTGTGGAAGAACTGCGCAATGAAGGCCGCAATGCAGGGGAGCGGCCAAGTTCGATTGCAGATGCGAAAGCGCGAATAGAAGAAGCTATAGCACTTCTCGACAGTCTGGCCCCCGACGCGCTCGATGCCGATCCCAGTGGCACGATCGCACACGAAATTCCTAACGGCATGATATTCGACCTGACCGCAGAGCAATATGCCCGCGATTGGGCGCTGCCGCAGTTCTATTTTCATGTCATGACGGCGTACGCGATATTGCGAAGTGAAGGGGTTGCGCTCGGCAAGGCGGATTACGTGCCGCATATGTTTCAATATTTGCGGCCAGATACGATGCCGACAGGGTGAGCTTCTGCAGAACTGAGACGCAATTCCTAGGTTGCACCTAAGATCATTTGGTTCCATTCAAAAGTGATTCATGCCGAAGTCCAAAAGCTTGGAGCAGCAGCTCAACGACATAATTCTCTTCTGCCGTGAAAAGGCAAAAGAGCTGAAGGGCATAGATCCCAACAGCATTCCGTTGAATGACCGGATGGCTCATTTTGCGCATATCTCTGATCGAACTGGCGAAACCTATGTCGAAGTTGGAATGGACGCGCGGCGTCAAATCCAAGAGTGGTGTTTCTCATACCTCCAACGTCGCGGCTGGGTTCATCTAATCAGCGTATCGCAATGCGCTG
Source organism: Sphingomonadales bacterium (assembly GCA_031430995.1). Taxonomy (GTDB): domain Bacteria; phylum Pseudomonadota; class Alphaproteobacteria; order Sphingomonadales; family Sphingomonadaceae; genus Aquisediminimonas. Next base: position 2,016 of record JANPCO010000227.1, on the reverse strand, counting down.
AGCAGGTTGAGGAAGTGATCGCTTACAAATTTTTCAAGATGCGAAAAGCCATTAATGATGGCTCAATTTCCAAAATGATCCACGGTCTGGATGACTCAATCCGGAACGGTGTTAAGCCTTATCGTTTCATTTGGCAGTGCCATATCTGTTTCGGGGCCAACCCTTCCGAGTTTCTGATTGGGGACGTTCGATTTAGGCCAACCGAATTTGGCAAAGATGACATAGATTCTGCATTGAACTCATGGAAATCGGGGATAAACGGATTTCGCGAGAAAATTGAAAATTACTACATTTCCTTTGGGTGGATCGCCGATGTGACCGTCCACACGTCAGATCCTGCAGCGGCCAAGCGGATATCGCTGCTGGCAGTGCAGACAGCATTATCAGTCCTGAAAATCCTTATGGGTAAGGGGCCGGAAAGTCGCGTCCGAATGTCTGAGCATCAGAACTACCTTCGGGACCGTGCTGAATTGCATTTTATTGCAGGCGAGCCTCATTTAACTTGGCATCAGGACGGGCAACAGGCGCCTTTTGCTCCGACATGGTGGGAAGACCTAAACCAAGGAAGCAACGCAATAAGGCTGCGAACTCTGGATCAAATCGTACGGTCCGTCGTCAGACCAGCAGAGCAGACTTTCCTTAAGCGCAAATATTTGAGCGCCCTGCAATGGTTCAACGACGGGTCACTTGATACTTACGCCAGCTCCCGAATAGCAAAATTTGTCACGGTGCTGGAAACTCTAACTAGCTGCAACGAAAGAGACGACCTTGCTGAAAAAGTGGGTGAACGTGTCGCATGTCTTATTGCAGGTTGGCCAGACGAAGGAACGTCGGACGAGATAAAGTCTAAGGTAAAGCGTGTCTATGTAATCCGGTCGGAACTGCTACATGGAGAGCGAGACCCGATAGGACTTGAGTTAAGTATTGTGGCTCATGAGGCGGGCCATCTCGCAAACATGGCAATGGTCGCTTTTTTGGATTTTCTTATCCAACTTGGTATTGACCGCGATGACTATAATCACGCCAAGCTGATTGCGGATTTCTTGATTATCAAAACAAATGTTGAGAAATCGCAGGAATCCAATTCGATATTATGAAGTTTGGCATAGCACGGTGCGTAAAACCAGTTGGTCCAATAACTCTCAATGCCTAGTCTTCCCCGCCCGCTGCATCCCCCAGAATTGCGGCCCCTCCGGCACATGCCAGCTATGCTTCACCTCAAAACCGAAGTTTTGGTATAGAGCGATATTATGTTCGTCGGCGGTTTCCAGATACGCCGGAAGCCCGTCTTCATCGGCGCGGTCCAGCCCGGCGCGGATGGCGGCTCCGCCGAAGCCTTTGCCTTGGAAATCGGGGTCGCATCCGGCGTAGTGGAGATACCAGACCGGCTCTTTGGGAAGGTGCTTTTCAATAAGGTCGGCCACTTCCAACCCGCGAAGGATGGAGTAGCGAAGCACTTGTGCAAACGGCAGCATCAGCCTCGCTTTGTCCCACAGGCTGTCATGCGCTTGCCCAGGCCCGCGCCATAGCGTCACCGCTTCGATCCCGTCGGTGCCATAAACCGCGCCTTTGCGGTGTTCGTCGCGCAAAATCAAATGGAACGCTCCCGCCAATCGCTGCGTGCGCTGTTTAGCGTCGGGGATGACATAGCTCCACCCCGTCTCGTTCTGGAAAGCGCGCGCGAGTGTTTCGGCGATCTCCAGATTATCGGTCGGGGCAAGCAACCTTGCTTCCGGCAAACCCTACGCCTTTGCCTGCGTTAAAATCGGCAGGCTGCGCACACGTTTGCCTGTCGCTGCAAACAGAGCGTTTGCCAGCGCGGGTGCCGCTGGCGGAACCCCTGGTTCGCCGATACCGCCCATATAAGCGCCGCTGTTGATGAAATGGATGTCATGCACCAACGGCGCACCGGCCATCTGCAGTATCGGGTAATCGGTAAAGTTGCTCTGCTGGACCGCGCCCTTGTCGAGCGTGATTGCCTCACCGATGGCAGAGGACAGCCCCATGATAGTGCCG
>JANPCO010000226.1:0-25007 GCA_031430995.1 Sphingomonadales bacterium | reverse complement strand
ATAAACCCTTCGTTAAACACGCCCACAACCACGCGGCGGATAATTTCAAAGCTCTGTGACCCCGGGCCAATCCACCCCCGCCAGCCCGGCTTGCGCGGATGGGCACTTGGGTGCTTTGTCCGTTCTGCCGGGGTCTCAGGAGAAATCGGACGCATGACTAGCCTAGGCTGCCCCGCACATCACGCGCATCCGTCCACTCTGCCACAAACGCCTGAAGTGCGGCGTCATCTTTTGGCAAATCAATCATGAGCGTCACCAACTGGTCCCCCCGCTCCCCGCTCTTTAGCGTGAAGCCTTTGCCCTTCAAACGCATGACTTGGCCCGATGTTGCACCGGCAGATATTTTCAGCATCACCGCGCCGTCGACTGTGGGTACTTTGACCGGCCCGCCTTTCACTGCTTCATTCAAGGATATCGGCAAGTTCATCCGCACATGATCCCCATCGCGAATGAAATAGGCGTGACGCTGAATTTCAATGGTCACCAGCGCATCGCCGGGGCCGCCAGGGCCGGGATCGCCTTTTCCGGCCAGTTTCATCTGAGTGCCGCTTTCGATCCCGGCGGACAGTTTCAGATCAATCGTTTTGCCGTCACGCAAAGTGATCCGCTGCGGCGCCAACGTGGCAGCGTCCACAAACGGCACGTTCAACCGGTAAGAGACATTGCCGCCCCGCGGCACAGGCGCTCGCGCACCGCCGCCAAAGCCGCCAAAGCCCCCACCTGCGCTCCGGGATCGCGATCCACCGAAAATGCCTTCGAAGATGTCACTAAAATCAGCACTTTGCTGTCCACCCCCGCCGCCGAATGGATTGCCGCCGCCACCGCCAAACGGATTGCGCGGCTGACCATTTTCGTCGATTTCCCCCCTGTCAAATTGCGCGCGTTTTGCTTTGTCTGACAGCAAGTCATAGGCTTGCGTCACTTGGGCAAATCGTTCTGCGGCTTTTGGATTGTCGCGGTTGGTGTCGGGGTGGAGTTCTTTGGCGAGTTTGCGATAGGCTTTTTTAATTTCGGCCTCAGTCGCGCTCCGTGCCACTCCAATGATGCTGTAAGGGTCTGCCATTGCCCCTAGCTAGTGCCACTGCCCCGCCACGGCAACTCTGCTATGTCATCAAATTGCGCGGGTTGCGTCTTGATCCTATCCGTCCAGGGCCCAGCGGTATCGGCCTGTGATCTTATGCGCTGTCAACTGATCTTCTTCGCGCGTGCCACCGCCGATATTATGGATGACTAAAGCGCGTCCAAAAGCGGTTTTCCTATCCGAAACAATGCCAATATGGGGAAGCGTGCCGCCGACAAGGCTTGTCACAATATCACCAGCGCGCCAGCCCGAGGCATCAGCTGGTATGGCAAGCTTTGCATTCTGACGGGTAAGGAATGTCTGTAAATTCGGCACACGGCGGTGATCAATGTTGCGGTCCGTCGTGCGCAGCCCCCAGCGTTTGGGATAAGCGTCGAAAACACGCTTCATGTCGGCATTGACGAGCGCTTGTAAGTCCAACCCGAAAGCATCGCGGTAGGCGCGAATGATCACATCAGTACACACGCCTTTCGCACGCGGCACATCGCCGCCGGGAAAGGCAAGGCGGCTGTAGGCAGGATCATAGCTGATCGTAACGCCCACTTGTTTGCGGGCTGCTGCGATAAAGGATGCAGAGGTGCGGCGCGATTGTGCGAACGCTGGAGCAGCAGCGGCAGCCAAGGCACCCAACAGGAACAGACGTCGTTCAACCGTCATCATATCAGCCCCATCGCTCGCATCGAACTATGCCCGCCCGCGCCAATGATCACATGATCATGCACCGCTATTCCGAGTTTTTTGCCCGCATCGGCAATGTCGCGCGTCAGCATGATATCCGCGCGGCTGGGTTGGGGGTCGCCAGAGGGATGGTTGTGGACAAGGATGATCGCCGCACTGCCCAGATCAATGGCCCGGCGGATCACTTCGCGCACATGAATGACGGCCTGGTCAATGGAGCCTTCAGCCATCAGTTCATCACGGATCAGCATATTCTTGCTATTCAGATGCAGGACACGAACACGTTCGACTGTGATATGGGCCAGATCGACGCGCAGATAATCGAGCATTGCCTGCCAGCTGGCAAGGATCGGCTGAGACTTCACTTCGCTGCGCAGCATCCTCAGCGCTGCTGCTTGGACGATCTTGAGTGCAGCGGCCGCAGATTCGCCGACCCCGCCACTGCGCATGATTGCCTCTGCGTCGGCTGACAGCAAACCGCCAATGCCGCCAAATTCGTTCAGCAACCGTTTGGCCATGGGTTTGGTATCAACGCGCGGAATGGCCAGCATCAACAGAAATTCGATAATCTCATGATCCATCAGCGCATCACCGCCGCCTTCAATCAATCGCGTGCGCAACCGGGCGCGGTGGCCAGTGCCGTCTGTCGTGTCTGGTTTCATACCCTTCAAGCTAACCGTTCAGACGACACTGTGCAATTCTTGGCGCAATTCCACTTGAACCGGGGAACCAAAGCGGCTTGGATGAAGTTATGAGATCGGTGGAAAGCGTCAAACGAAAGCGATACTGGATCGGCGCGTCGCTTGTCGTGCTTGCTGTCGTCGCCCTTGGGACTGTCTGGGCAAAGCGCGATCCCATCGCCAAATCTTATATTGATGACGAACTGCGCACACGCGGCGTTCCGGCCAGCTACGAAATCAAAGCGATTGGCACAAAGCGTCAGCGGATTGAAAAGATTGTCATTGGCAATCCCGCACGTCCCGATTTGACGGCGGACTGGGCCGAAATTGACACGTCACTGGGGCTTGGCGGCGTCACGGTTCGCGCTGTGCGGGCAGGCGGAATGCGATTGCGCGGGCAGCTTGTGCGCGGCGCTCTGACTTTTGGCGCAGTCGACAAACTGCTGCCTGCGCCGACGGGTGAGCCATTCAAGCTGCCTGACATTGATGTGGCACTCAGCGACGCGGTCCTCAGCCTTGCCACACCCTACGGCGGCGTTGGTGTGCATTTGGCAGGGAAAGGCAATGTGGCGAACAGTTTCAAGGGCAAAGTGGCGATAGGATCACGCTCGCTGACCAGCGACGGGTGCAGCGCGCGCGCTGTTCAGTTTGCAGGCAATTTGGTGACCAGCGAAGGCGGCCCCGCAGTCAGCGGCCCACTCTCCGTCGCCGCACTGGATTGTGCAGGCGTCAAAGCAGCCACGATCGCGGGAACGGCAGCTCTCAGCGGCCAGAATGGCTTTAACCGTGTGAGCGGCGGTGTTGACGTCCGACTGGCGACACTCACAGGCAGGGGTGCTGCGGCCAACGATATTGCGATTGACAGTAACTTCTCTGGCAACTTCTCTGGCGGTCGCAGCGCGATCAAAGGCCAGTATATTGTTTCGGCACTGAAAGGTTCTGCTCTAGGCACCAGCTTTGGGCAAACAGGCTTGTCAGGCAGCTATGCCGTCACGACCACCGCTAAAAAAGGGGTCACGATTGAAGCGGAAGGGGCTGTTTCTGCCAAGGGAGTTGTCCCTGAACGCGGCTTGCTCAACCGTCTCGCAGCTGCCCAGAACAGTGCCGCTGGTTCGCCCATTGGTGCCATCATGGATCAGATCAACCGCGCTGTTCAGGGCCTATCGCGGGGGAGTGCTGTAAAGGCGCGGTACCGGCTGGATCAGCGCGGCGGTGAAGGCGGACTGATCATACGCGACATCACGGGGCAGAGCATCAGTGGCGCAAGGCTGGCTCTCACAGGAGACGCTCCGATAGATATCCGCTGGCCAAATGGCGGTATCGAGTTTGCAGGGGCAGGAACACTCAGCGGTGGTGGCTTCCCCAATAGCCGCCTCCTCATGAATGGTCGCAGCGGCACCGCCACGATTGCGCCGATGGTCGCAACGAGCTCACGACTGGCGCTTGCGCCTGTGCGGTTCAGCTTTGGCGGGCGCGGTCTCACCGTCGATACAGTTGCGACGCTGGACGGCCCGATTGCCGGCGGGCGCGTATCGGGGTTGAGCCTGCCCATTGCCCTGCGCCCCGGCCAATCTTTGCTATCGGGATGCCATTCGCCTCATTTTGACCGCTTGATCCTTGCGGAGCTTACCCTGTCACCGGCGTCCGTGCCGCTGTGCATCAATGGCAATGACATCCGGATCGCCGCGCCGCGCCTGACCGGGCGCATCGGCACAACGCCGATCAGCTTTGCGGCCACTGCGGCTCGTTATGACATGGCCCGGCGGGCATTCGGGGTCGACAATCTTGGCGTGAAAATGGCAGCCGATGGGCGGCCAACGCTGCTCAATATCCCATCACTGAACGGCTCTCTGAAGGGCAAAGGCCTTGCCGGGCGCTATGCGGGTGCCGCAGGGCAAATTGGGCCAGTGCCATTGCTGATGACGGAGGGCACGGGCGAATGGCGCTTTGACGATGGTATATTCACCACGCGCGCAGCCGTGAAAGTGGGAGATGCCAATGCTGACTATCGGTTCAGCCCGCTCATCTCGAATGATTTCAATCTGCGCTTTGCAGGCGGTGTCATCCGCGCTGGTGGAACGCTGCGCGCGCCAAAGACCGGAACGGCCATCAGCCGCTTGACCATTGATCACCGCTTTTCAGATGGCACTGGTCAAGCGTTGCTGGATGTTGACGCGCTGACCTTCGGACAATCCCTGCAACCTGAAGAACTGACGCCAATCACGCTGGGCGTCATTGCCAATGTTTCCGGCGCAGTCAGCGGACAGGGCCGAATCAATTGGACTCCGCGCGGCGTGAAATCAACGGGCGCTTTCCGGACAAACGGCCTCGATATGGCCGCTGCCTTCGGGCCGGTCACAGGTCTGAACGGTGAAATTCGTCTGTCTGATTTGCTGGGCCTGGAAACTGAACCGAACCAAGTCATCAAACTCGGCGGCGTCAACCCCGGCATCGCGGTGCTAGACGGCGAAGTGACATATCAGCTGCTGCCTGGCCTCAAAGCCCAAGTGAGCGGCGGGCGCTGGCCCTTTGCCGGTGGGTTCCTGATCCTCGAACCCACTTTGCTTGATCTGAACCAAAGCGCGGAACGGCGATTGACCTTTCGCGTCGAAGGCCTGGACATGTCACGCTTCATTGCGGCGATGGAATTTGAAAATGTGGCTGCCACAGGCACGTTTGATGGCACGTTGCCAATGGTGTTTGATAAGGATGGCGGTCGGATTGTCGGCGGGCGGATTACCGCGCGTGACGGCGGAACGCTGTCTTACGTCGGTGAAATCTCCAACGAAAATATCGGATCGATGGCGCGCTTTGCTTTTGATGCGCTCAAAGCCATTAAATATAGCCGCATGTCGATTGATCTTGACGGCGCGATTGACGGCGATGTGATTACGCGAATCAGTTTTGCGGGCATCAATCAGGCCCCGATCAACGGCGTTCGCGCCAAATTCCCCATCCCGATCAAAGTGACTGGCCTCAATAAAATCCCGTTCATTTTCAACATCACGATTACGGCAAAGTTCCGGCAGCTGTTTGAAATGGCACGGTCTTTCAATGATCCGTCAGTGCTGATCAATCGCATCCTGCCGCAGTTGGAACCCGTACCAAAAGACGATCCTAAACCCGTTCAGCCTTCTGAAAGTAGACCCCTGCCATGAATGAGATTGTGTTGACCGATGTGCGATCCCGTGCGACGTCAGGCGTCATGAAACGCATCGCCCCCTTTTTCCTGGCCGCAACGGTTGCGGCGTGCGGAGGGTGCGTGCAGGTTCAGGCGCCAGACAAGCCCATTGAGATCAATCTTAACGTCAACATAAAACAAGAAGTCGTGCTGAGTTTGAAGAAGGACGCAGCTGACCTCATCACCAGTAACCCGGAGTTATTTCCGAAATGACCGTTCAGCGTAACCGCATCATCACAGCCCTTTCTGCTGCCGTCCTTATGATTGGCATTGCCGGGGCTGCCTATGCCCAAGCCAGCGGGAGCCTTGTTTCCGCTGCACTTGCCGAAGGAAGTGTTGGCGAACAAGCCGACGGTTATCTGGGACTGCGCGGACAAGCTTCTGGCGCGCTTCGTGCCGAAGTGGACGCCATCAACATCAAACGCCGCGCGGCTTACACATCGCTCGCCGCTCAGCGCGGTGTGACAGTGAAGGATGTCGCGGCAACTGTCGGCTGTGAAACTCTGGCCAGCCGCGTGGCTGCGGGGCGCGCGTATCAATTGCCCGACGGCGTGTGGCGGGTGAAGTCTGGCCCCATCACTTTGCCCGCTTACTGCGCAAGCTAAGCCCACGTCATTCCCGTGCTGACCTGATCGCAGCACCGCCTGCAAAAGGCGTGATCGCGCACAGGAACAGCGAAGCAGCCCCCAGCAGACTCAGCGCGCTTCCTGACACTAGCGCGAGGCTGCCTGCACCAAAAATCAGCAGTGGCACTGCAAGCGGCAGCATCAGCAGCCCCGCCAGTGACCCTGCCCGCCTGAGCCCCAGTGTCAAGCACGCGGCCATCACGCCAAGCGCGGCCAAACCCGGCGTGCCGATCAGCAAGCCTATTTCCAACTTCACCAGCGTAGTGCCTTCCAGCCGCAAGAGCCCTGCGGCAGGGATGGCGGCCAGCATCAGCAGCGGCCCGAAACTGAACCAGTGGGCGATGAATTTTGCCGCCACGATGAGCTCCTCACTCACCCCGCGCACAGCCAGTTGATCAAACACGCCCGTTTCGGCGTCCGGTGCAATCAGGCGGTCGACAGGTAATAAGGCCGCCAGCAACGCAGCTACCCACAACACGCCGCCGCCAGTGCGGGTGAGCAGCGCCCCGTCAGGCCCGACTCCGAATGGGAAAAGGATCGCGACGAGTAAAAAGAAAGCCACAGGCAGCCAGGCCCCGCCAGAAAGCGCTGACCGCAAATCACGCAGGATGAGGGCTGAGAAAAGCTTCATTGCGCTGCGTCAATCGCGACGCCAACAGCGCCCGGCAAATCAAGCGGTTGATGCGATGCGGCAATGATGATCCCGCCCTTTGCCCGGTGTGCGGCCATGACCGCGTTCAGCCGCCCGAGCGACGCTGTATCCAGTCCGTTGCCGGGTTCATCAAGCAGCCAGATATCAGCGCCACTGGCCATTGTCCGCGCCAGAACCGCGCGTTTGCGTTGTCCGGTGGAGAGAATGCGCACGGGAACAGCGGCCAAATGATCCAGCGCAACCGCAGCTAAGGCAGCATCGACAGTGCCGCCGTCCAGCCCCGCCCAAAAGCCAAGCGCCTTGGCCAGTGGCAAGCGCGCATCCAGCGCCAGTTCCTGATCCGCCAGGGCCACCCGTCCTGAAAGTGCCACGCTGCCCGCAAAAGGCTCAAGCAAACCTGCAATCAGCCGGAGCAAGCTTGATTTACCAACGCCATTTGGGCCAGCAACATAAGCGGCGTCGCCACCCTGCAAGGTTAGCGACAGCCCCTTGAACAGCATCCGCCCCCCGCGCGCGCACGCAAGCTTTGACAGTGCGACACTGTTTGGTTGACCTGACCCCGGCATATAGACGACAGTGGCACAACTGTTTGCGGAGGCAAAGGCCATGATAGAACAATTGGACGATGACGCGAAAGCTGCGGCCCTGGATGCGCTGGACGACTGGGATTTTGATGAAGCCCGCGACGCCATTACCCGGCATTTCCTGTTTGAAGATTTTTCCGAAGCCTTTGCCTTCATGACGCGCGTGGCGTTGCTGGCAGAGGTTCAGGACCATCATCCCGAATGGTCCAACGTCTGGAACCGAGTGACCATTACGCTCACCACCCATGATGCTGGCGGGCTTTCGGTGCGCGATGTGCGCATGGCAGAGGCAATTGACGCTTTGTCTGGCTAGCGCTCGACCTGCTAACCGTTTGTCAGGATCGCCACCAGCCGCGCATTAAAATCATCATGAAAATCATCATGAAAATCACTGTGAAAACCACTGTGCAGGGCGGAAGGGCCTTTCGCTTGCTACACGCGATTATAGCGGAAATACCAGACCTCATGACCTTGAACCCGCGCTTTGCGTTCATAGCGCGTTTCGGGCCAATCATCTGGCCGTATCAGAAAATCTGATGGCGTTTTTATCTGCCACTCAAAATCTTGCCGCTTGTTCATTTGCATCATCGCCCAGCGCACATAGATGGGGTGATCTGTGCCAAAGCGGAATTCGCCGCCGGGTTTCAGTTTGGCGGCGATCAGATCGAGCGGGCCAGGGTTCATCATCCGCCGCTTGGCATGGCGCGCCTTTCGCCAAGGATCAGGGTGGAGGAGGTAAACCCGTTCCAGCGAGGCATCGGGAAGCTGCGCCAACACATCAAGCGCATCGCCCATGTGCAAACGGACATTATGCAATTCCCCGTCACGCACATGCAGCAGCGCACCCACCACACCGTTCAGAAAAGGTTCCGCGCCGATAAAGCCGCTCTGCGGTCGCATTGCAGCTTGCCCTGCCAGATGCTCACCGGCGCCAAAGCCAATTTCAAACTCCATCGGGCGATCATCACCGAACAGCGTTTGCGAACTGAGCGCGCCGCTTGGCACAGCAACGGTCGGCAGCAGGTCAGTGATCAACGCGGCTTGGCTTGGCCGCAATGTGTGGCCCTTGGCCCGCCCGTAAAGGCGGTTGAGCGTCGTCGGGTCAGACATCGACATCAACGTGGGCCTAGTGCTGCAACGCCTTCACGATTTCCTCAACCATCTTCTTGGCGTCGGCAAGCAGCATCATGGTCTGATCCATGTAGAACACGTCATTATCAACGCCTGCGTAGCCGACGCCGCCCATGGACCGTTTGATGAACATGATGGTCTTGGCTTTCTCCACATCGAACACGGGCATGCCGTAAATTGGCGATGTCTTGTCGGTCTTGGCCGCAGGGTTCACCACATCATTCGCGCCGATGATGAAAGCGACATCGGTCTGTGCAAATTCACTGTTAATATCCTCAAGCTCAAACACATCGTCATAAGGGACGTTAGCTTCGGCAAGCAGCACATTCATATGGCCCGGCATCCGGCCTGCCACGGGGTGAATAGCATATTTCACCTTCACGCCCTTTTTCTTGAGGATATCCCCCATTTCACGCAGCACATGCTGCGCCTGCGCCACGGCCATGCCGTATCCGGGAATGATGATCACTTGTTCGGATTCGCCAAGCAGGAATGCCGCGTCTTCAGCTGAACCACGCTTCCACGGGCGCTGTTCTTTCGCTTCTCCGCCAGCGCTTGCCACGGCCCCAAAGCCACCTGCGATAACGGAAATGAAACTGCGGTTCATCGCTTTGCACATGATATAGCTCAGGATGGCGCCGGAACTTCCGACCAGCGCACCCGTAATGATCATGGCCGTATTTTGAAGCGTGAAGCCCATTGCCGCTGCTGCCCAGCCGGAATAGCTGTTCAACATCGATACCACGACGGGCATATCCGCGCCGCCAATGGGGATGATCAGCAGGAAGCCAATAACGAAGCTGAGCGCCGTAATCGTCCAGAAAATCCACGGCGTCTGATCAGTGTAGAAATAGCCAATCAACCCGAGGATCGAAGCCAGCAGCGCCAGATTGATCACATGCCGCCCCGGCAGCATGATCGGTGACCCTGACATGTTGCCGTTGAGTTTGAGGAACGCGATGACGGAGCCACTGAAGGTAATGGCACCAATGGCAATGCCCAGCCCCATTTCAATTCGGCTAGGCGGGTGGATGATGCCGTCCGCGCCTGCAATGCCCAGCACTTCAGGCGCAATGAAACCCGATGCAGCGACGAGCACAGCCGCAAGACCGACCAGCGAGTGAAACGCCGCGACCAATTGCGGCATATCCGTCATTGCGATTTTACGTGCAGTGACAATGCCAATCGCGGCACCAATCGCTATGGCTATCGCGATTTCAGGCAGGCTCGCGATATTGAGCAGCGCCAATGTGGTGCCGACAGCAATTGCCATCCCGACCATGCCGTAACGGTTGCCCTGCTGACTGGTCGACGGCGACGAAAGCCCGCGGAGCGCAAGGATGAAGCAGACACCTGCAATCAAATAGGCAAGGCCAACCCATGCGGGCTGCATCGTGACTTCAGGCATGGCTTAGCGATCCTTCTTTTTATACATCGCCAGCATCCGCGCCGTCACCGCGAAGCCCCCGAAAATATTCACACTGGCCAGCACAATGGCAATGAGCCCCAGCCATTTGGCAAGCCCGCCCGCCCCCACTGGCGCAGAGGCAATCAGCGCCCCGACGATGATTACCGATGATATCGCGTTGGTCACGGCCATCAGTGGCGTATGCAACGCAGGCGTAACGCTCCAGACGACATAATAGCCGACGAAACAGGCCATCACAAAGATGGATAAGATTGAGATGAAGTCCATTATTCTATGTGTCCCTGTTATCGCTCAATTGTTCGTCCACCATCGCTGCGATGTCGTCAAGATCAGATAAAGCTTCCCAAACAAGGGCAGGATCGGTGCGATGATATTCGTGGCTTACGATGTTTCGAAAAGCAACCATGTCAGCCCAAGGAATTTCGAAATGTCGCGCTTTCAAGTCATCAGATAGCTTGTTTGCATTTTCGCCGATGATTAACAGCCGAAATGCTGCCAATGCTTGTTCATCCCGATCCGAGAGAAATTGCGCAAATTCCATTGTCAAGAAGCGGCGACGAATGTCCGCAATCGCCTCGCCGATCAGAGTCAAATGAAGAGCGTCGCGATTGTTGTCCATCACGCAAAAATCGTCACTCGCTCTATCTCGGCCTGAAGTTTAACCAGCGGGTGGAGCGAACGGCGAGGAACGAAATCGACGTTTGTCTGAAGTATCTCTCCCAATTCCCGCGAGATTCGCGCCTGATCAAAAAGGCTGAACCGAGCATCCGGGGTGATATCAAACATGATGTCAAAGTCCGAAGTTGGCGTTGCCGAATTGCGTGCCTGCGATCCGAATACGTAAAGGCCGCACACCCCTTGCGCCCGCAAACTGCTTTCGAGCGACTTCAATTTTTCGAAGGCCAAATTGTTCGGCATGCCCACCTGATATCAGTCTTTCGGTTAGTCAGCAAAGCGTTGGCATTGATCGACGCCAATTGAGTCGTGCGCTATCCAAATTCGTCCCTGGACAGAGAAAGTTCCGAGCAGCAGCCCTCACCCCAACAGCCTCTCATTCACCACCTTGCCACCCATCGTTAGCCGGATTGCGGGAGTGATTTCGTCGTCATCGGGCAGCACAGGTCTGCCTGCCTCCTTGTCCCAGAACGCCTGGAGGAAGATGAAAAGATTGCGCGAATAAAGCGCCGATGCGTCCGTTGCCAAACGTGCCGGGGTATTGGCGTAACCCATCAGCTTTACCCCGTGCCGCTCCACGATATGATCCGCGACGCTGCCTTCGACGTTGCCACCTTGCGATACCGCAAGATCAAAAATGATCGAACCCGGTTTCATGCTGGCGATCTGGGCATCAGTCACAAGGCGGGGAGCTGCCCGGCCCGGGATAAGCGCAGTAGTGATGACGATGTCCTGCTTGGCGATGTGGGCTGAAACCAGTTTGGCCTGCGCCGCCTTATACTCGTCGGACATTTCAGTGGCATAACCACCTGCGCCTTCACCTTCAATACCGGCGACATTTTCAACGAAAATGGCTTTTGCACCTAACGATTCAATCTGTTCTTTGGTTGCGGAGCGGACATCAGTTGCCGACACTTGCGCGCCCATCCGGCGGGCCGTTGCAATCGCTTGAAGCCCAGCAACACCGACGCCCATGATGAACACGCGCGCCGCACTGACGGTGCCCGCCGCTGTCATCATCATGGGAAAAGCGCGCCCAAAGGCCCCAGCGGCATCAATGACCGATTTATATCCTGACAAGTTGGATTGTGACGACAAGATATCCATGCCCTGTGCCCGCGTGATGCGCGGCATGAATTCCATCGCCAACGCCTCAAGGCCCATTTTAGCATAAGCATCGACGCGGTCGCGCTGGCCAAAGGGATCCAGCCCAGCCACCACCCACGCTCCGGCTGCCGCACCTTTCAGCGCCTTTGGATCAGGCCCCTGCACGCCGAGGATAATATCAGCATCCTTGACCGTCGCTGCTGCGGTGCCCACACTGGCCCCGGCGGCTGCATAATCTGCATCGCTGACCGCTGCCGTGATGCCAGCGCCTGCCTCAACAGCCAAAGTGGCCCCAAGCGCAATCAGCTTTTTGACAGTTTCCGGGGTAGCCGCCACACGGCTTTCGCCTGCAGCACTTTCTTTCAAGATCGCAATTTTCATGCCTGTATTGCCCTCAAGCTGCGAGCCAGAACACAATGAGGCCAAGGACAATTGCCCCCACCGAACCAAATTTCAACATGGTTAGGAAAACACCGTAAGTGCCTTGGTGCTGTTTGGTATCCATTTCAGTGGCCATGACATTTCCTCGTAATTTCGCGGTACATGCCCTGCGCATAGCCAGCCTTCCGCCTGCGCTCAACCGATAGTTTTGGGGGTAAGCACGAAGAAAATTTTCCGGCCATTAAGCGCCCCTTTACCCCGCCCCGCTAATCCAATGGCTCGGCAGGAAGTTTTAGGACCAATAATGACGCCAAATGGCCAACGTCTTTTGATGCTGGTAGATGACCAACCCGCGCAGCAGCGGCTGGTCGCTGCCTTAGCATCGCGCACCGGCTGGCGGACGATCATTGCGGCGGACTGCGAAACCGCAATTGCCATGCTGGGCACGCGCGACGGCATGATGCTTGATGCTATCCTCATTGATCAGGCCACTCCAGCCGAGGAAACCCCTGGCCTCATCACCGAATTGCGCGAACGCCGACCGGCGCTGTCCATCATTGTCGTGACAGCTGAAGAATCTGTTACATCCGCTGTTGAGGCCATGCGCGCAGGTGCCGCCGATTTTCTGGTAAAGCCGGTCGCGCCAGAACGGTTGATGATTGCGCTAGAAGCGACAGTTTCCACGTCACCGCCCAAAGGCGAATTACGGCCGCTCACCGAAAAAATGACAGTGCGGCTTGGTTTTGGCGAAATCGCTGGGTCTGATCCGCAATTTCGCGCGGGGCTGGCGATTGGCGCGAAGGCCGCGCGGTCCCGCACGCCTGTGCTGATTGAGGGCGAACCCGGCACTGGCAAACAAGTGGTTGCCGAAGCCATCCACAGCGCATCCCCGCGTGAGAAACGCCCTTTCATCATCGTCGATTGCCGGGCAACGCCGCCTAACATGATCGAATCCGAATTGTTTGGCCATGAACCCGGCGCTTTTGCGGGGGCGTTCACTCGGCGGACCGGAAAAATGCAAGAGGCAGAGGGTGGCACACTGCTGCTTGATAATGTCTCAGCGCTTCCGTTTGAGACGCAAGCCAAACTGGCCGCAACGATCGAAACGGGCCTGATCCGCGCGGTTGGTGGGCGCTTTGAAAGCCAAGTTGATGTGCGCTTGATCGCCGCGTCTGACCCTAGTCTGATTGGTGACGTCGAAAGCGGTGGATTCCGCGAAGACCTTTATTACCGTCTGGCCCAGGTCCATGTCGTTTTGCCGCCTCTGCGAGCGCGGACTGGCGATGTGCCACCGCTCACGCGCCATTTGCTCGCCCGGATATCAGAACAACCGGGCATGCGCGGGTTGGGGATGACGGAATCTGCCATGGCCATGCTGTCTGCCTATCATTGGCCGGGCAATGTCCGTCAACTGCATGATGTTCTGTTCCGCGCGTCTGCCTTGTGTGATGGCGACGCGCTGACCACGGAAGATTTCCCGCACATCGCCAGCCTTGGCAGTGGCCTGATAAATACCATCCGGGCGACTGATGCCGGCGTCGCCATTTATCACCCGGACGGCCATTTGCGGGGCCTTGATGAAATTGAGGCCGATGTCATTCGCCTCGCCATTGGGCATTACCGTGGCCGGATGACAGAAGTGGCACGCAGGCTAGGCATCGGGCGCTCCACACTTTACCGGAAGCTGGCAGAACTGGGCATTAGCGAAGTGGCGTGAAGGCTTGAAACTGCAACACTGCTTGTTGGTAAGATGAACTCCCGCTAAACGCCGCGTTCAGCACCGTGTCAGCAGCTTTCGCTCATTTTGCTCATGTAAAGATACTGAGGTTGATATGCGTCGAATTGCCATGCTCTTGCCTCTGCTGTTCCTCCAAGCTTGTGCCTCACCTGAAACGCGGCTGCGCACTGGTCTGGTGGAGGCTGGGCTGTCCAAGCGCCAGTCGACTTGCATGGCAGAGCGGATGGTTGACAAACTCTCGCTGCCCCAGCTGATCCGGCTGTCGTCGCTCAGCAAAGTGAAGGACGCAGATAAGCGCGACTTGAGCTTTGGCCAGTTCCTCCACAACGTCCGCGCTCTGCGCGATCCCGAAATTATTTCCGTGACGACACGGGCAGCTTTGGGTTGTGCGATCGCCCTTTAACCTCTTCCCTTGACGCACCTCCTATGCTTTAGGCCTTCCATCTCCCAAGACGACAGATGCGAAGGACAAGCTCCCCATGAATATCCACGAATATCAGGCCAAGGATTTGCTCGCCACATTCGGGGTCGCCATTCCGCGCGGTATTGCTGCGATGTCTGTCGATGAAGCCGTGGAGGCCGCAAAGCAATTGCCTGGGCCGCTGTATGTTGTGAAGTCTCAAATTCATGCGGGAGGACGCGGCAAGGGCAAGTTCAAGGAACTGGGCCCTGATGCTAAGGGCGGCGTGCGTCTGGCCAAATCACTCGACGAAGTTCGCGCCCATGCCACAGACATGCTTGGCAATACACTCGTCACAATCCAAACTGGCGACGCAGGCAAGCAAGTCAATCGGCTTTATATTACGGACGGCGTCGACATCGAAAAGGAATTTTACCTTGCGCTGCTGGTCGACCGTGCAACCAGCCGGATCGCCATTGTGGCCTCCACCGAAGGCGGGATGGATATTGAAACTGTCGCCCATGACACGCCGGAAAAAATCCACACGATCACGATTGACCCTGCAACAGGCCTGATGCCCCACCACGGCCGCTCAGTGGCCGGTGCACTGGGTTTGACAGGTGATTTGGCCAAGCAGGCACAAACAGTGCTGACGGGGCTGTATGCGGCCTTCCTGGGCACAGATGCGGAGCAGATTGAAATCAACCCGCTTGCCGTGTGCGCGGGGGACAAGCTACTTGTGCTTGACGCTAAAGTGGCGTTCGACGGCAATGCGATGTTCCGCCATAAAGACTTGGCGGCACTTCGCGATTTAACTGAGGAAGACCCTGCCGAAATCGAAGCCTCACATTATGACTTGGCCTATATCAAGCTTGACGGCAACATCGGCTGCATGGTGAACGGCGCGGGCCTGGCCATGGCGACAATGGACATCATCAAGCTGAACGGTGAATTCCCAGCCAATTTCCTTGACGTTGGCGGCGGCGCGACCACGGAAAAGGTGACAGCTGCGTTCAAGATCATCCTTCAGGATCCAGCCGTGAAGGGCATTCTCGTCAACATTTTCGGCGGCATCATGAAGTGCGATATCATTGCGGACGGCATCGTTGCCGCAGCCAAGGAAGTGAACTTGTCTGTGCCGCTTGTTGTGCGTCTGGAAGGCACCAATGTGCAACAGGGCAAGGATATTCTTGCCAACAGCGGCCTGCCAATTGTAGCGGCGAACGATCTGGGCGATGCAGCCAAGAAAATCGTGGCTGAGGTGCGGGCGGCGGCGTAGGTTGGGACAACTAACCAGCATAACAGGCCAGCATAACAGGATAGTGGACCAATATCGAACGATGGTTTACAGAAGCATCATGAGCGAAAATGTCGAAAATATGATGCTGGAAAATCTCAAGCAGTTCCAGTCAACGCTAGACCGGGTTGAACGCAAGCAGGATGAGTCGATCAGGCGTGTGGCCAATCTGGAGGGATCTGGTGCATCAATCATGCAGCATTTGGCGCATCTTTCCGCCGCAGATGCAACCCAGCAACTGACAACTGATCATATCAGCGAGCGTCTTGACCGGATTGAGCGGCGACTGGAGCTGGCAAACTAACTAAGCCGCGCTTGCTCTCGGAGGCTTGCAACAGAGGTCGAAATTGTGCAGTGCAGCGGTCATTGACGTTAACGTAAAGCGACTCACCGGAGATTAGCCATGAAGATCATCGTCCCCGTAAAACGGGTCATCGACTATAACGTAAAACCGCGGGTGAAGCCTGATGGTTCTGGCGTGGACCTTGCCAATGTCAAAATGTCGATGAACCCCTTTGACGAAATCGCCATTGAAGAAGCGCTTCGTCTGCGGGAAAAGGGCGCGGCAACGGAAGTCATTGCCGTTTCTGTCGGCCCGGAAAAAGCACAGGAAACATTGCGCACAGCCCTGGCTATGGGAGCTGACCGGGCCATCTTGATCGTTGCCGAAGACGTCGAGCCGCTGGGCGTTGCCAAATTGCTGGCGAAAGTTGTCGAGGAAGAAGCACCTGGCCTTGTCATCCTGGGCAAACAAGCCATTGATGATGACAGCAACCAGACCGGCCAGATGCTTGCCGCGCTGACAGGGCGTCCGCAGGGTACATTTGCGTCAAAGGTTGAAGTGTCCGGCGATACCGTAACAGTCACACGCGAAGTCGACGGCGGCCTTGAAACGGTGACGTTGAAAACGCCTGCCATCATCACCACCGATTTGCGTCTCAATGAACCGCGCTATGCCTCGCTGCCGAACATCATGAAGGCGAAGTCAAAGCCGATGGCGATCAAAACACCGGCTGATTACGGTGTTGACGTGACGCGCCGGATCACCACATTAAAGGTGATTGAACCGGCGACGCGATCAGCCGGAATTAAAGTGGCAGATGTTGATGCGCTGGCCGCGAAACTGAAGGATATGGGAGTTACAGCATGAGCGTCCTCATTCTCGTCGAACATGACAATGTATCCATGAAGGATGCGACCCTGGCTGTCGTCACAGCGGCTGGCCAACTTGGCGAAGTCCATGCACTTGTTGCCGGGAACGGCTGTGCTGGTGTGGCAGATCAAGTGGCCAAAGTGGCAGGGGTGGCTAAAGTCCTCCTCGCCAACGATGCCGCTTTTGCAAACATGCTGCCGGAAAATGTCGCGCCACTCGTGGTTGGTTTAATGGCTGGTTATGATGCGTTTCTGACGCCTGCGACGGCAAATGGGAAGAACGTGGCACCGCGCGTGGCGGCCCTGATGGATGTGATGCAAATCAGCGACATCCTGTCAGTCGAAGGGCCCGATACATTCACGCGGCCAATTTACGCAGGCAACGCCATTGCCACGGTGCAATCGGCAGACGCCAAAAAGGTTATTACTGTGCGCGGCACAGCCTTTGCCAAAGCTGCCACTGACGGCGGGTCTGCAAGCGTTGAAGCTGTAACAGGCGCAGGCGATTCCGGATTGTCGAGCTTTGTCGGGGCTGAGATCAGCAAATCCGAACGGCCCGAACTGACCAGCGCCAAAATCATTGTTTCCGGCGGCCGCGCCTTGCAAAATGGTGAGAATTTTCAAGACCTTATCATCCCCCTCGCCGATAAACTTGGCGCAGGCGTTGGTGCCAGCCGTGCAGCAGTGGATGCTGGCTATGTTCCCAATGATTATCAAGTTGGCCAAACTGGTAAGATTGTCGCGCCAGACGTCTACATTGCCGTTGGCATTTCTGGCGCGATCCAGCATCTGGCCGGCATGAAAGACAGCAAGACAATCATTGCGATCAACAAGGATGATGACGCGCCGATTTTCCAAGTGGCTGACATTGGTTTGGTGGCAGACTTGTTCAAAGCTGTTCCGGAACTGACGGGGAAGATTTAAGGCTGCAATCCCCTTTGCTCATTCTCGCCTCAGCCAGCCCGCGCCGCTTAGACCTGCTGGCGCGGATCGGTGTGGTGCCATTTGCAGTTGATCCGGCGGATATCGACGAAACTCCGAACAAAACTGAGGCTCCAGTGCCTTATGCGCAGCGGATGGCAGCAGAGAAAGCTGCGATCGTTTCTTCGCGTCATCCAGGAACGATTGTGTTGGCCGCTGACACAGTCGTCGCCTGCGGCAGGCGCATCCTCCCCAAGACGGAAATGGCTGACGAAGCCCGCTCTTGCCTCGCCACACTTTCGGGACGCCGCCACCGCGTGCACTGCGCCGTGACAGTTATCGACGCGACCGGCACAGCGCGCCACCGCCTATCCACGACAGTCCTCACCTTCAAGCGGCTGAGCCTGCGCGAGATTGACGCTTATATCGAAGGTGGCGAATGGCAGGGCAAGGCAGGTGGTTACGCCATACAGGGCAGTGCCGAAGCCTTTGTGCGGCAGCTTGCAGGGTCGCACAGCGGCGTCATGGGGCTGCCCTTATTCGAAACCCGCGCGCTGTTGATCGCCTCAGGACTGCCCCTTGGCTGAGTGGCTTTATGAAGCTGGTATTGGCGAATGCCGAGCAGCACTGATCGACGACGGCCGGATCATCATCGCAGAGGTTGAGCCGAAGGAAGACGGCCCACGGGCAGGTGCTGTCATGAACGGACGCCTGCGCGCCAATCGTATCGTCGATTTAGAAGACGGCGACCAGGCCCTGTTAGACCGCGCACCAGACCGTCTGCCCGAAGGAGCGGCATTGCGGGTGATCATCACGCGATCAGCGCTGAGCGAGCCCGGAAAGGTCAAGCGGGCCAAGGCAAGGGCCGTTGCGCCAGATACAGCACTGACGCCCGGTGAGACTTTGCGGGAGCGGATCAGTGCGACGGAATATCCAGTCACGACGCTCTGCCCCCATGATCCTGACGCGCTGGAAACAGCTGGCTGGTCTGAACTGCTGGAGCAGGCTCAGACTGGCATTTGGCCTTTCCCGGGCGGTGCACTCCACATCAGCCTTACCCCTGCGATGACGCTGATTGACATTGACGGCCAGGCCCCGGTGGCCGAACTCGCAGTGGCGGGCATGCAAGCCGCCGCACAGGCCATCTGCTGTTTGGGGATCACAGGATCCATTGGCATTGATGTGCCGACGCTTAATGACCGGGCCTTGCGCGCGTTGGCGGCAACCGCGATGACGGACAGGCTTGAGCGCCCGTATGAAGCCACGGCAATCAACGGCTTTGGCTTCATGCAAATCATCCGGCCCCGCCACCGGGCGTCTTTGATGGAAACCCTCCACTATGACCGGACAGGGTCTGCGGCGCGCGCGCTGTTGCGCCAGGCGCAGCGGTCCGGGCTTACTGGTGCCCTCACGCTCGTAAGTGCGCCGCGCATCATGCAAAAGTTTGAACAGCATCCGCACTGGCTCCGCCTGCTTAGCCAGCAAGTCGGCGGCACGGTCTCCTTGCGCGCTGATGCGTCGCTCTCTACCGGGTCAGGTTATGTCTGCACGTTCTGATCCCTGTCCGCCTGATCCCTGTCCGCCTGATCTCTGTCCGCCTGATCCCTGCCCGCTGTGCCGCAAGCCAAGCGTTGTTGCCTCCGCGCCCTTTTGTTCACAAGGGTGCCGCGACCGTGATCTTTTGAATTGGCTAGGCGAAAGCTACGCTGTGCCCGTGCGCGACGATGAAGGCGAACATGATTCAGGGCTGGACAGTCAGGGCAATCCTTCCCTATAGGCGCGCTTCCGCACGCGTGGCTTTGCCTTCACGCGTCAGATGCCTCGGTAGCTCAGTTGGTAGAGCATGCGACTGAAAATCGCAGTGTCGGTGGTTCGAATCCGCCCCGAGGCACCACTTCTCATGTGGTGGCCGCTTCACTATCCGCGCCAACGTAAACTCTTTCCAACGTAAACAAATGTCACGCCGTAAACGCGTCCATGACTCTTATGCGGTTCAGGTCTAAGGCACTGAATTATAGGGCAGGATAACAGCATGTTGGCAAACACATCATGAGAATTGCGATTGCAGATGATGATGTGGCCACGCGCGCCTTTGTAACTGATGCGCTTCAGGCCGGCGGGCATATCTGTGCCGCGTTCGCCAACGGCCGGGATATGATTACGGCATTGCAGCGTGACAGCTTTGATATGCTCGTGATTGATTGGAACATGCCAATCCTGACTGGCATTGATGTCATCCGCTGGGCGCACGGCCACATGTCTCCTGTGCCGCCAATCATTGTGCTCACGAGCCGCACTGACAAGGCCGATGTGGTTGAGGCGCTTGAAGCCGGTGCTGATGATTATATCATCAAGCCAGAGGCAGCTGACGTGATCCTGGCCCGGATCGCAGCCGCATTCCGCCGCACAGGGCCCCGGCCATCGTCTGAGCGTGTTGAGGCGTATGGGCCCTATCAGTTTGACAAGCTGACCAGCAGCGTGCGGTTCGGCGGGAAAGAGGTCGTACTCACTGCAAAAGAGTTCGCACTTGCACGGCTGTTTTTTGAAAATTTCCACAGGCCCTTGGCGCGTGGTTATATTTTGCAAATGATCTGGAACAGCGTCGCAGACTTGCCGACACGCACGCTCGACATGCATGTTTCGCGCTTGCGGACAAAGTTGGAACTGCGCCCTGAAAACGGCTATAGCCTGCAAACGGTGTTCGGTTTTGGATACCGGCTGGAAAGTTTTGCAGAAGAGGCGTGATATGGGGATGATGACGCGTTTCTTGGCTTTGCTTGGCGGCGCGGCGTTCATTCTGGCCAGTCCGGCGCTCGCTCAATCACTGCCTGATCAAAGCGATACCGTCGCCTATACGGTCAAAAAAGGGGATACACTGATTGGGTTTTCGCAGCATTATCTGACCAACCCAGCCAATTATACCAAAGTCGCAGCAGCCAATGGCCTGCGCAATGCGGATCTGCTGCGGCCTGGCCAGCAGTTAAAGGTTCCGTCTGACTTGTTGAAAAGCAAACCGATCGAAGCGCGTGTTATCGCCTTTACTGGTGCAGTTACGGTAAGGGACCGGGCAGGCGCGCGCGCCGCAGCGGTTGGCATGCCGCTGGGCGAAGGGCAAACGATCGAAACTGGCGACACTGGCTTCCTTTCGCTTTCGCTGTCCACCGGCGCGCGCATTTCCATGCCATCGCGCAGCAGCGTGAGGATCGTGCGCCTGCGCCGTTATGATTTGAACGGCGGGGCTGATCTGGACTTTGCCGTTGAGAAGGGGCGCACTGAAACCAGTGTCACCCCGTTCCGTGATACAAACAGCCGCTTTCGAATGCGCACGCCAGTGGCAGTCTCTGCCGTACGGGGCACGACATTCCGCATTGGTTATGACGGGGATGCTGCGCCGTCACTGACTGAAGTGGTTGAAGGGTCAGTGGGCGTAGCCTCCGTCACGACGGGCAGGACCAACGCCGTGCCCGGCGGATTCGGGGTTGCGGCCACAATATCAGGCGATTTGACCCAGGAAAAGCTGCTGCCACCGCCAGCCATGATTGAACCAGGGCGCGTGCAGCAAGACGCGACTCTACGTTTCGATATCACGCCAGACGCCGTGGCCGCCGGCCATCACGTTCAGCTTTCGCGCGATGCCGGGTTTGTTGATATTTTCGCGGCAAAACGGTTTTCTGGTGCCAGCATAGACTTTCCCGGCATTCCTGACGGTCGCTATTTCGTGCGCGCTATGGCCATTGCCAAAAGCGGGCTTGAAGGGCTGACGGAGGCGTTTTCATTCAAGCGTCAGATGGTGCTGATCTCAGCGGCGCGATCCTCTGAAAACCCCGATGAATTTCTCTTTTCCTGGGCAGGCCAAGGCAGCGTAAAACAGCTTTACCGGTTCCAGCTTTTGCAAGGCAACAGCGCCGCTGTGCCTATCATTGATGAACCAGGGCTGCAAACGCAGTCAATCACGCTCGTCCGGCTCAAACCTGGGGTTTATCAGTGGCGCGTTGGCACTCGCAGCTTTCCCGACACGGGGGAGGGACTGACTTGGACGCCACTCCAGAAACTGACGATCAGCGAATAGGGGCACAGGATCATGCTCAAATCGCGGCTTGTCCTTGAATGGGGGCTGATCGCAGCGGCTGTTCTGGGGGCGATCATTTTCGCCGTGTCATCCTCATTTGGCCACCGGGTCGACAATCTCCTGTATGATCAACTCAGCGCTGTCACGGCCCCGGCGCCGTCACCGGACATCATTCTGGTTGAGATTGACGACCGCAGTCTGACTCAGCTTGGCGCTTGGCCGTGGCGGCGCACCATCCATGCCCGACTGATTGACGCGCTGAGTGAAGCCCGTCCCAAAGCCATCGGCTATGATGTCTTGTTTACAGAACCGACACGTGCTGCTGATGATCAGGCACTTGGCACTGCGATTGCAAAGTCAGGCGTTACCATCGTGCCTGCGTATGTTCGAACGCCAGGCAACAACGGCCGGACGTCTGACATTGTCCTTCCCATCCCCGAGATTGCTGCTGCTGCTGGCCTTGGCCATGTCAACGTCATGTTTGATCAGGACGGTGTGGTGAGGCGGTCAGCGCCGCGTTTGACCAGCGAAGGCCGAAACATAGACCATTTCACCATCGCAACCTTTGCCGCTGCGTTCGGCAGTGCAAAAGCTGCCCCTGCCGAAGAGCACGCCGCCATGCTGATCCCGTTTCAGCCCGTCGGCGCTTATCGCCGCATTTCATTTGCCTCTGTGCTCAACCGCGAAGTGCCAAGCGATTTCTTCAAAGGCAAAATCGTGTTTGTCGGCGCAACAGCGCAGGGCATGCGCGACAGTTTTCCGGTTCCAGGGCCTGTGGGTGGCACGATGTCAGGCGTGGAATTGCAGGCCAATATGCTGAACGGCCTGATCACGCAGCGCTTTGTGGAAACTCTGCCTTATTCGTCGAAAATGTCCCTTTCACTGGCACCGGCGCTGTTATTATTGCTGTCGTTCTGGTTTTTCCGGCCAACCAGCAATTTCATCATGTCAGTGGGCGCTGTCGTGGTCACTTTGATTGTATCAGGGCTGCTTCTGGCGTTTGGCGCGCTTTGGTTTCCGCCAACTGTGGCGATACTGGGGATTGGCCTAGCCTATCCGCTGTGGAGCTGGCGGCGGCTGGCCACGCTCAATGCCTTTGTCGAAGCGGAAACGCAGGGCATGCGCATCCGCTTTGGGGCTGCTGAAACGCCTGTCAAAGGGGCTTACGGCCTGGACGCAACGGCCCAGTCTGCCTTGCAAATGAAATCCGTCATTGGCCAAATTGAGCGCATGAAGGATTTTATGGCGACCGTGATTGCCAGTGCGCCTGATGCACTGTGCGTGCTTGATCGGCACGGGACGGTGATCCTGGCCAATGATGCGGCCCGCAAACTGTTTCCCGTAAACTCTGTGGGCCGAACGGACCGGGATATTCTAGCCACTTTATCGCCGACCACACCAAATCTGAACGGTGAAATACAGTTGCAAGATGGCCGTGTGCTGATGGTGGACAGAGTGAGCCTTGATCGCGGCGCGCAAGACAAAGCAGGGGCGATTTGGCGGCTCGCTGATGTCACCAGCTTGCACGAAGCCGCGCGGGAACGCGAAGAATTGCTGGAATTTCTCTCCCACGACATGCGCTCACCGAAAGCGTCAATCATCACGCTGGTTAATCAGGCAAAGGCGGCTGGCAAGGCCTCCGATATTCTGGCCAGGATCACGACCCATGCCAATCTCACGCTCAAGCTCGCCGATGATTTCGTGCAACTGGCGCGGCTTTCAGTGGTGGACATTCATCCCGAAGAGTGTGACTTGAGTGCGTTGATGAATGAAGCCATTGATCAGTGCTACAGCGATGCTCAGCATAAAAATGTGACGCTTGTTCGGCCCTGTGAGGATGAGGTCATGGCGGTCGCCGACCCTTGGTCCGTCATGCGGGCCATGACCAATTTGATCGACAATGCCATTAAATATAGCCCGCCCGGGACAACGGTAACATGCCGCGTGGGCCGCGATGATGCGGCGTATTGCTCAGTTTCAGACACTGGTCCAGGTATGCCGGATGACCGCAAAGCCAATATTTTCGCGCGCTTTGGTTCTGCGTCAACAGGCGTGTCACTCAGCTCTGGCCTCGGCCTCGCCTTTGTTCAAAAGACCATGGACCGGCACGGCGGGCAGGCGATTTATGCCGATCTGGTGCCGGGAAGCCAATTCACTCTTCGCTTCAATAGGTCAGCTTCAATTCTGCCATAGCTTGATTAGCCAGGGATTTGATCAGCGGATCGCCCAGTTTACGGCAAGTCTGATCTTCGGCATGGGCGCGGTAAAGTTGTTGGCCCGTCTTGAGATCAACAAGCGAGACGCTGATGCGGACAATGGCATCCTTGCACAGATCCAGCCTTGCTGGCCTGTCCTTCCCTGCGACCGAAGCAATGCCAGCCAAAGCCCCTGATTTTGCGAACAACGCCACTGACGGCGGTCGGCTGGACAGCGCGACATCCATTTCCAACGGTGATTGTGCAGAAACCGTCATGCCTTTACGCGTGATCGCAGCTGCAACAGCCTGACGCGCCACGGCTAGCCAGGCCAGTTCGCCTTCGCGCGGTTCGGCTAGCCGGACTGACGACAGAGGCACCGGGCTGCCTTCGCTTACCCGGCGTGGTTCTGGCGTGATGGCACAGGCCGCCAGTGCGGCAACTGCGATCAGGATGAAGGGTCTTATGCTACACCACATGAAATGGTTCCATCGCTGAAGGCGCTTGACTTTGCTTTGCAACACTAGCGTAAACTTAGGATCGGACGTGATCAAGCTGCATCCCATGCCACGGCGCGCAAATAGTGATCATGATCTGGCCGTCGCTGCCTGATTGCCCCTTGCCAAATGCGGGGAGCGTCATAGGTTGTGGTTGATGACAATAACGGCGTCGCCCCCTCAGCTTGGTGTTATTGAAGGCTATTTCGGGCGGTGCTGGTCTTGGGATGACCGTGCCACTGTGGTGTCCATATTGGCAAATGCGGGCTATTCATTTTTCCACTATGCCCCCAAAATTGACGCAAAGCTTCGCCGGAACTGGCAGCAGCTGCATGACAGGCCTGAGACAGAATGCCTTGCGCGCTTCGCTGCCCATTGCCGTGGACTTAGCGTGCGGTTCGGCATTGGCCTTACGCCTTACGGTGCGCATCTTGATTTCGGGCCGGAAGCAAGGGCCGCGCTTAAGGCCAAGCTGGCCCATCTTGACGCGCTGGGCCTTGATGATCTGGCGATATTATTTGACGATATGCGCG
>JANPCO010000225.1:0-16997 GCA_031430995.1 Sphingomonadales bacterium | reverse complement strand
CGCTTGGCGATGTCAGCATCAGGGCGCGACAGATTGTCACCAACTGTGCTGCGGAAATCAACACGGATCAGCGCGCCGCCTTGGCCTTCGACAAAGCGCGATATGGCACTGCCACCGGCGCGCGCATTCTGGGTGCAATTTTGCGGAACTTGGCCAGCGGGCAGTGAGGAGGGGTCAAACTGGACGACGTTAAGCCCGGGCAAAACGCCTTCGAAATGGTAACGGCCTTCGCTGTCCGTCACGGCATAGCTGCCATCTTGCAGCATGACGCGCACGCCCATGATGCCCGTTGCTGCTTCAGGGGCAATTTTGCACCCGCCATCGGTGATGCGGCCAATGATTGTCATCCGGTCACCCAAGCCGTCACGGGTAATCCGCACAGTGGCATCGGCAATTGGGCTTTGTGCACCGCGATTGTCACGCGCGCTGGCGCGGTTCATCGTCATGCCGGGTTTGGCATCGGGCCGCACTTCAAGAAGATAAGTGATCAGGCCCGATCCGCCGCCGCGCAGGGCAGGGAGGGGCACCGTCAGCGTGCTGCCATCCGGGCTGACTGTATAAGCAGTCAGGCTGCTATTGTAACGGACTGTGTCTTTGCGCAGCCGCATTTCAGGCGGCAGGATATCAGTCACTGTGATGGCACCAGTTGAGCGCACGGCATCGCCGTTACGAACACTGATCCTGTATTGAATGCCGTCACCAACGGTCGCGGCGGGCTGTGACGCTGATTTGGTAAGGATCAGCGCGCCGCCGGGGCGGTCGACAGGAACGTCGATGCGCACAGGAGCGGGATCACTTAACCGGAACACGAGGCCGTAAGATCCGTCGACAATTGTATAAGGCGGGCCGTCTGGACGGCGGAAATCCGCCAAATCAGCGGGGCGTGCCAGCGACGGCGCAGAATAAGGCGCCGGTGGCTCGACAAGCAGGCGGTAATTGCCTGCGCGGGCGAAGGGAAAGCGGTAATCGCCGGGTGGGAACACATAGCGTGCGCCGCTGCTATCCGTCACGGTTGATCCCGTGATGACTGACGATGGGAATGTCGACACGCCGTCATCGCCGAATACCGACGCGGGTTGCCCAGTGTCTGCGTTGATCAGTGTGACGCGCGATCCTGGAACAGGCTTGCCATCACCGGAATCAAAGACAATGCCGAACGGGTCGACCAAAATCTCCAGCGGGGCACTGGCTATCAAAGTTCCGGTGGATGAACGCAAACCAGAAAGGTTCAGACTATCACCAGGACGAACCGATAATACGCAGTCGCTTTTCACCGGCATTGGCGGGATCGCCGCGGTGCGAATGACGCCGACAAACTTGCCTGTGTTTACGCCGGTTTCCTGCAGGCGCAACGTTTCAGCGTCGCCGCCTGGCGTCGTCAGCGTGATCGTTAACAGATCAATGGTCAGCGGGTCGGCATTATCCAAAACGGAGTCAACGGCAATGATCAGCGGCTCTCCAGCGCGAATGGATGTGGCGGGCGTTACAGTGGCGGGGTTAAGCTCAACGCCGGCAAACACGCCGCTAATTTTGATTTCTTCCAACCCAGCACTGGTTTGACACATTGTTGTGGGCACTGCGAGCGACGATCCGCCACCGCTACTGTCTGACAGATGGAAAGTGGAGAGTTTGGGCGGCCCTGCAGGCGGCGCGGGTCGCACAGGAATATCGACTTTGTTCGAATATTGGCCCGCGCGACTGGTGCCTGCATCCCAAAGGATGGTTGCTGTATTACTGATGGTTGTCTGGGCAAGCGTCGCCACTGGCGCAAGTGCACAAAGCATTGCGGCAAGACCAGTTATTCTGGCTTTGATGTGGTTAACGCCTGATGTCATGATGATGTCAGCCGCGCCTTCCCCCTACATCGGGGAAAGCGCGGCTGCCTTTACGCTTAGTTGATGGTGACTTGGAAATAGACGGTTTCAGTCGCGCCAGCGGCGATTGTCCCCAGATTTCCTGTCACGGTTGGCGATGCGAATGTGCCCGTATTGGTGCCGCCGGAGCAGACACCAGCAGCAATCGTGCCGCCTTCCCAAATGCCAAAGGTGGCATTTGCAGCTGAACGGCTGGTCTGTGTTGGCAGATTATCGGTTATCACCACAGAGCTGGCCAGGGTTCCGCTGTTGACCACACTGACGCAATATTCGACAACCGCACCTGGGATCAGCTTTGGATTAGTGGTGCCATTGACAGGGTCACTGATCACGCGGCTGAACTTGTTGACGCTTAGAACAGGCGCACTGACCGTATAGTCATCACGCGCTGAACTCGTGCCATCGCCCAGGTTGTCGTCAATGCCGTCATCATCTGCCAGCACTGTTTCCACAGCATTGGTATTGGCACCGGTGAAGTTGGCGATATTGGCGCCTTGTGTGCCAGCAGTGCCTGCTTCTTGCGCCCTTGCAACCAGCGTCACCGCAGCAATCTGGCCATTTGTTGCGGTCAGCGGCACATTGGCAACAACATGAACAACTTTGGCCCCAGCGGCATCGACTGCAACTTCATCCAAGAAGGTGATAAGCGTATCTGCGGCGGTAAATATGCCGTCTCCGTTATCGAGATAATATTTGAAGCCGCCAATGCTGCCCACATCAAACGCATCAAGGCCTGCGCTGTTTGGAGCAGTGCCCCCCGTCAGGTTGGATGCGGCCAAGCTGATGTCGATGGGTGCGTTTGATGTGTTGGTGATGGTGAATGTTGTTGCCGCTTGTGCCTGGCCCGGTGTTACTGATGTCGTTACCGATCCCAGTTGCACAACAGTCAAGTTGATCTTGCGGTCAACAATAATGATATCGTCGTCCGTAATCGCGGTTTGGGGCGTTGTTCCAACCTGATAGTTCACAGTTGCAATGTTCTGGATGCTCGTGCCTGCTGTTGTGCCTGCTGCAAAGGCTGGTGTCCCTGCCATCACGCCAATCACAACTGCACTGGTCCCCAGCAGTCGCTTCATTAAATGGTTCATTTTCAGTCTCACTCTTCAGTTTGTTAATATCGTCGCTTAAAGCCACTTTGGTTCCGCCGGCTCCATTGCGGGTTGTTTCAGCGGACAGTGCCGCGGAATGTCAGTTTGCCTGATGCGCCTGCCGGCAAGGGCTGCCGAAAAGTCCACCGGACATGAGTTACATCGTCAGGGCGCGCCAACCGCAGCCGCCCGTGTTCCGCGCGGACCTGCAACGCAGGCAAAGCGCCCCAGTTGCGGCCCCCATCGACCGAATAGAGGGCCGATCCTCCGGCTGTTTCGCGAAACGCGACAGCGCGGGGCAGGGGGTTGGTTACGCTAAAATTCTTGGCAGGCGCTTGCCCGGCGTTCCGGTATTTCAGAACAAACACCAGATCATCACCAGGCATGACCCGCGTGGGTTGATTGAGCTGAACCTGAGTGCGCCCATCCGGGCCAGTCACAGTCTTTTCGACAAAGACTTGACTGGCCAGTGTGATGCTGTCCGCCGCTTGCGCAGCAGATGCCCCCGCAAATGCAGCCAGTGATGCGATCAAAATCGCCGTGCCCCTGAAGTGGTTCATGCCCCCATCAATCCCCTAGTTGATCCGTACTTTGAATGTGACGGTGCGCGTATTGCCGCCAGTCAGCGTGCCGAGCCGAACTGCCACTGCTGCTGCGGAAAACTCACCCGCATCTGCGTCTGTGGCATCAGAAAGGCCGCTGCCTTGCAGTGTGATTGATCCCGCTTGGTAAGTTGATCCTGCTGGAACGGCATCCCCAATGGCCAGGTTGGTCAAAGTGCCGGTGCCCGTGATGGTCGCCACAAGCGAATAGGTGATGATTGAACCGGGGACAGAGTCCGATCCGCCAAAGGGATCGAGCACAATTGCGCTTTTCACCAGCGCCACTTTTGCATTCTGAACGACATAGGCCCCAGTGGCGACGCTATCTGCGCCGGAACTTCCGACAACAGCATCGCCGCCGCCCTGACCCTGGCCTGGAAAGTTAGTGCCAGGTGCGCCGGTGCCAGTCACTGCCGCAGCCGTCAGCGTAACGGCACCGCGTGCACCGTCTGCTGCAACGCCAGGGATGGTCGACAAAATGAAAATCTTAACTGAGGCTTCAGGGGCCAGAACCGGATCATTTGATCCCGGTGTGTAAACAACGTCGATGCCAGGGTCATACACGCCGTTGCCATTGTCGATGACGATGGACGTTGTTGTCGGATCAAATTGGTCACCCCCAACCGTGCTGTTGGGCGTCAGGCGAAACGCTTCTGATCCGTTGCCGGTGTTTGTGAGCGTGAAACTAAGAACTTGGTTCGTCGAACCCGGCGGCGCAGGCATATCACCTGGGTCAGCCGAAACAACAGTGACGTCGAGCAATTCATCAACGAGGATGTCAACAGTGTTCGACGGCGTTCGTTGCGGGTTTCCGCCGGGATCAGTATAAGTCGCCTCGGCCGTATTGCTGATAGTCGTGCCCGCGACAGTGGGCGCAGCCTGAGCCGCGTTCGCAGTGATGCCGAACGCCACTGCGACCAATGTCGTCCTTGCGATACCCTGAATTTTCATGCCCATCCACTCTCAACATCATTTTCGATGTGGAGGGGTATGCATCCGAAATGATCAAAATCCGGTTAATTTCCGGAGTGTGGTTAACGGGCAGGTCGTGCGTGAATTGGGGTGGCGCGATCATCCAAAGCGGCAAAAAAAATCGTCGGATCTACGTGGTTTTAATGCGCATCTTGCGAATTTATTCAACAATTGCAGTCGTTTGCACGATTGGGAAAATGCAGTGTCAAATGTAAACACGCGTAACGATTGCAGCGGCAATGATCACGGCTTGACAGTCTGCACCTGCTCACCTAATCGCGCTGTTCATCCAGTGCGCGGGTGTAGCTCAGTTGGTTAGAGTATCGGCCTGTCACGCCGAGGGTCGCGGGTTCGAGTCCCGTCACTCGCGCCATTTTCCTCCTTCCATCCAGCGAAGGAGGGGACCAAGTGGGATGATCCACGCGGTCCCAGCAAACAAGTAAAAAACCGACTGCCCCCAGATTGGCCAGCCTCCGACGTGCGACGAAAAGCTGGCGACCAAGACAACCCACGCCGTTATGAGAACCAATATGCCAAGGATTCCTGCGGGTTTACGCGGCGACGGTTCTGGGATCATGGGACGGGTCCAGTCGGCTAGAGGGTGACAATATCCATTCCTTCTCCGTCAGCACCGCGTCAAGGGGCTTGTCCCAAAGGTCCGGGGTCAGGGATTTGACTTCCTGCACCGACCAGGCAAGACCGATCCGGAGGGCGTTTGGAAAATCCTCAAATGCCCGGTCATAATGACCCGCCCCTTGGCCAAGCCGGTTGAGTGCGCGATCAAAGCCAAGCAACGGCGTAATGATTAGAGTCGGTATGGCTTCAGGCGCGGAGCCGAGCGGTTGTAAAAAGCGTAAAGGGCTCATTTCTAAGGGGTCGCGCAAGGACCAGCGCCGGAATACGAGCCGTTCGTCTTTGCTGTTGGCGTAAGGCAGCGCAAGCGCGACTGACACGATATCAGTTAACAACGAACATGAGCATTCAAATTCAGAGCTTTGATAAATAGCGATTATCTGATCGGACGACACCAGTGATGTCAGATATGGTCTCGCATCCGCCGGGGCAAAATGATTTCCACCTCTTGCCGCGACAAAGGCTTTGCGAGCGGCACGGAGATCGCGTCGCAATTCGCTTTTGGTCATGAATTGGAAGGGTTGGCGGACCCACCTTGGCCGTGTGCTGGAAAATCCTCTGACGCCAAGTACGTCAGGTGGGGACCAGATAAGACGGACCAGGATCCGCCCAGGGCCAGCCCCCATGGATAGTGAATCGCCTCAGGGATGTTCGCAAAAGCTCGCACCAGACAGGACCCGCCACTTCCCATATAGGCCTAAGCCACAGCATTCTCAAGGGAAACCGCAAGAGCCTCCAGCCGATCAGCTAGTTGATCAAGCTCTGCAAGGTCGGCAGGCGTCGCTTGCGCCACAGCTGAGCCGCCTTCTTGCATTTCGTCAGCCAATAATAAGGACGCCATCAGCAATTGCCGTACTTCACTGACGCCGCCTACTGCAGCTGCGGCTTTCCGCGCTTTTTCGTCCACCACTTGGGCAAGACGCAGCAAATGCGCCTCTTCGCCGTCGCGGCAGGACACAGTGTAAGTATATCCACCGATGCTGAGTTGAACCTGCGCCACTAACTCATACCCCTCGTATTTTCACTCATAAGCGCATCTAGCGCCGCTACAGCATCCTCAGTTTCAACGCGCAGCGCCGCATATTTCGCCTCACATGCCGCCAGTTTATGGGATAATTCAGGAAGGGCAGGTGCGGGCTTGGCCGCCTCTATCCGGTTTAGGGCGGCATGGATCCGCTGGATCAGCGCAGTCTGTGTGGCATCGCTCATTATTCAAACTTAGTCTTGTTGCGCGTTATCATCAAGAGGCACGGTTTTTCGCCTTTGGTTGACGCGGGGAGATGCGCACGACAAGAGAGCGCAGCAATCGGCCTTGAGTCGCTTTCCCATTTGTCCCAGCCAAAAGGACCGCCATGTCAGCCGAACCCCAACAGCTTGCCAATGCCATTCGGGCGCTATCGATGGACGCGGTTCAGGCTGCCAATAGCGGGCATCCCGGAATGCCAATGGGCATGGCCGATGTCGCGACGGTTTTGTTCACACGCTATCTTAAGTTTGATCCGCAAGCCCCTAAATGGGCTGATAGAGACAGGTTTGTTCTGTCAGCTGGGCACGGATCTATGCTGGTCTATGCGCTGCTCAATCTAACTGGGTATGCGAAACCAACGATGGATGACATTAGGCATTTCCGCCAATTGCACAGCCCCTGCGCCGGTCATCCTGAAAATTTTGAGCTGGACGGTATCGAAACCACCACAGGCCCGCTGGGTCAGGGGCTGGCGACAGCCGTCGGCATGGCACTGGCTGAGCGGCATTTGAACGCGCATTTTGGCGACGATCTGGTTGACCACCGCACATGGGTTGTTGCGGGCGACGGGTGCCTGATGGAAGGGATCAACCATGAAGCCATTGGCCTGGCCGGGCATCTGGGGCTGGGGCGGCTGATTGTGTTGTGGGACGATAATCGCATTACCATTGACGGCGCTGTTGAGCTTTCCTCTAGCGAAGATGTGAAGGCGCGTTACGCCGCCACTGGGTGGCAAGTTGAAAGCTGCGATGGCCACGATTTTGCCGACATTGCGCGGGCGATGGAAGCGGCGATGGCTGACGGTCGCCCTTCGTTAATCGCATGCCGCACCACGATCGGCAAAGGCGCACCAAACAAGCAAGGCACATCAGCCACGCACGGCGCGGCGCTTGGCGCAGACGAAGTGGCAGCAGCACGGGTCGAATTGGGTTGGACGGCAGCACCCTTCGAAATT
The DNA here is from genome assembly GCA_031430995.1 of Sphingomonadales bacterium. GTDB lineage: Bacteria > Pseudomonadota > Alphaproteobacteria > Sphingomonadales > Sphingomonadaceae > Aquisediminimonas. The sequence continues at coordinate 9,627 of JANPCO010000225.1, read as the reverse complement.
CCGGCTGATATTTCGGCGGCTTGGCGAGCCACAGGTGAGCGCGGCGCTACGGCTCACGCAGAATGGCAGGACCGCCTTACAAGTTGTTCAGATAAAAAAGAATTCGTCCGCCGCATGGCTGGGATATTGCCAAGCGAAACAGGCATGCAAGCCTATCTCGCTGACCTCGCCGCAAACCCAAAAAAGGTCGCAACGCGCAAAGCGTCTGAAATGGCGCTGGAGGTTCTGACGGCCCATATCCCCGAAATGGTCGGTGGATCAGCAGATTTGACAGGTTCAAACAACACCAAAACAAAGTCTACGAAGTCACTGAGTAAAAACGATTATTCGGGCCGATATGTGAATTACGGTATCCGGGAATTCGGCATGGCAGCGGCAATGAACGGGCTGGCTTTGCACGGCGGCATCATTCCTTACGGCGGCACGTTTCTGGTGTTTGCTGATTATTGCCGCGCGGCCATTCGCTTGTCCGCCATTCAACAAGCGCGGGTGATTTATGTCATGACGCATGACAGCATTGGTCTGGGCGAAGACGGCCCTACGCATCAGCCCGTCGAACATCTTGCCTCATTGCGCGCCATGCCTAATTTGGCCGTGTTCCGCCCGTGCGATACGGTGGAGACCGCAGAGTCCTGGGCACTGGCGATTGCGAACGAGAAAGGTCCATCGCTCATTGCCCTGTCCCGCCAAAATCTGCCGCAACTGCGCCATGATGTGGCTGAAAACTTGACGGCAAAAGGCGGTTACCGGTTGCGCGCTGCCACTGCTGCCCGCCGCGTGGTGATTGTCGCGACAGGCTCTGAGGTTGAACTCGCCGTTGCCGTAGCCGACGAACTTGAGCTGCGGGGCATCGGCGCAGATGTGGTTTCAATGCCCTGCACTTCATTGTTTGATGCGCAAAGCAGCGCCTATCGCAAAGATTTATTGCCCGCAGATGCGCTGATCGTGTCAATCGAAGCAGGCGTCACTTACGGGTGGGATCGCTACACTGGCATGGACGGCCTGCGCATTGGCATCGACAGTTTCGGCGCGTCCGCCCCAGCGGAGGATTTATTCGCGCATTTCGGCTTTACCGTGGACGCAATCATTCCACAGATCATGACCAAATTGCAGCATTAGGGAGTTTTGAAGATTATGACGAAAGTTGCCATTAACGGTTTCGGGCGCATCGGCCGCCTTGTTGCGCGGGCCATATTGGAGCGTCCGGATTGCGGGCTGGAACTGGTCGCGATCAACGATCTGGCCGACGCCAAATCAAACGCGATGCTGTTCAAACGTGACAGCGTGCACGGCCCGTTCCCCGGGACTGTCGAAGCCGACGGAAATGACATCATCGTCAACGGTAAACGCATTCATGTGACCGCTGAGCGTGACCCCGCGAACTTGCCCCACGCTGCGAACGGCATTGACATTGCCCTGGAATGCACCGGCTTTTTCGCGGACGCCGAAAGTGCTGGCAAGCATCTGAGCGCAGGCGCAAAACGCGTTCTCATCTCGGCCCCGGCCAAAGGCGCTCACCTCACCGTCGTTTACGGCGTGAACCATGACAAGCTGACCGCCGAACACACTATCGTGTCCAATGCTTCCTGCACAACCAATTGCTTAGCGCCGGTTGCTAAGGTTTTGAATGATGCAATTGGCATTGAGCGCGGCCTGATGACAACAATCCACGCTTACACCAATGATCAGAAAATTCTCGATCAAATCCACCCCGATATGCGCCGTGCCCGCGCCGCTGCGATGTCAATGATCCCGACGACGACAGGTGCCGCCCGCGCTGTGGGTGAAGTGTTGCCTGAACTCAAAGGCAAGCTAGATGGCTCCGCAATCCGCGTTCCCACCCCGAACGTGAGCCTTGTCGATCTCACCTTCACGCCCACGCGCGATACAACCCGTGAGGAAGTGAATGCGATCCTCAAAGCCGCATCGGAAAGTGGCCCTCTTAAAGGCATATTGGCGTTCACTGATGAGCCACTGGTGTCGATTGATCTCAATCACTGCGCCGCCAGCTCAACTGTCGACAGCCTTGAAACAGCGGCGCTCGACGGGAAACTCGTCCGTGTGGTCAGCTGGTATGACAATGAATGGGGCTTTTCCAACCGCATGGTTGATACCGCAGGCGCCATTGCAAAGTTGATCTGATGACGTTCAAAACCCTAGACGATATGGGTGACCTGACGGGCAAGCGCGTTCTTGTTCGTGAGGATCTGAATGTGCCTATGATTGATGGGCAAGTAAGCGATGACATGCGGTTGCGCGCGACTGTTCACACGGTGTGTGAACTTTCTGATCGTGGTGCCATTGTGCTGATACTGGCGCATTTTGGCCGTCCGAAAGGGCAAGTCGTGGCGGACATGTCCCTTGCTCCCGTCGTTCCGGCGCTTGCCGACGTCCTGGGTCGCCCAGTCAAGTTTATCGCATGGGAAAGTGCAGCGGCTTGCGTCGCGGCGTCAAGCCCGGGCGATATTGCTGTTTTGGAAAATACCCGTTTCTTTGCCGGTGAAGAGAGCAATGCGCCGGACATAATTGAGCGTTTTGCAGCGCTTGGAGACTTTTATGTCAACGACGCCTTTTCCGCTTCGCACCGCGCTCATGCGTCGACTGAAGGGTTGGCGCATGTTTTGCCTGCCTTTGCAGGGCGTGCGATGGAGGCTGAGCTGATTGCCCTGCAAAAGGCGCTGGGAGCGCCGCATAAGCCCGTCGCCGCTGTTGTGGGGGGCGCAAAGGTTTCGTCAAAATTAGACGTCCTGAGGCATTTGGTGGCCCGGGTGGACCATTTGATCATTGGCGGGGGCATGGCGAATACATTTTTGGCGGCGCGCGGCGTGAATGTTGGCAAATCCCTCTGCGAACATGATCTGGCGTCGACGGCTAATGATATCCTTGAAGCCGCTGAGAAGGCCAATTGCACCGTGCATTTGCCCTATGATGTTGTGGTTGCAAAAGAATTCCGGGCCAATCCGCCCACGCGCACAGTGAATGTGCACGAAGTTGCGGCGGATGAAATGATCCTGGATATTGGCCCGGCGGCGGTTGAGGCGCTGGCTGATGTGCTGAAAAACTGCCGCACGCTGGTTTGGAATGGCCCGCTTGGCGCCTTTGAAACGCCGCCGTTTGACGCTGCAACTATGGCGTTGGCCCGCACAGCGGCTGCGCTGACCAAAGATGGATCGCTTGTTTCAGTGGCAGGTGGCGGGGATACTGTTGCGGCCCTCAATCAGGCGGGCGTTGCGGATGATTTTTCCTTTGTTTCAACGGCAGGCGGTGCGTTTCTCGAATGGATGGAAGGGCGCGTTTTGCCGGGGGTGAAGGCGCTGGAAGCTTGACATTCCAGTTCAGTTTCCATATGTTTAACATGTTGAACGGAGATTGACATGCTTGGTATAAGATTAAAGCCTGAGGAGGAAACCATGTTGGCGCGCCATGCCAAGACCCTGGGTCGCCAGAAAAGCGTTGTTGCGCGTGAATGGATTATGGAACGACTTCAGCAGGATAGCGTTGACGTCGAAATGCGCCGCGCTGCTGAGATTATCGCGACATCTGAAAATTCCGATTACGATCATTTGACCAACGACTGGTTGAGCGAACTCGATAAAGAGGACGGTGGATTTGATTGGGGACCGTCCGGGGCGCCTGCATGAAACGCGGGTCCGTGGTCATTTTCCGGGAAACGAACAGTCCTGCCGCAAAAGCGCGACCTTGCATTGTGGTGCAAAGTGATGCGACCCTTGATGTGTCGACAAAGGTTATTGCAATTCCTTTGAGCACAACAATTCGGAATATTCCATTGGCACGGCCTTTGATTGCCCCGACCAGTGAAAACGGTTTGAACATGCTGTGCGAAGCTGAGGTGGATTGGGTTTTCAGTTTCAAACGGGAGAGGATCGGGTCTGTCATTGGTCAGCTTGATGCAGGCGTATTGCAACAGATTGACGCTGCCCTTCGCCGCTGGCTGGATTTATAAGCCGTTCACATACTGACACTCTCAAACAGGATCGAATGAATGAACTTCGCAAAAATGCTTGAAAAAATCGTGACTGGCCAGGGGTTTATCGCAGCGCTCGATCAAAGCGGCGGCTCAACGCCCAAGGCGCTCTTGGGCTACGGCATCGACGACTCGGCCTATTCTGACGATGAAGGCATGTATGCCCTGATCCACCAGATGCGCAGCCGGATCATTACATCAGCGGCGTTTAGCGGCGATAAAGTGATCGGCGCGATCCTGTTTGAACGGACAATGGACGGCCATGTGGACGGAAAACCAACGCCTCATGCGCTTTGGGATCGCGGCGTGGTGCCGTTCATCAAGATCGACAAGGGTCTGGAAGACGAAGCCAATGGCGTTCAGATGATGAATCCAATGCCGGAGCTGAACGGGTTACTGGCCCGATCAAAGGCACTGGGCGTGTTTGGCACTAAGGAGCGGTCTGTGATCAATCTTGCCAATCGCGCAGGCATTGCCGCCATCGTTGCGCAGCAGATCGAAGTGGGCCTGCAAGTGCTCTCTGGCGGTCTTGTGCCGATGCTGGAGCCGGAAATCAACATCAAGAGCCCCGAACGCGCCGCCGCTGACCAGATGCTGCTGGAGGAAATAACAAAAGCATTGGATAAGATGCCGGGCACTGACAAGGTCATGCTGAAACTCAGCATTCCTGAAAAGTCCGGGCTTTTCGGGCCGCTTGTGGATCATCCCCGCGTGCTGCGCGTTGTGGCCTTGTCTGGTGGCTATGGCCGCCCCGATGCCTGTGTAGAACTGGCGAAAAACCGGGGAATGATCGCCAGTTTCTCTCGCGCGCTGCTTCAGGATTTGCGCGCCCAGATGACTGACAATGAATTTGATGCATCGCTGGGCGGGGCGATCCACGACATTTACACTGCCTCCACGCAAAAGACGGCCTGATTTTCGTGGATCCATCCTGCCAGCTCTATCTGATATCGCCGCCTTCTTTTGATGCGAGTTTCGCGGACAAGTTGCGCGCCGCGCTTTCGGCAGCGCCTGTTGCGGCGTTCCAGTTTCGGCTGAAAGGGGTCGCTGATGATGAGCTTGCGGCGCTTGCGGAGCCATTGCAGCGGATCTGCGTGGATCATGACACCGCATTCATCGTGAACGATTCCGTTGCGCTCGCCAAGCGGCTTGGCGCGGACGGCGTTCATCTTGGTCAGTCCGATGGAGATCCACGGGACGCTCGTGCAATATTGGGGCGTGATATCCAAATAGGTGTTACCTGTCACAATAGTCGCCACCTGGCGATGGAGGCGGGGGAGGCAGGGGCTGACTATGTCGCCTTTGGTGCCTTTTACCCAACGCAAACCAAGCAGGTTCTTCATCATGCAGAACCAGAGATATTGGCATGGTGGAGCGGCCTGTTTGAACTGCCCTGCGTGGCGATTGGCGGCATCACTGCGGCCAATGCTGGTCCGCTGGTGAAGGCCGGGGCGGACTTTATCGCGGTGTCTGGCGCGGTCTGGTCACATCCGCAGGGCGCGGCCTTTGCGGTTGCGGAACTCGCCGCCACGCTTGTCTGACGAAGCCGACTTAACTTGCCCCCGCGCCCGTCCCGCGCTACGGGCCGCGCCTTGCTCTTCTCCATTCGCACAGGGAACACCCCATGAAAATCAACGCGGTCGAAATTCGCCCCGGCAATATCCTTGAATATGAAGGTGGCATTTGGCGCGCAGTAAAAATCCAGCATACTCAGCCAGGCAAGGGCGGAGCCTATATGCAAGTGGAGCTGAAAAACCTGATCGACGGGCGCAAAAATAACGTCCGTTTTCGCTCTGCCGAAACGCTTGAAAAGGTGCGGCTGGAAACGACCGATTTCCAATATCTGTTCACAGATGGCGATATGCTGGTGTTCATGGATAAGCAGAATTATGAACAGATTAGCTTGCCCAAGGATCTGCTCGGTGATGCGGCGGCTTTTCTGCAGGACGGTATGGATGTGGTGATGGAACTTTGGGAAGACCGCCCGATTTCTGTGCAATTGCCCGACACGATCGAAGCCTTGATTGTTGAGGCTGACGCCGTGGTGAAGGGGCAGACAGCGTCGTCGAGCTACAAGCCTGCGATCCTCGAAAACGGCGTCCGCATCATGGTGCCGCCCCATATTGGCGCTGGCACGCGGATCGTCGTGGATGTTTATGCGCAGGAATATGTGAAGCGGGCGGAAGGCTAAGCCATGGCAGCTCATTCAGGCCTTCTCACCATCATGGACCGCGCCGCGCGTAAAGCAGGGGCAAAGCTGCGCCGTGATTTTAACGAAGTGCAGCAGCTTCAAGTCTCCAGAAAAGGCCCTGCCGATTTTGTGAGCAAAGCCGATCAAATGGCGGAGCGAACCATTTATGACGAACTGATCCACGCACGGCCCGATTGGGGTTTCGTGATGGAAGAAGGCGGCATCGTGGAAGGTGCGCCGGGCAAACCGCGGTTCATCATCGACCCCCTGGATGGCACCACCAATTTTCTGCACGGCATCCCCCATTTTTCCATTTCGATTGCAGTGGAAGAAACGCTGATGAGTGGGAAAACCGAAATCATCTCCGGCCTTGTGTATCAGCCGATTACGGATGAGAGTTTTTGGGCCGAAAAGGGCAGGGGAGCCTGGCTGCAGGACAAACGCCTGAGGGTTTCGGCGAGGCGGCATCTGGATGAGGCCCTGATCGCGACTGGCATTCCGTTCATGGGCCACGGCGATTTCGCGCAGTGGAGCCGGATCTTCGGGGCTGTCGCGCCTGAAGTCGCCGGTATTCGCCGATTTGGTTCAGCAGCGCTTGATCTCGCTTGGGTCGCGGCGGGGCGCTATGACGGATTTTGGGAGTCCAACCTCAAAATCTGGGACGTTGCGGCTGGGCTGCTACTGGTGAAGGAAGCAGGCGGTTTCGTAACCGACTTTCGCGGCGGAGACCGATCGCTGGATCGCAGTGAGTTTCTCGCGGCCAATGACCATTTGCATTCAAAACTGCATAAGCTGGTGGCAGGGGCTTTGCGCTAAGCCAAATACGGCAACACCCGCTTTTGATCCCCATGCTCCTGCGCCTCATCCTTCTCCCCGCACGCGGCGAGGGGAAGGGCGAGGAGAGCGATGATCAAGGCGGAAATCCATTTGCGCATCAGGCGTCGCCTTGAATGGGGCTGACGGCCAGCAAATCTCCGGGCTGACAATCCAGTGCCGTACAAATCGCCTCCATCGTCGAAAAGCGCATGGCCTTGGCCTTGCCAGTTTTGAGGATGGACAGATTGGCGAGCGTGATATCCACTTTTTCCGCGAGTTCAGTCAGCGTCATACGCCGTTGATACAAAAGTTCATCAAGCTTCACAATGACTGGCATCAGACTGTCCCTTCCAGCTCTTCGCGCATGGCCGCGCCGCGTTCAAATACCCCAGCGAGGACGAAGACAAGCAGGATGGCAAGGATCCCGTTGACCGAAACGGAAAGTCCGTCGCCGTCGCCGCCACTGCCAAATTTCTCACCCATCAGATTGCCATAGTAAGTGATCGGCACGCCAGCCACTTGAATGACAACCATCACCCATCCAATGAGCCGCAGCCGCGCCGCGTTCGCCGCGACAAAGGGATCACCATCGCCCACAGTCTTGATGATTTCCATCAGCTTGCGCAGCATGATGAAAATGGCCGCCATTCCGGCAAGGGCCGCAGTTGCGAAAATGAGGACGACAGGCAACAGGCCGTCGGTCCTTACCTTCGGATCATTCTTGACGAGTTCCGCTACAATTTCATCCCAGCCGAACGCTGCAATTGGAATCGTTATCATGATGACGACGGCGATAACGCCGATTAGGCCCATGATGGCATAGATCAGCCAGCGGGTGCCAGTGAGAAGGGGTGTGCTTGTATTCATATTGATCTCCAATGTGCTGTGCATTGATTATCAATATATATCGATATTGATTAACGTTAAGTAGTATATTGAAAAACAATAAAATTCGTTGATCAGCCGGAAATTTTTGCTTCTCCATTGCAAAGCTCGCTCCAATCGCTTCACCAACTTAATCTGATGTGGGGAAAGAGACTTTGCGAATTGCGCCCCAGTCATCTGATGCACGCAATTGCCCATGGTCGATGCAGATCACCGCGTGCGCGCTTCGCAATTCACGCTTTGCCGCTGTTACGGAAATCCCAACGTGACGTAGTATGAGCGCCACAAAAAGGCTCTTAGCGTCTCATTCACAAACCATATGGGTAACGACGTAGTGGAGCCGAAATTTGCATGGCCCTTTTCGCTAACGGAAAAGTGGGGCTTGACTAGTTGCGTCGCAGCAGGGGGCGATCGATCAGTACAGCGAGGAGAAGGGCCGGGCCGTTATGCGCTTCCCACGCATGGTTGGTGCCGCGCTGAATGACGACCTGGCCGGGCTTTATCCGCGTTTCGCTGCCTTCGAGGATGAGCGACACCTCCCCCTGCAACAAGCAGATAATGTCAAGCGAGTGGGTCTCGTGCATCCCCGAATGGCGCGTCTGATCGATGATATGCCCTTCTCCGCCGACCGTGGCAAAGGCGGCGCGGGTGGCGGCATCGAGCGCGGGTTTGGGCACACCGGGCGGGGTTGGTTGCATGACGAACCAACGGACCTGAACATTGCCGGGGCGCGGGCCGAGGATCGCAGTGCTATTGCCGCGGTCGCTGTGGTCCTTTGGGTCGATTGGGCCGGAAGCGATATCTTCCCATATCTCGAACAGCCCGCCGACATCCAGATCACCCGCGCTGGCGGAAGGGCCACCGTCGAGGATGATGACCGACTTCCCATCGGCATCGTCTCCCGTTACGATGCGGCGCATCACGGCTTTGAAATCGGTCATGGCTTCTCTCGCTGTTATCGTGGCTGATGCTTACCCTCCATGGTCGTAATTATTGTGTCGACACTTTACTAGCACTCATGTCATCGAGAAAAGTGAGCTGAAGCGTTGTCCTGTGACTGTCAGCTCACCCCAACATTCCCGCCCCACACCCCGTGATCCCCTTCTGTTCTTGACATTCGCACACTCTTCGGATAGGATATATCCTATTTATGGAAAAGGATGTGCGTATGACTGACTATCACTGGACCCCGGCGCTGGAGCGGGCATTTGTGGAAGGGCTGGCTGAGACTGGTAGCGTGACGGAGGCGTGCAAGGGCGTTTCGATGTCGCGGCGGGCGGCTTATGATCGCAAGCGGAAGGGCGCGGGGTTGGCGTTTCGGATTGGGTGGGATGCCGCGGTGCTGCTGTCGCGCGATGTGGTTGCGGGTGAACTGCTGGACCGTGCACTGGCCGGGCAATGGACGGAAACCCAGCGGGACAAGGACACAGGCATCACCCGCCGCTTTGCGCAGGACCGGCGATTGGGTCTCGCGCTCCTGAGCCGCCTCGACCAGATGTGTGATTTCATGGCGCACCGCGGCACTTTTCACCAGGCCGCGCAGATTGTGTCGCAGGATTTTGAGGCGTTCCTTGATCTGATGGTGGCTGATCCTGCCCGCAGCGCTTCGGTGACTGACGTCCGCCACTTTCTCAGCGAGCGCGAGGACGCGTGGCGGGAAAATGATCAGCTGCCGTGCGAGGACATCGTCGAGGCCAAAGCGGAGGTGGTTGTTGTTTCAAACACTGCAATTCAGTGTGAAGTTACGCAG
>JANPCO010000224.1:0-12178 GCA_031430995.1 Sphingomonadales bacterium | reverse complement strand
TAGCGCTTGATCTTGAAAAATCGGGCCCGCCTTCGTGTGAATAATCAAAGGTCGGCCGAACAGACATATCAGCACGATAGCCAAATTCTTCGAGCAGAGCAGCGGTGTTAGGGCCGATACCATACCGTCCAGCGCGGTACGAAATGGGGCGCACCCCCGTTACATGTTCAATCTGCGCCGTTAACGCAGCAATCTTCGCACGCTCTAATGCAATTGGAAGATTGCCGACAAAGCTATTAAAGGTGTTCACTTCTTCATCAAATGGCGGGTTAACCCAAGGATGTAGCTGTGTACCAACGCTGCACCGGCCACCATCAATCAACTCGCGGATAATATCAGCGGCGGCAGGTGTACTGGCAACGGGATAGTCAATCAAATAGCATGGCTCGATACCATGTGCGTCTGCCAGAGCCTGAAATTCATGCAAGTGAGCAATGTGACTTGTTGCAACAGAATCGCGTGATTGGGGTTTTGCCCAGTCAAATTCTTCTTCAGTATCAACAAACACTGCAAAACGCCGACCGAAACCTGGTGCGAATTCAACCAAATTTGTGGACGAGCGTCGGTCCTGCAGCATCGACCCATGCTGTATTTCACTACTGACCCCCGCTTGTTTCACAAAATTAGACGCTCTCTTTAGTTTCCTCAGCGGTATCTGCACGCGCAGGCAGGATCAAGACAAAGCTGTCCGCATTGATTTCAAATCGACCAGTTGAACGCTTGGCCATTTGTTTGAGAAGGCGGAAAATGAACGCCAGTCCAAGTGGCATTTCTTCGGCAGCAAGGCTGTTTCCTGCGTCCAGCGTCGGGTCCAGCAACGCCGCGTTTGAATATCCCATCAACGCTTGGGGACGTGTTGCTTCGATTTTCAAACCGATATCGGTTTGCGCCAACGAAAAGCGGACTGTTTCACCGTCTTGGGCCGCGCACAGCACGCAAAGGATCAACCGGTCAATCAGCCGAACAGCAGTCGCTTCATCAGTGGACGATAGGCTTGGCTGTTCAGGAAGACCGATTTGCATCTTGATCGCTCTGCCCGCGATAAGACCCGAATGATGCGTTGCGACAGAACGGATAATGCGCGTGATATCAGATTGCCCGGGCATGATCGCTTGGGCATCATCGCCGGCCAACCGCGCAGACATATCAATATCTTCGAACAAGCGCAGCAAACGCCCGGAATCGACAATGATCGCCGTGGCTTTCTGACGATAGGCTGGTTCTGTACTCCCTAGAAACTGGCCTTCAATCATTTCGGAAAAGCCGCGAATGGCATTTAAGGGTGTGCGGAGCTCATGAACCAGTTGACGCGCAGAATCGGGCCGCATTCCAGTCCACAAGGTATCAGCTGCGCTTCCAGTGCTGGGCGAAATCCGTCTTGCGACACCGCGATACCCCTCAAACCGGCCGGACGCACAGTCAAAGAATGGCTGCGCGGTGATCAACCATTCCCCCGCCGCCTGGCCTATGCCCGCAACGGATAAGCGAGCGTCTTTGATTGGTGCTCGTTTGCGAAAGGCACCGCTGGCCTGACCGTCAACGCCGTATCCGGCTGGTTCAGCCATTTCGCCCAAGTTAATTCCCACTAACGGACCGCGCGGCGCGCCTTCTACCCAGCAAATCATGCCAGCAGCATCGGCCTCAAACGCAAATGAACGCAGTTGCGGTGCGTCACGCAGGTGTTGCGGATGTCTTTGGCGCGGTAGGCGTCCGTCTCGCCCGCGGTAGGCCTCAATCCGTTTGACCAGTTCGCCTATGGGCGTGGTGACGTCTGTCAGAACGGCAACCTGTTCATCCTGACCGTGCGGCAAAGCAAAGTCGCTGCTGCCAAACGAAGCCAGCGCACGATCTGCAAACGGCGACAGATCACGTCGTTCGCGCAGCAATGCCCGCGACGGCATCGGAAGCCGAGGCAGCAGATCTTGCCACTGCCCGTCCGTCAGTATCGCGCGGGTAAGCACAGGGGCTGCGACAGCTGGGATATCTGTTGCAAACATCGCGACCAGATCAACAGGCATATCTCGCCCCGCAATTGATACTGCACAGGCAAGGCGCCTGCGGTCTGGAACATCAGCCCGAAGCTCATGAAGCCGGGAAAGTGCCGTTGTCCGAAGCTCTGAGGACAATGAGCCACGATCCTGTGCCAGCACATCCACGATCTGCGTCCACACCGCAGACTTCGCCCCGGCATCGGGCGTCGGGTAGCGCAGCAAAGTCAAAAGGCGATCATCAAAACGCACAAGCGCAACATAGTCCAGAAAAGGAGAAGCAATTTCAGGGGTGTAGCGCGCCCCGTGCGCGCATGTAAGTGATCAAATTGGGACGTTGCAAAGTGGCACAATGTCCGTCACAAGTAATAATATTATACAGACGGTCTTCAGCCAGACTGGAAAGAATGCGAATGACCCAACCAGCTCTTGATACTATTGACCGGCGCATTCTTGCTGAGTTGCAAGATGATGGCCGTATGACCAACGTAGAACTCGCTCAGCGCGTTGGCCTTACCGCTCCGCCTTGCCTGCGCCGGGTAAAGGCATTGGAACAAGGCGGCCTGATTCAGGGATATCATGCCGCCCTGAGCGCGCCAAAACTAGGATATACAATCACGGTCTTTGCCATGGTGAGCCTGAAGAGTCAGGCGGAATCAGACTTACAAGCGTTTCAAAACCATGTCGCAGATCTGGAACCTGTGCGGGAATGCCACATGCTGAACGGGGAAATTGATTTCATCCTCAAAGTAGTTGCACGCGATTTGCAGGAATTTCAGAGTTTTCTGACGAGCGCACTGACGACAGCGCCCAATGTTGCCAGCGTGAAGACGTCCCTCACCATTCGCACATCCAAGCATTTGCCGGGCGTTCCTGTTGGCGGCGTTTAGCGCCGCCCTGAACAAAGCACAGTCAATCCCGGTCGATCAGGATGTTCATCTGCGCCATCGCGATTGGCTTGGCGGGATCATCCTGCCAGGCCGTTACTTCGATGTTGGCCACGCGCCTGCCCAGACGTTCGATTGTGGCACGCGCAAAGGTACGCTTTTCCACCCCACCGCGCATGTACGTGACTGTGACGTTGACTGGCTTCAGCCGCGGGCTTGGTTCTTCGGCCAGCGCATCTGCCAAGCCTGCAAACCCGGCGGATTCCAGGAGCCCTGCGATGGCGCCTCCGTGCAGATATCCCGGGCGACCCATTTTGCTGCCAGCATAGTCCATCGTCAGGATCAATCGGCCATCGGCACCCCGTTCATGGCCAAACCCCATCGTCGCGGCGTAGGGCGCATCCAGCGGTGCGCTCACGGCGCGTCGACAAACATGAAAGTTCCAGCAATATGAGCAACGGGCTTATTCACATCACCGTCATGGGCGATGCCACGGACAAAAGCGACTGACTTGGTCATCCGGTAGCATTCTGATCTGCCATAGATAGTCGCACCCGGAGTGGCCGGCCTTGGATAATCAACTCGCAAATCCAGCGTGACATGCGGCAGAAACTTCTTCCGTGCGGACCAGATCGACATGCCAGATGCCATATCCATCAGCGCAAAAATCGGACCTGACGCCATGATGCCTGTTTTGGCGTCACCCGCCAGATCGGCACGGTAAGGCAACATCAGTTCGCACCACGCATCGCCAGCATCAGAAAACTGCATCCCCAGCAATTGGCAATGCCCCCTGCCGACCAGAAAGGGGATCAGGTCTCGCACATCGAAGTTATCATCAAATCGTTCCACACGCACAGCCCTAACCCAGCCCCACCCGACTGGCAAATTTCAGTATTGGCTTGCAACCTTTACTCTGGCTAACCACGGTGGACCACAACGAAAAGATTCGCGATCAACAGAGGATGAGCCCCAATGCACCCAAGCGTCCATGCGCAAACCCACCCTGACAAGCCAGCGGTGATCGTTGCCGAAACCGGCGAGGCGATCAGTTACAAGGAACTGGACGAAGCGTCGAACCGCGTCGCGCATCTGTTCCGCAGCAAGGGCCTGCACCATGATGATGTTGTCGCCTTCATGCTCGATAATGATCCGCGTTATTATTCGCTCACTTGGGGCGCGCAGCGGTCTGGCCTGCGGTTCGTGTGTATTTCATCGCGGCTGACGCAGGATGAAACGGATTATATTCTGGAAAATAGCGGCGCAAAACTGCTGGTTGTGTCGGCGAGCCTGGGTGCAGCCGCTCAGCTGCTGACGACGCAGATTGACCGGTATGCGCTGGGCGGTGATTTGCCCGGCTATGGCAATTGGCTTGATGCCGTGGCCGCCATGCCAACCACGCCCATTGCGGACGAACGCGCCGGCGTCGATATGCTCTATTCATCCGGCACCACAGGCCGCCCCAAAGGGGTGCGCGTGCCATTGCCTGAAAACCCCGACATTGCGCAATCCAACGGGCTGCTGATGCTTGCAGTCGGGCTCTACCGGTTTAATGAGAACAGCGTTTATCTCTCCCCTGCCCCGCTTTATCACGCCGCGCCGCTCCGCTGGTCAATGACCGTGCATAAGATTGGCGGCACTGTTGTGATGATGAAAAAATTCGATCCCGAAAACGTGCTGCGGTGCATCCAGACTTACAAAGTCACGTGCGGGCAATTTGTGCCCACTCATTTTGTGCGGATGCTGAAGCTGCCAGACGACGTCCGCGCACGCTACGACTTGTCCTCACTGGACTGCGCCATTCACGCCGCCGCCCCTTGCCCCATTCCTGTTAAGGAAGCGATGATCAGCTGGTTCGGGCCTGTGATCGAAGAATATTACGCAGGCTCCGAAGGCCACGGCATGACATTCGTCGGATCAAAGGACTGGATGGACCGCAAAGGCACTGTTGGCAAAGCGGTGATTGGCATCCTCCACATTTGCGATGACGATGGCAACGAGGTGCCGCCGCGCACCGAAGGCGGCATTTATTTTGAGAGCGAACATGTATTCGAATATCACGGCGACGCGGAAAAAACGGCGTCAGCTCGCAACCAGAATGGCTGGGCTACACTGGGCGATGTGGGCTGGGTGGATGAGGATGGGTATCTTTATCTAACGGATCGCAAAAGCTTCATGATCATCACAGGCGGCGTGAACGTCTACCCGCAAGAAATTGAAAACCATCTCGTCACTCATCCCAAAGTGCAGGACGTAGCCGTAATTGGCGGGCCGCATGATGAAATGGGCGAAGAAGTAATTGCCGTCATCCAGCCGCTCGACATGACCGACGCCGGGGACGCTTTGCGCGATGACCTGATCGCTTATGCGCGCGAAAAACTATCGGGCGTGAAGATCCCCCGGCGAATTGACTTTCTGGCGGAACTGCCCCGTCATGACACCGGCAAGCTGTATAAGCGGCTGTTGAGGGACCAATATTGGGGGAAGTGAAATGATCGACCTCCACTATTGGCCCACTCCAAACGGCTGGAAGATCTCTATTGCATTGGAGGAGATGGGGCTGGCTTACGCCACGGTCCCAGTCAACATAGGTGCGGGCGAACAGTTTACGCCCGAGTTTCTGGCGATTAGCCCCAACAACCGGATGCCTGCGATTGTTGATCATGATCCACCCGGCGGCGGCGCGCCGATCAGTGTTTTTGAGACGGGAGCGATCCTGCTGTATCTTGCAGAAAAGACGGGCCAGTTCATCTCTGCTGATTTGCGCGGGCGGGTGCGGGTTCTGGAATGGCTGATGTGGCAGATGGGCGGCCTAGGGCCGATGTTTGGGCAAGACGGGCATTTCAAGCTCTACGCGCCTGAAAAGCTCCCTTATGCGATTGCGCGGTATGACGCAGAGTGCAAACGGCTTCTCGGCGTTCTTGACCGGCAACTGATCAAGACTGGCGACTGCGTGGCGGGCGATTACAGCATTGCTGACATGGCGATCTTCCCCTGGATTGCGACTGTAAAAGCGCGCGATATTGATCTGTCCGAATTTGCGGCGGCAAAGGCATGGTTCACGCGTCTGCGCTCACGGCCCGGGGTCGAACGCGGCATGGCGCTGAAGAAAGAATGGCGAACGAACGCCAGCCGCGATGACAGCAAGGCTCGCGAAATCCTGTTCGGGATCAAAGCATGAGCGACCGCGTCGAATTTTTCTACGATCTGTCCAGCCCTTGGACTTATCTTGCCTTCACCAACCTGTCCGGCGTCATGGCGCGCACTGGCGAGTGCGCAACACTGCGTCCTGTGCTGGTGGGCGGGGTGTTCAATGCAGTGAATCCTTCCGTTTATGCCGCCCGCGAACAGAGCAATAATCGCAAGCTCAAACACAGCTGGAAGGTGCTGAACGACTGGGCGGTGCTGGCAGGCGTTGAGCTTCACTTCCCGTCGCAATGGCATCCGGCAAAAAGCGTGAATGCCATGCGGTTCTGTTGCGCCTTGGCGGATGACACGCCTGCGCTCACCGACTTCACCCGCGCCGCCTTCCACAGTTATTTTGTCTGCCAAGATAATCTGGATGATCCCGATGTGCTGGAAAGCGTTGCCAACGAAGCAGGCCTTGATGGTGCTGCGATCCGTGCGCGTTCGGTCAGCGACGACGTGAAAGCACTCCTTCGTGCCAATACCGACGAACTGATCAGTCGCGGTGGCTATGGCTCACCCACAATTTTTGTTAACGGCACCGATATGTATTTTGGCAATGACCAACTGCCTCTGGTAGAGGCGGCTTTGAAGAGGACAGCATTATGAAAGACCGTGTTTCCATCACTATGCTCGAAGGCGGCATCGCTGACGTCCGCCTCATCCGCACCGACAAGATGAACGCTCTCGACCCAGCGATGTTTGCTGGCATCGGTGAGGCTATTCGCACATTGGAGGCAATGTCGGGCCTGCGCTGCGTCATTCTATCAGGCGAAGGCCGAGCCTTTTGCGCGGGGCTGGATATGGGCAGCATGGCGGGCGGCGGATCGGGCAATGACGGTCTGGACCGCAAAGACAGCGAAGCCAATCCATCGCAGTTCGTCGCCTGGGGCTGGCGTCGGTTGGAAGTGCCTGTCATCGCAGCGGCACACGGTGTCGCGTTTGGCGGCGGATTTCAGGTCCTGTCGGGTGCAGACATCCGTATTGCCCACCCGGATTTGCGCTGTGCCATCATGGAAATGAAGTGGGGCCTGGTGCCTGATATGGCGGGCTTCCCATTATGGCGGACGATGGTGCGCGACGACATCTTGCGCGAACTGACCTACACCAACCGTGAATTCAGCGGCACAGAAGCCCACGCCATGGGCTTTGTCACGCACCTGTCGGACGATCCTTATGCCCACGCGCTTGAACTGGCCACAGTCATTGCCGCCAAAAACCCGCACGCGATGCGCGGGGCCAAGCGGCTCTGCAATGCCATGGGCGATCTGACCGATGCCGAACTGTTGGTGCTGGAAACAGACGAGCAACTGAAAGTGATCCGCCAGCCCAACCAAGTCGAAGCTGTCATGGCATCAATGGAAAAACGTGTGCCGGTGTTTGCGGATTAAGGCCCTTCATTCAGGTCTTTCGCTCATCAGAGCGCGCACCATTGGCTGCATCGTAGCGTCATATTTGGCCAGCATCACATGATCATCAGCGGTATCGAAATGTGTGACCAGTTCGCGCCCGTTCCAGCGGTGGATGGCATAGGCTGGCGGATCGGCAATGATCAACGGGCGGTTGTCCGGGGTATCCGGATCAATGATGCCCAATTCCAGCGCCACTTGCGGGGCCGTTGACGCACAGATGCTGACCGTCTGACCGTGCCACCCAACCGAGATCGGCCGGTGCACATGCCCGCAGATGATCGACACGATCTGCGCCGCGCCGTCAACTGCGTCTGCAAATCGCAGCACCCAAGGCTCATCCGCGTGAGTGTTCATCCAGTCTATCCCAATTTCAACGGGAGGATGGTGCATCACGATAGCCGTTGGCCGATCCCTTTTCTCGGCAAGCCGTGCCTTCAACCATGCTGCGCGCACTTCACAAAAAGCGCCACCGTGGCGGCCTTCTTTCAGCGTATCAATGAATAGCAGCCTGAGTCCGCCTGCTTCAACCTCATATTGCACAAACCCGCCGGCAAGCCGCACCTGCGGAAACGCCGCGACGAAATTGGCGCGGTCATCATGATTGCCGGGGCATGGCCACACGGGAAAAGGACACAGGCTGAGTGCATTGTTTAGGCGGCGGTATGACGCAGCATCCCCACGGTCTACCAAGTCGCCAGTGGCCAGCAGTATCGCGGGGCGCGGGGTCATGCTGGCAAACACTTTGATCACTTGGTCCAGCCGCTTACGATTAAATTCAGATGGGTTATCGACATCAAAGCCGAGATGCACATCAGTGATCTGAGCAATCAGCATGATGCCCCCAGACCAGTGCTATTTTCGCGCAAGCTGCACCCCGAACCGAACTGATCTGTAAGGCGAAGCCGAAGTTGTAACGGTGTTCGGTGTCGGCGGAGGTCTAACTGATCCTTGTCCTGATCGTGTTTGGCCCGCCTTTGCATCCCACGGCGCGCCGCCATCCATATGATAATCATGGCACATGCCGCAGGTTGATTCGACGGGCTTCTTCACTGCAATCAGGCTTTCCCCCGTTCCACCGACATGGCACGTGCGGCAGCTTTTTTGATTGGGCAACAGCAAGTCAGTCGCCACTTTCGATGTGTCTGCGGCATGGCAGGATGTGCAGCTTTCCTGCTTGTGCGCGTCGTGATCAAACCAGCCTTTATTCATGTAGCGATCGGGCTGAACCACCTTTTGGACCTGCCACCCGCCTACCAACGTTGGCGTGACGACGTGGCAATCATAACAGGCCCCGCCTTTCGTAAAGACGGCGCGAATGGCTTCATCGGCCTGGCCTGGCCACGCCCGCGCGCCAGCGGCAAAATCAAACGCCGTTTCAGTGGCGGCATATTCACCGGGACGGCGGCGCGCCATGCTTGACAAGTTAATTGGCCGCTCAGGTCCCGTGGATCGGTAAAAGGCACGCAGGTCAGCAATCACTTGTTCGGGCTTTCCGTGGCGCAACGTGCGAATGGTGCCACCAATTTTGTCAAACGCCAGACTATGACACATCGCGCAATCCGCCTCCATTTCAGTGGGAAGGAAGCGTGTCCCATCGGCTGTCGGCGTGTGGCAATCCTTGCACGCCAGACTGTTGCCCCAGCCCTGTTCCGCCTTCATCGTCTGCGCCATCCGCGCGATGCCGTTGGTTTTCGACATGTGGACATCATGGGGAAATTTGAGGCCGTTATTCTCTGTCAGCGGGCCATCCAAAACCGCACGTCTGGTCAGCCGCTTGTTACCGTCAAATCCGACTGTAATCGCAGGCATGAATTGAGGATGGTCAATCCCGAAGTCACCTGCACTGCCGAGCTTGGTATCTGGCAGCCGCGTTTTCATGTCCGCATGGCAATCGGCACAGAATTTCTGCGCGGTCGGCTCCATATGCCCAGCGCCTTCATGTTCGCTATGACATTCGACACAGCGGCCTTCGGGAATGCCAAAGCTGGCTTCGAACATGCGCTCCACTTTGTCACCAAAGCCCTTGGGGGCCATTGACTGCCCTTGGCGCGCTGGATCAGCATGTTCATGGGCATCGTCTTTGTGACAGGTCAGGCACGTTTTATCAGTGACGGATTCAAACTTGTTCACATGACAAGCCTGGCAATTATTTTCGAGGCTCTTGTGCGACTGACTGAGGTTGCCAGATGTCCACATCGTATCAGCATGAAAACCAGCATCGCGCGTTTTTACACCGTGGGATGTGGCATAAGTATAAATGGGCCAAATCAAAAACAGCGCCAACGTGACTGCGATCAGCGCCCATGCCGCAGGTCGCCTGCCGGGCAGAAGGCCGTTCAGCTGAAACACTGTAGACACGTCTTTAGTATCCGCTGAATCAGACACTGCGGCAATCCGTTCAACCGCAATGACGACATTGCCATCTTCGCGCGTAATGTTCAGCCGGTGACTGCCAAAGCGAAGCTCACCGCCAACTGCAGGGTCAATCGTTACTGACTGGACCGAACGTCCATCAGCATCAAAACCCAGATTGCCCTGAGCCTCAACCAGCAGCTTGCCGCCGTCCAAAATCGACGCCTTGGCATGGCGCATATCAACGCCCAAGTCGGCCAGATGAATTTCACACGCTGAATCGCGGCCAATATAGATTTGCCGTGTCGCCAATGTGGTCGGGCGGATGATTTGCCTGCCGTCAGCAGTGGTTGAGATATGGCGGATGATGAAGCTCATGTTCAGGCGCTCACCAGTAGAAAAAGACGCTGATGATATGCGCGATCAACGCAGCAATCAGGGCGAAAGTGATGGGGACATGAATGTAAAGCCAAAACTCCAACAGGGCTTTGATCTGCAAATGTCGCCGCACGCGGGCGAGCATGGATGATTTACGTTCGAGCAGACCGTCCACTCGCTCCAGAGGGTCATTCCCAATATTGACGCGGTTGCGCGTGGCCTGGCGCAGCTCGGCATGGACCCGCCGCGTGGCACAGTTAGGATAAGACCGGAACAGACGCGCGCGCAGGCCATCAGCAAATGGATCTTGCTCCAATGACTCCCGCACTAGCGCCGCATAATTTTGCGCAAGGGGTTGAGCTGCATCATGCAATTGCCGATCAATCGCGCGCAGGCTTTCCAGCATCTGGGTCTCTGTCACTTGATCTCGGTTGAAGCTTAATTGTTGCGGCAACGTTGAATAGGCAAAGATGCCGAACAGGCCGGAAATGATGACAATCATCATCAATACATAAGCCAGCGTGTGCACATTCAGGCCGAACTGAAACCCCGTGTGCAGCGTCGCAACGATGATCAGGCTTAGCCCCAGATAAACATGGGCGGACGTCCATGCCTTCAGTGACCAGGCCTTTGGCGTCATATTGCGTTTGCGAATGCCGAGCGTGGTCAGCCAGATGATCAGGCCAGCGCCAATCGTGCCAAGCGTATAGCCATACCAGCTGCCCCCGTTGTGACGCGGCTCCACATCAATGATCATATAAGCGACAATGACGATCAGGCTGAGGATTGATGCAAATTTGAGCCAATAGAAATTACGGTGGCGCAGAAACCCTTCGTGAAAGCCATCGCTTTTCACGCGGCCAGTTTGCCGGGGAACCTTACCTGAGGGCGCCTGCGTCGCCATCAGATCGGGTCCTTTTCAAGACGGGCAACAGAGAGAAACTGCTCCGGCGATACGCGGATGGCAGCACCCGTCGGGCAGGCCCGCACACAGGCCGGGCCGCCTTCAATTCCTGAACACATATCGCATTTGATGGCCTTTTTGGCCTTTTCCACGCCAGGCTCTGCGTTTGCATAGCTCCACTTCTTGCTCGGCTCACCAGGGCCAGGGCCAGCGCCAAAGAACAGCCAGTTCAGCAGACCGGGCTTCTTCGGCGGCACTGCGTCCATGCGGATCACACCGTAAGGGCAGTTCCGCTGGCAATTGCCGCAGCCAATGCACGTGTCATCAATGAAGACTTCGCCGTCCGGCCCGCGGTGAATGGCGTTGGGCGGGCAATCGGCCATGCAGTGGGGATGTTCGCAGTGGCGGCATGACGTGGGCACGTGGAGATGTGCGTACGTGCGGCCAGCTTCGCGGTCGAGCCGCGTCAAACCGTCATGGCTGTCGGCACAGGCTTTCTCACAATTATCGCACCCGACGCAAAGGTTTTCGTCGATCAGCAGCACGTCCGTTGCTTCACCAATGCCGTTTTCAACAAGGAAGTTGGCGACGTTGGAATACATATCAACTGCGCCGGAAAAACTATCCTTCTTCGCCTCGACAAAGGCATTGATATCCTGCCGTGACGCCATGTCCTGCTTGGCCTTGGCGAGCAGTGCGGGTTTCTTTTCCAAAAGGCGTTTGAACGCTTCGCCGTCGATGCGGATCACTTCAGATTTGATTGCCGCGCGCACTGATGCCGTGCGTTTGCCGCCTGCAATCACTGCCATTTCGCCAACATAGGAACCAGCGGGTAGATAGTTGAGAAACACTTGCTTGCCGCCGAGTTTTTTCTCCACAACCATTGATCCGGTGCGGATGACGAAAATGTCGATGCCTTCATCGCCCTCCGCAATCACCACTTTGCCTGCGGGAACCTGTTCGATTTTCGTGCCATCCAGCACTTCGGCCAAGTCATCCGATGTCAGCCCGGACCCAAACATTTGCAGCAATTGCCGTTCTGTTGAAATCCGTTCAATTGCACGCTTGGCC
>JANPCO010000223.1:0-29410 GCA_031430995.1 Sphingomonadales bacterium | reverse complement strand
CGGGCACAATTGCTTCTAGTGCGCCTGCCACTCCGGCGCCTGACAGGATAAGTTGACCCATGTGAGACACGTCAAACAGCCCCGCATTTTCGCGCGTCCAGAGATGTTCGGCCATGATCCCTTCATATTGGATCGGCATGGAATAGCCGGCAAAGTCAACCATGCGAGCGCCCTGCCCCCGGTGCCAGTCACCCAGTGGCAGGTCTAATATATCTTGAGGTTCTTCGCTCATGCACTGTCCCGCCAACCAGAGTCACAGAGAGGGAGGCGGATTGCCTCACTCGTCTGCCCCCTCTGTCACGGAACCTGAGAGCTTTCGCGCGAGACTCTGCCCGCGCTTACACCTTCGGTGGTTGCCCCGGCCGGAGCAACGCTTTCCAGAGTATCGCATGAGAAAACGCGGTCCGTTTGCCTGAGAGATTCCGGGGCGGTTGCTCCTTCGGCGGTGAAGTTGCCTTCACGCTCTCCCGCGTTTTCAACGATTTGACAGTAATGGACGGCGCGCCCAGCCAAGTCAACTGGTCATCAGACCCGCAGCCCGCATTCGCCAACCTTTGAACAACGACGGCATGGCAGCCAGAACAGGCAAAGCTGCGGCATCGCGTTTATGGTCCCCCGCAATAAGCAGGCCAAACACCCGCGCCACTGTCCAGTCCGGGTTTGGGCGATCGAGAAGTAAGAGGTCATCTCCCTCGGATGCCTTGCCCTGTTCAATGACACGGTAATACCAGCCACTCCGCCGCGTTTTGACCATCAGTGCTGGCAAAGTCGCCCAGCCCATTCGTGCGCCTTGTTTCCAGCAGGGCTGCCGACCTTGGCTGATCTCCACCAGCGCGGTGCCCAGGCGGAAGCGATCGCCGATGCAGACTTCGTCCTCCAGCAGGCCCCATGTCGATATGTTTTCGCCAAATGCCCCCGGTGCATTCAGCGGCGGGTGGCTAACGGATTGTGACGCCCAATGCGCATAATGATCGCCCGGGTAATGATGAAGTGCCTTATCCGGCCCGCCGTGGACAGAAAGATCAGCCTGTTCGTCACCCGCAATACCCAGATAATTGATCTGAACCGGCCCAGTTATCGCAGATTTAGCAATTGCACTGCCCTGCCCCCGGTCAAGCACACGCACTTTGCCCGCCAACAGCGCTAGGATAGTGTGAGACGTCACCTCCTCAAATCACCGCGTGGCGTTATATTGCAACTGATCCTGAGTGAGCTGGAAACCAACAAGCACTTCAAAGCTTGCACGCTGCACGGCTTCTTTAACAGCCGGGTCAGCCAGTGGATCAATCGCCGCATCATCGTCACCTGCCTTGCGCTTGCGGGTAATGCGGTCGCGGACTTCGACTGGCAGTGTTGCTGCGGCGCGAGTTATTGAGGCTGTCCCCGTGCCACGGGCGCTCGCGCGCGCTTCGCCGTCATTAAATGTCAGGGCGACCCGACTCACGCTTTTCGACACGACGATACGCCCGCCGCGTACAATGGTGGTGAAATAAGGCACAACCACTTCACGCGTGCCGCTGGTGCCCGTGCGGCGAGCCTGCACATCAAATGTCACGTTGGTGATCACATTTTCACCAGCTTCGTCACAGGTGGAGCGCAGGTTGGTGAGGTTTGCGACAACATCAATAGCCCGCGCGTCCCGGCTGCTGGGCGGGTTGAAAATGGTGATGTCTCCCGTTTGCGCTGGCACGGCAATTGCGGGGCATGCAGAGCGTGTGACGCTAATCCCGCCGGTTGAGTCAATGTCACCATTGCGCGAACAGCCCGAAAGTGCAGTCACGGCAATCGCAGCAAGCACCGATATTTTCTTCATTGAAACCACAAACAACATCCTTTGGCGGCTGATCCGATGGTGCGGTATAGGAAGGCGCTTTCGCTGCTGCAAGCAATCGCGTAAAGGCGCTGCCATCATGACCGGAAAACCAGACCTTCTCCTCCTCATCGCAGCGCCGCGTGGCTTCTGCGCCGGCGTTGACCGCGCCATTCGCATTGTTGAACTGGCGATCGAAAAATACGGCGCGCCAGTCTATGTCCGCCACGAAATCGTCCATAATAAATTCGTGGTTGACAGCTTGAAAGCCCACGGCGCGATTTTCGTTGAGGAACTGGACGAAGTTCCCGACGGCATGCCTGTCGTCTTTTCCGCGCACGGTGTTCCCAAAGCCGTGCCCGCAAAAGCAGATGAGCGCGGGCTCGACTGGCTTGACGCGACGTGCCCGCTCGTGTCCAAAGTCCACCGCCAGGCAGAACGTCTAGTGGAAACTGGTCGCCATATTCTGTTCATTGGCCATGAAGGGCATCCCGAAGTCATTGGCACATTCGGCCAGGTTCCTGACGGCATGATGACCCTTGTGGAAACAGTGGATGATGTGGCGAAGGTTAACCCGGCAGATCACACTAACCTTGCGTTCCTGACGCAAACGACGCTCTCCGTGGATGATACTGCAGACGTGATAGCAGCCCTCACAGCCCGCTTCCCGCTGATTCAGGCACCGCGGGGTGAGGATATTTGCTATGCGACGTCAAACCGGCAAACCGCAGTGAAGGCCGTCACGGAACGGGCGGAAAAGCTGCTTGTAATCGGTGCGCCCAATTCATCCAATTCGCTGCGCCTGGCCGAACTGGGGCAGCGGCGCGGCTTACCATCAAAGCTCATCCAGCGTGCGGCGGAAATTGATTTTGATTGGCTTGGCGTGCCCAAAATTCTGGGTTTGACGGCAGGGGCCTCTGCGCCTGAACTGCTTGTCCGCGAAGTCGTGGATTTGCTGGCGGAACATTTCAACATCACTGAAGAAACCGTCACAACCGCAGAAGAACATATGATTTTCAAACTGCCGCGCCAGCTATCTGACGCCTGATATGGCCGTTTATACGCATATTGGCGCTGAGGATATGGCGACCATCCTAAGTGAATTCGATGTTGGCGAGCTTGTTTCGGTAAAGGGTATTGCCGAAGGCGTGCAGAACAGCAACTATCTGGTAGATACCAGCAAAGCCCGTTTCATTTTAACGGTTTACGAAACGCAAGTTGACGTCGCTGATTTGCCGTTCTTCCTTTCTCTGCTTGATCATCTCGCTGAAAAAGGTTGCCCTGTGCCCGCAACAATTCATGACCGTACGGGTTCTGCGACGTCGCAGTGGCAAGGCAAGTCACTTGCCCTCATTGAATTCCTGCCAGGCGTTTCAGTCAGCCACCCGACCCCGGCCAAAGCCCGTGCGGTGGGAACTGCGCTGGCGCAGCTCCATGTCGCAGCGACGGACTTTCCGCTTAGCCGCGCGAATAGCCTAGGGCTTGATGGCTGGTTGGCGCTGGCCGCCAAATGCGGTGATGATCTTGACCTAATTCAGCTTGGGCTGAAGGCACGCGTTGCCGAAGAATGTGCCTATCTTAGCCACAATTGGCCAGCATCTCTGCCGCATTCAGTTATCCATGCGGACCTTTTCCCTGACAATGTGTTGATGAAGGGCGATGCTGTTGGCGGGCTCATTGATTTTTATTTCTCTTGCACAGACATTCGCGCGTGGGATGTCGCCATCACCCATGCGGCGTGGTCATTTTCCGCCGATGGCAGCCGCTATGATGCAGCGGTGGGCGACGCGCTGGTTGCCGGATATGAAAGTTTAATGCCTTTATCAGCGGACGAGCGAGCCGCCTTTGCCATCCTTGCCCGCGGGGCCTGCCTTCGGTTTTTGCTGACCCGCGCGTGGGACTGGATGAATACGCCAGCCGACGCGCTTGTCACGCGTAAAGACCCTATCGCGTTTTTGCGCCGTCTTGATCATTATGCCGTATCATGACCGAATTGCCGCGCGTTAAAATCTCAACTGATGGCGCGTGCAAAGGCAATCCTGGCCCAGGTGGCTGGGGTGCGTTGCTGCGCTTTGGCGACAAAGAAAAAGAACTTTCCGGCGGTGAAGCGCAATCAACCAACAATCGCATGGAATTGATGGCTGCGATTCGCGCGCTGGAATCACTTAACCGGCCCTGCGCCGTTACTTTAGTGACCGACAGCGTGTATGTGCGCGACGGCATCACCAAATGGATTCACGGATGGATGCGCAATGGCTGGCGCACAGCGCACAAGAAGCCTGTTAAAAATGCTGAACTCTGGCAAAGACTTGCTGAGGCCGTGAAGCCCCACAAGATTGATTGGAAATGGGTGAAAGGCCATGCGGGCGACCCTGACAATGAACGTGCTGATGTGCTGGCCAGCGATGCAGCCTTGATTGCTGCGCGCGGAAATGCATAATTCAACTGCTCTGATGGACGGAGCGGGAGAGTCGATATGAAATTTGAGCTGTATAAAGACAAAAAGGGGGAATTCCGCTGGAGGCTCCGCCACAGCAACGGCAACATCCTCGCCACGTCAAGCGAAGGGTATAAGGCCAAAGCCTCCGCCACCAAATGTATTGAAAATGTGAAGGCATCCGCTGATGCGGCTGTGACTGAGATCAAATAGTCAGAGGCGAATTCGAAGGCAGTAAACCCTTGACTAGAGCGTGACGCGCTTAAGTTCACCAAGTCTGTTCATGGTCAGGAGGGATTAAGGCCCTGAGTTTGTCGAAGGGGCGAAAGCCCGTCTCGAACCACCCACCGTCCTTCGAGACGAGTCCCTTCGGCGTAGCTCAGGACAGGCTTCAACGACCCCTGTCTCTCCTCAGCAGGAACGGTCACGCCTCAACTCATCACGCTCTAAGCCCCTTCCGTTAAAGGAGAGGGGCATAAACTTTGACAACCATGAGGGGCCCTAGAAACACGCTAAGAGGTTTGCCGATTGAATTGCGCGATCAGCCAAATTGACAGCTTTATTGATCAAGGAAACTGCGCATTTTCCGCGAACGTGATGGATGTTTTAGCTTGCGCAGCGCCTTGGCTTCGATCTGGCGGATGCGTTCGCGGGTCACGCTGAACTGCTGGCCGACTTCTTCCAGCGTGTGATCCGTATTCATGCCAATGCCAAACCGCATCCGCAGCACACGTTCTTCACGCGGGGTAAGGGACGCGAGCACACGCGTGACGGTTTCCTTCAGGTTCTGCTGAATCGCAGCATCCACTGGGATGATTGCATTCTTATCCTCAATGAAATCGCCCAGATGCGAATCCTCCTCATCACCAATTGGCGTTTCAAGGGAAATTGGCTCCTTGGCGATTTTCATCACCTTGCGAACCTTTTCCAGCGGCATTGACAGGCGCTCCGCCATTTCCTCAGGCGTGGGTTCACGGCCCGTTTCGTGCAGGAATTGCCGGCTGCACCGCACCAGCTTGTTGATTGTTTCGATCATATGCACTGGGATGCGGATCGTCCGCGCCTGATCAGCGATGCTGCGCGTGATCGCCTGGCGGATCCACCACGTGGCATAGGTGCTAAACTTATAGCCGCGACGATATTCGAACTTGTCGACGGCCTTCATCAGGCCAATGTTGCCTTCCTGAATAAGGTCAAGGAATTGCAAGCCGCGATTGGTGTATTTTTTGGCGATGGAGATCACCAGCCGAAGGTTCGCTTCAACCATTTCCTTCTTGGCAATCCGCGCCTCACGCTCTCCCTTTTGCACCATGTTCACGATGCGGCGAAACTCGCTCAAAGACATGCCGCTGGCCTGCGCGATTTCGCTGATCTCGATACGAATGCGCGTTACTGGATCGGATTCAGCGGCTACAAATGCCGTCCATTTCTTATCAAGGGACTGAACAGTTTCCAGCCAATTTTCATCCAGTTCATGCCCCATGTAGCGATCAAGGAAATCCTTGCGTGGCACTTTGTGACGTTCGGCCAGACGCAGCATTTGCCCGCCAAGCGCCGTCAGCCGGCGGTTATAGCTGTACAGCTGATCAACCAGATATTCGATTTTGTTGGCGTGAAACTGAACGCTTTCCACTTCCGCTGTCAGGTCTTCGCGTTGCTTGTGATATTTCTTTTCGTCAGCGGCGGAGAATGACAGGCCAGCCGACATGCTTTCCATGCGCGATGCCTGAAGCTTGGAGAATTTTTTATAGAGCGACGTGATCGTGGCGAAGCGTTCCAGCGCGATTGGCTTCAGCGTTTCTTCCATCTGGGCAAGGGAAAGCGTGTTGTCCTCATCCTCTTCCTCAGCCTGCGCCTTCATGCGGCGCTCGATCAGCGATTCTTCATCAGTTTCATCGTCAGAAGCTGCAGCCACAGGCGCTTCATCCTCGACATCATCTTCTTCCTTGAACGATACGCCTGCATTCTTTTCAGAAATTTCATCGTCGCCTGTGTCATCGTCGGTTAGGTTTTCAGGCGCAGGGTCTTTGGAAAGCATCGCTTCCAGATCCATGATTTCGCGCAACTGCATTGTGCCTTCGTTCAGCGCTGTCGACCAGCCGATGATGGCGTTAAACGTAATCGGGCTTTCGCAAAGGCCAAGGATCATTGTATCGCGGCCAGCCTCAATCCGCTTTGCAATCGCAATTTCGCCTTCGCGCGACAGCAGCTCGACTGCGCCCATTTCGCGCAGATACATGCGGACGGGGTCATCCGTGCGGTCAACGACTTCTTTCTTTTTCTCAACTTCAGGGGCGCTGTTAGGGTCGGCGGCGTCAACGGCTTCGATTTCTTCTTCGGCCTCAGCCTCTTCGCCGTCTTCGCCTGCTTCTTCATTCTCAACGATCTGGACGCCCATTTCGTTGATGGCAGACATGACATCCTCAATCTGTTCAGACGACATCTGATCCTGCGGCAACGCCTCATTCAGCTCATCAATCGTGATGTAGCCTTTCTTTTTGGCGCGCGTGAGCAGCTTTTTGACGTTGGCATCATTCAGATCAATGAGCGGCGCATCAGCAGCTTCGCTGGGATCGAGTGTATCGTCTGTGTCAGTTTTGGCCATGTGAACTTTTATTCCCCATCAATTCAGCGCCGCGTATCACACGTCGCCACTATCACCTTGCGCCAGTGCTGCCAGCCTTTGATCAGCGTCGCGGCGGGCCTCTAGCAATCGTATCTGCTCTGCAAATCCGGCATCATCCCACTGGTCAGCCAACCGGGCGGTGGCCGCTGCCAAGGCTGCATCCAATTGGGGACGCGCTGCCAATGCCTCAACCGCCATGCCCAAATCGCGACGCGCGACTTCTGCATCTGCATCGGACTTGGTGAACGAAAACGCCAATGTGTCTGCGCGAAGCAAACCTCTTGCCAATTCTCCAAGCCCATCGATGTCGCATATGGGGATAAGTGCAGCAGAATCAAGCGCCGCGTCATCAAAAGCAGCCTCTAACAGCAGAGTGCGCAGCCGTTCCAGGTCCTGATCTCCAAAGGTCAGGCTGGCAATTGCTTCTCCGCAGGCGAGAATCAAAGTCGGGTGACGCAACAACCCAGAAAGGATCGCGCGCGCAAAACTGGGTTCAATACCGCCCCCGCTGATGGTGTGGGCACGGGCCGTTGGTGGGCTTTCGGGGGGAAGATAGCGGGATTGCCAACCCTTTTTACCGCTCAGCTGCGGCGTAAATGTGCGCGGGGATTGCGGCTTGCGCGCATAAAGCGCATCGAACCGGTCGCGAAATTCTGCGCGGTATTGCTCCCGCACGTCGGAGTCTTTGATGGCGCTGGCATGATCGTTCAGGCGGCGCTTCAGGCCCGCGCGCACTTCTGGCGTGGTCAACGGCTCTGCCTCAAATTCATGGCGCCACAGTTTTTCAACCAGCGGCTCTGCCGCATCCAGCAATGCATCCAGTGCCGCTTTGCCACTTTTGTTGATAACATCGTCAGGATCCTGGCCCGGCGGTAACGTCACGAAATTCAGGGTGCGGGCAGGCGCAAGGCCGGGAAGAGCACGACCAATCGCCCGGATCGCGGCCTTCTGCCCGGCGCTATCGCCGTCAAAGCAGAGCATCGGCGCATCGGTAATCCGCCAAAGCCGTTCTAGCTGATGCTCGGTCAGGGCAGTTCCTAGCGGTGCGACAGCATCGCCGATCCCGCCCTGTGCCAGTGCAATCACATCCATATAGCCTTCGACCACAATCGCGCGGCCTGTCTTGCGGCTTTCGGGGCCTGCGCGGTCAAGATTGTAAAGCGTGCGGCCCTTATCAAACAGCGGGGTATCGGGCGAATTGAGATATTTTGGCTCACCAGTTCCAAGGATGCGTCCGCCAAACGCAATCACACGTCCGCGCGCGTCACGGATCGGAATCATGAGGCGGCCCCGAAACCGGTCATAAGGCTCCTTATCCTCCACCAAGATCAGCATCCCCGCCTCAATGAGCTTGGGATCACCAAAACGAGAGAGCGCAGATTTTAACTTGCCGCGACTGTCGGGCGCATAGCCCATGCCAAAGGCCCTCACCGTTTCCGGCGTCAGCCCGCGCTTAGCGAGATAGGCCCGCGCAGCCCCGCCCTCTGCCCCGTGCAATTGCTCAACGAACCAGTCGGCCGCTGCTGTCATGACGTCATACAGCGCTGTGCCGCGCTCTGCCCGCTCCGCCGCACGAGGGTCCGCGGCTGGAACCTCCATGCCAGCGGCATCGGCCAGTTCCTTGACCGCATCCATAAAGGTTGCGCCTCGCTGATCCGTCATCCACCGGATTGCATCACCGTGTGCGGAACAACCGAAACAGTGATAGAAGCCTTTGTCATCATTGACGTAAAAGCTGGGGGTCTTCTCATTGTGGAACGGGCAGCAGCCCTTGAACTCACGCCCGGCCTTTGTGATTTTGATCGTTTTGCCAACCAGCCCAGACAGCAAAGTGCGACTGCGCAATTCATCCAGCCAGGCGGGGGAGAGCGTCATGGATCAGGCAAGCGCCGCCTTCACCAGGCCGCTGGCTTTGCTCATATCCAGCGAGCTGGCATGGCGTTCTTTTAGAACGGCCATCACGCGTCCCATGTCCTTGACCGATCCCGCGCCGATTTCCGTTTTGATGCCTTCGATGAGCGCGCTGGTTTCGTCCTCGCTGAGTTGCGTCGGGAGGAACCGTGCGATCACTTCGACTTCAGCTGCTTCTTTTGCGGCCAGTTCTGCGCGCCCGCCTTTTTCAAACATTTCAATGGATTCGCGGCGTTGCTTGACCATTTTTTGAAGCACTTCAACCACCAGCGTGTCATCATCAGCAGGCGATTTTCCGGTGCGCGCTTCAATATCGCGGTTCTTGATCGCGGAGATGATCAGCCGCGTCGTATCACGCGTGCCGGTATCACCAGCCTTCATCGCGGTGATCTGCGCGCCTTTAATATCGTCGCGAATCATGGGGCGTCTCTTTCGTCAAAATGGGGATGAACAGCATTAGACCAAAGATTCAGGATTTGATAGATTGACCCTGCCGAACCGCGTCTCTATCGGCTGTCGCTTAGCAACATCGTTACATCCTCATTGCGGAGCGACCCCATCATGGCCGACCCTTTCTCAACGCGTGCGCCTTCCGGAGCGACAGGCGTGTTGATATTGGCATCGGGCGAAATGCTGTGGGGCAAAGGGTTCGGGGCGCAGGGGGCCGGAATTGGCGAAGTCTGTTTCAACACTGCAATGACTGGCTATCAGGAAGTGATGACAGACCCTAGCTACGCCAAGCAAATCATCAATTTCACCTTCCCGCACATTGGCAACGTCGGCACAAATTTCGAGGATATCGAGGCGAACGCCGCCCATGCCGTTGGCTGTGTCGTGCGCGAGGACGTGACCGACCCCAGCAACTTCCGCAGCATGCAGCATTTTGATGCCTGGATGAAGGCGAACAACAGCATTGGCTTGTCCGGCATTGATACCCGCGCCCTCACACGCCTAATCCGCACGCGCGGCGCACCTAATGCAACGATTGCGCATTTTGATCCCGATGCACCGTTTGCTTGGGATCATTTCCTTGAACAACTGCGCGAATGGCCGGGGCTGGAAGGGATGGACCTCGCCAAGGATGTAACGACGCTGCAAACTTATGGGTGGGATGCGGGGTTGTGGCATTTGAAGCCCCGCCCCTTCAGGGGAGGGGTTGGGGTGGGGAGTGTCATTCCCGACACCGACGGTCGGACAGGCCCCACCCCCAACCCAATTGGCCTCTCGGTCTCGTCCGGGGAACGAGACGGACCAACTCCTGAAAGAGTGGGGCTTAAGCGTGTCGTCGCCATCGATTATGGCATCAAACATAACATCCTCCGCAACCTGGTGGACGTCGGATGCGATGTCACCGTCGTCCCCGCCACCGCAACTTTTGCGGACATCATGGCCCACAATCCCGACGGCCTGTTCCTCTCCAACGGCCCCGGCGATCCGGCAGCGACGGGTGAATACGCCGTGCCCGTCATCCAGCAATGGCTTGCGACTAAGAAGCCCCTGTTCGGCATTTGCCTCGGCCACCAGATGCTTGCGCTCGCCGTAGGCGCAAAGACCGAAAAGATGCACCAGGGCCACCGCGGCGCAAACCACCCGGTCAAGCGACTCAGCGACGGCGCAGTAGAAATCACCAGCATGAACCACGGCTTCGCAGTCGATGCGAGCACGTTGCCGGGCAATGCAAAGGCGACGCACGTCTCGCTGTTTGACGGAAGCAACTGCGGGTTTGAACTGATCGGTCAGCCCGCGTTCTCGGTGCAATATCACCCTGAGGCCAGCCCGGGGCCAATGGATAGCCATTATCTGTTCGAACGCTTTGCGGGGATGATATCATGACTGCCCATCAAGGTTGGTGGCGCTTATGGATTGTAGGAACCGCCCTCGGAATCATGGCCAGCGCAGGATGGGCCGCAGCCAATCCTGACTTATCAGTTAGCCTCGACCCATTTAAGCCAAACATGGGCATCGAGACGGCCACGTTTTCGTCTGGCGAAGACAGCGTATTCCCCGAACGCCGGACCGTAGCCAGTTGTGTCGCTGGAGTCGTTCAAATTCTGCCGATGGGAAAGTCAATATCCGCTGGGGATGGCGCTACACTTCGCGCCCTACCCAATGCGACTTGCACCAGTTACGCCGCGCTCGGACGCTCAGTAGCTATCGCCGTCTCGTTATCTCTGGCTACCCTGATCGCTGCATATATGAGCATGTGGGTCTTAACCGGCTTTCGAAGCAAGTAATGCCCGAATGCAATGGTCTTGCTGCTACCTACGGTACTAGCCCCACCGTCATAGGACAAGCGCACGCGTTCTACACTTCGGGAGAACAGTCTATCACCCCTCCCAAGGGTTCACCATCTCCACGCCCGTCGGCAAGAAATCCTTCACGTTTCGGGTTGCCACGGCATAGCCCCGGCAAATCGCTTGAGCGGCAATCAGTCCATCCAGTGCGGGAATTGGTGTTTCGGCGCGCCGCATCGCGGCCATCAGATCGCGGTGCCGACGGATTGCCGCGCTGCGCTCGCGATGACGGCAAGGGGCAACTCGTCATCCCATCCAAGGGTTCACGACCTTCACTCCCGTCCACTCAAAATCTTTCAAATTGCGTGTGGCGATCATGGCATTTTGAGCAATTCCTTGCGCGGCGATTTGTAGATCAAGCAGTTTCGTTTCCTGCTTTTCCAGCTTGCGCCCTGCAATCAGGCGTCCGAAGACATGAGCCGCGTCGCGGTCAAACGCCAGTATGCGGCTTTCGTGGGCGGATTCGAGATCTTCAAGCCACTGCTCAAGATTGGCGCGCTTTGCTAATGCTTTCGGGTTTTCAATCCCCAAGCGGATTTCAGCGATCACGATTGTCGACAACCAGATATCGGGCGCGTTTTCCGCAACCCAGCGACAGACTTGCGGGTTTTGTCTTGGCCGGTTCACCGCGCCCCAGACATTTGTATCAGCTAAGATCACAGGTCAGGGAACTCGACATCCTCAGCTTCGCGCTCGGGAATGATCAGTTCCGCCCCGTTGGCGACCTTAATCAGATGAGCGACAAATTCTGGCCCAGACATAGCACGAATGCGCGCGGCGCGATCATTGGCGACGGGACTATACGTTTGTTCAAGCAGGCACCGAATTTCAGCCTCCATGGAACGCCCGTTTCTAGCGCCGGCTATCCGGGCACCTTGCTTGACCACATCATCCAAATTTCGAACAGTCACTGTCGCCATTCCGCATCTCCTGTAAATTCGATGCAATCAATGTATGCAATGAAAGCACTTTAGTCAAATGCCTAAACGTACCGACATCCACTCCATCCTCATCATTGGCGCGGGGCCGATCATCATTGGTCAGGCTTGCGAATTTGACTATTCCGGCACTCAAGCGGTCAAGGCATTGAAGGAGGAGGGTTACCGCATCATCCTCGTCAATTCCAACCCCGCCACGATCATGACGGACCCGGAACTGGCCGACGCGACTTATATTGAGACGATTACGCCTGAGGTGGTGGCGAAGATCATCGCGGCGGAGCGCGCGCGGTTTCCGGACGAAAAAATGGCGCTGCTGCCGACAATGGGCGGGCAGACTGCCCTGAATACGGCGCTGGCGCTGTTTAATGATGGCACACTGGCGAAATATAGCGTCGAAATGATCGGCGCAGATGCCGAAGCGATTGATAAGGCGGAAGACCGGATAAAATTCCGCGACGCCATGACCAAAATCGGCCTGGAATCCGCGCGTTCGGGCATTGCCCACACACTGGATGAGGCGCTGACAGTGCTGGAGCGCACGGGCCTTCCGTCGATCATCCGACCTAGCTTCACGATGGGCGGCACTGGCGGTGGCATTGCGTTTAACCGCGAAGAATTTATCGGCATAGTAACGGGCGGCCTGGATGCGTCTCCGACCACTGAGGTGCTGATCGAGGAGTCACTGCTCGGCTGGAAAGAATATGAGATGGAGGTGGTTCGCGACCGCGCCGATAATTGCATCATCATCTGTTCCATCGAAAATATCGACCCAATGGGGGTGCACACGGGGGACTCGATCACAGTCGCCCCCGCGCTCACGCTGACTGACAAAGAATATCAGATCATGCGCAACGCTTCGATAGCGTGCTTGCGTGAAATTGGTGTTGAAACAGGGGGTTCCAACGTTCAGTTCGCAGTCAATCCCAAAGATGGCCGCCTGATCGTAATCGAAATGAACCCGCGAGTGTCGCGCTCATCCGCGCTCGCGTCCAAGGCAACGGGCTTCCCCATTGCCAAAGTCGCGGCGAAGCTGGCGGTGGGGTATACACTGGACGAAATTACGAATGACATCACCGGCGCAACGCCCGCCAGTTTTGAACCAACAATTGATTATGTCGTCACAAAAATCCCGCGCTTCGCCTTTGAAAAGTTCAAAGGGGCTGAGCCGCTGCTGTCGACAGCTATGAAAAGCGTCGGTGAAGTGATGGCGATTGGCCGGAACATCCATGAGAGCCTTCAGAAGGCCCTCAGAGGCCTCGAAACCGGTCTGGTGGGGTTCAACTATGTCGACGCCCTCAAAGGGGCCTCTCGGGACGAATTAGCGGCTGCATTGGCCCAAGCGACGCCGGACCGTCTGCTTGTGGCAGCCCAAGCCCTGCGTGAGGGCATGACCGTCGCAGAAATCCATGCCATTGCAAAATTTGATCCTTGGTTTCTGGAGCGGATCGAAGAAATTATCGCGGCAGAGACTGAGGTTAAAACCAATGGCTTGCCGCAACAGGCCGAACCGCTGCGGCGTCTGAAAGCGATGGGGTTCAGCGACAAGAGACTTGCGTTCCTTGCGCTGGAATCGATCAATGTGCGGCCGGGCATGGAAACGGCTGTGCGTTTCGGGTCTGGCATTGCGATGGAGGCGCAGCGGGCCATGGCAGGCGGTGCCACTGAAGCTGAAGTGCGCGCTTTGCGTCACCGGCTGGGTGTGAGGCCTGTGTTCAAGCGGATTGATACCTGCGCGGCGGAATTTGAGGCCAAAACGCCTTATATGTATTCAACCTATGAAGCGCCGACTTTTGGCGCGCCGGAATGCGAAAGCGCGCCGACGGCCCGTGAAAAGATTGTCATTCTAGGCGGTGGCCCCAACCGTATCGGGCAGGGTATCGAGTTTGACTATTGCTGCTGCCATGCCTGCTACGCTCTTGAAGACGCTGGCTATGAAACCATCATGGTCAACTGCAATCCGGAAACGGTTTCCACCGATTATGACACGTCAGACCGTCTCTATTTTGAACCTTTGACGGCAGAAGATGTGCTGGAAATCCTGCATGTGGAACAGCAGAACGGCACGCTTAAGGGGGTTATCGTCCAGTTTGGTGGTCAAACGCCGCTCAATCTGGCCAAGGCGCTTGAGGATGCGGGCATTCCGATCCTGGGCACTTCGCCCGATGCGATTGACCTGGCGGAGGACCGGGAACGGTTTGCGGCTCTGATCAACAAGCTTGGCCTGAAACAGCCCGAAAACGGTATTGCGCGGACGCGAGAGGAAGCGATCCGCGTGGCTGCTTCGATTGGCTATCCCGTCCTGATGCGGCCGTCCTATGTGCTTGGTGGGCGGGCGATGGAAATCGTTGATACTGTCGCTCAACTTGAAAATTATATTCAGACGGCAGTGATCGTATCAGGCGACTCGCCAGTGCTGATCGACCGCTATTTGCGTGATGCGATTGAAGTGGACGTTGACGCGATTTGCGACGGAGAGACAGTCGTGGTTGCGGGCATCCTTCAGCACGTTGAAGAAGCAGGCGTCCATTCCGGCGACAGCGCCTGCACATTGCCTCCTTACAGCTTGCCCGCTGAAATCATTGAGGAAATTCGGCGACAATCTGAAATCCTAGCGCATGCGCTCAGCGTGCGGGGGCTGATGAATGTGCAGTTTGCAGTCAAGGACGGCGACGTTTATCTGATCGAAGTAAACCCGCGCGCCAGCCGGACCGTGCCTTTCGTGGCGAAGGCCATCGGTGCGCCAATCGCAAAAATCGCCGCGCGGGTGATGGCAGGCGAAAAACTGCGCAATTTGCCTAAGATCAATCTGGATATTGACTACATTGCGGTGAAAGAGGCCGTTTTCCCCTTCGCGCGCTTCCCCGGGGTTGACCCTGTCCTTTCACCAGAAATGAAAAGCACAGGCGAAGTTATGGGAATTGATCAAGATTTTGCCATGGCCTTTGCCAAGGCGCAGATGGGGGCAGGTATGATGCTGCCGACGGCGGGCAAGGTTTTTGTTTCAGTCAAAGACAGCGACAAGCCTGTGATTGTGCCTGCAGTGCAGCAGATGATCGAACTTGGCTTTGCGATTTGTGCAACGAGCGGGACTGCGGATTATCTTGAGGCGCAAGGCATCCAAGTGGAGCGCGTTAACAAAGTTGCTGAAGGCCGGCCGCACATCGTCGACAAGATTAAAGACGGTAAAATTGCGCTGATTTTTAACACGACAGAAGGCTGGCAATCGCTGAAGGATAGCCAAGAAATCCGCCGATCAGCCCTTATGGCCAAAGTCGCGCAGTTTACGACCGCGTCAGCTGCCGTAGCTTCGGCGCAGGCAATCGCGGCGCTCAAGCAACGAAACCTTGAAGTTCGGACGCTACAGTCTTATCATTCAACTAACGCACGTTGACTCCATCACCATCGTGACGCTGCGGCGGGCCTCATCAGTGGGTTTGCCGGGGGGTCTGTTATTGACGGTAAAAATTAAAAGGAACGCCCCATGGCGACTGTAGAAAAAATGCCCATGCTGGTCGAAGGCCAGAAAATGCTGCTTGATCACCTGAGCGAGTTGAAAGTGGAACGTCCGCTGATCATCGAAGCAATTGAGGAAGCGCGTGCGCACGGTGACCTGTCAGAAAATGCGGAATATCATGCAGCTAAGGAACGTCAGGGCCAAGTTGAGGCGACGATTGCTGACATTGAAGACAAGCTAAGCCGCGCAGTCGTGATCGATCCCAAGACGTTATCGGGCAACAAAGTTGTGTTCGGTGCCACGGTCACGCTGCTTGATGAAGATGACAAGCCAATTCGCTATCAGCTCGTCGGCCAGCCCGAAGCTGACGCAAAAGTGGGCCGTATATCGTATAACAGCCCCATTGGCCGCGCACTGATCGGCCGTCTGGTGGATGAGGAAGTGGAAGTGACAGTTCCGTCGGGCGACAAATATTATGTGGTTTCAAAAATCGAATTTATCTGAAAACTCTGTTACTAGATCACTTCAAGAAGCGAGACGGGTTGAATTTTTGGGCGTTAATACCACTGGTAACTGCGTCCGGCGGTCTCCCTTCGACAAGGGCCGCACATAGTTTAGAGGCGGCCGGTGCGGTCTGGATACCAAAGCCGCCCTGCCCTGTGCACCAGAAAAACCCCGGATTGGCCGGATCATGCCCGTAAACTGGTAGCCGGTCTGGCGCGAAACTACGCAGGCCAGCCCAGCGGCGTTCGATATGATCAACCTTCCAATCGACGACGCCCGCCAACCGGTCAATCGCAAGCGCAACGTCTAGCTCCTCTGCCGCAGCATCGCCTGCGCCACACGGTGTTTCATCATGAGGACTCAGCCATATCCGCCCGCCAGGCTCTGGCTTGAAATAGAAACTGCCGCCGTAGTGGATAACCAAAGGCAAAGTATCAGGCGAAGCGGGTGTGGTTCGGATTTGGGCCACGGTCCGCCGGTAAGGCTGATGGCCGAGCGGCGCAACGCCTGCCATAGCCGCAATCTCATCCGCCCAAGCACCGCTCGCATTGACGATAAGACGCGAATGGATTGTTTCAGCACCTGCGCCAAGTGACCATACGCCCGCACTTTGCCGGATCGAACCCACACGAAACCGCAACAGCGTCGCCACTTCATTGCGGCGCGCCCGGCGGAGATAGGCCTGATGAAGCGCGCTCACGTCAATATCCGAACACTCCGTGCCGAAGACGCCAATGGTCCACTTAGGCAAAAGGTTCGGCACTTTGGCCAAAACTGCGTCGCGATCGCACCATGCCAGGCGCACGCCTTGTGCGGTAAATTGCGCCAGAAACGCCTGCATTGAAACGTGGTCCGCTTCCTCACCAAGATAAAGCACGCCGCGTGGCTTCAAAAAACCGGCCTCGGCAAAACTGGGATCTGGGCGCGCCAGGAAAGGCCCTGAGGCACTTGTGAGCGGCTGAACGTCTGGCCCCCCGTAACATTCCTCCCAGAACGCCACAGACCGCCCTGTCGCATGATAGCCTGGCTGATCTTCGGCTTCGATGAGCACGACCGACAAGCGCGGGTCAAGTTCGGCTGCCACGCTGGCACCAGCCATTCCTGCGCCAATGATCGCAACGTCGTAAATCACCGTGCAGGAACAACTTCATTCAAAAAAGCATCAATGACCGCCAGCGCCTCAATGCGCACATGATCCACTTCGCGCAAAATCTCATGGGCAACATTGGCACCGAACATTTTCAATCGCGCACCCGCAATGCGCGCGGCAAAATCTCGAATAGCCTGCACTGAAACAAGCTGATCCCCTTCAGTTCCAATGATTTGCACGGGCGTGGCAATCTTTTCTAACCGGTTGCCTGCTGCTGTCCAAAGGGTTGATTGATAGGCAGCGGCCAGCCAGCGCAAACTGGGCGGGCCAAGCACAAGGGCGGGGTTTTCCTCCCGCCACCATAATTCATCCTCATAGCGCGTATCATCATGCGTCAGGAATGACCTGCGGCGCACATCAGGAGCACTGGGCCGTTCATTGCTTGGCCACGCTTTTCGTTCCGGTGCAATCGCCGCCGCCAACCGCACTGCTGCTGCCACAAGGCTGACTGGCAGGGCTTTGGTTTCAAACCCCAGCATCGGCGATGACAGGATCAAGCCGTCAGGATCAATACTGCCCTCCATCAAACTGCGCAGCACCAATTGTCCGCCCATGCTATGGCCAATGACCACATGGAGGCCAGTGGCACGGGCTTTCCAGCCAGACCAGAACTCAGCCAAGTCAGCTGTCCAGATCGCAAAGTCCTGAATATGCCCTGTTGTTGGGTCTGCCAGCAACCGGCCAGAACCGCCCTGTCCGCGCCAATCGAAGCCCGTAATGGCCCAACCTTGCGCATGCCAATGCGCCAGAGTTTCAAACCATTTCTCAATCATGTCGCCCCTGCCCGTCTGGAACAGGATGGACCCGCGCGCTTTGCCGGAAGCGTGCCCCTCGTCTGCGGCCGTCTGCGGCCAGTCAAACACACGCAGCGGCCACCCGTCCTTTGCAGGATGCATATAAAAGGTCGATCCTGCCGGAATGGCGCGGCGGTCAAAAAATGGCGGGGTCATCTGGCATGGTTACTTTTTGGTAAGTCATCCGCCCTAATGGCATAAAGCTATGACCAGTCAAATCATCCTCCTTGGCCTGCTTGTCACTCTTGGTGCCGGGCTCGCGTTTGCGTCCTACACGGATCTGCGCAGTCGCATCATCGAAAATTGGCTTAACCTTGCCATTGCAGTTGCTGCACCGCTTTATTGGTGGGCGTCTGGCCTGTCACTTTGGCCTGATGTCGCGGTGCAGTTAGGGCTTGGTTTGGGGGTTACAGCCATCTTCGCCGGCTTCTTTGCGCTGGGTGCAATGGGCGGCGGAGACGTGAAAATGCTCGGTGCGCTGGCACTTTGGTTTCCGCCTATCGTATTTTTATGGCTTTTAATCGTCATGTCGATTTTAGGCGGCATCCTGACCATCTTGTTCTTGGTGCGCCACAAAATGGCTAAAAAGCTGGGCCAACCAGAGATTCCATATGGTGTAGCGATCTCTTTGGCGGGGCTTTTTACGATTTACGAACGATATCTTAACCATTTTGCGTGATCTGTCAGTCATTCAGTCATTCGATCGCTGATTTCGCGATATGAAGGGGGTTCTGCATCATGGATGCTAAAAAGATTGCTTTGCTTGTTGGTGCTTTGATTGTGGCGGGGATTACTGCCTTCATGGCCAAGACGATGTTTGCGGCACCTGCCGTTTCCACGGCCCAGTCCGCGATTATGCCTTCGCAGCCCGATGGTCCAGAAATTCTGGTCGCCACGCGGACACTGCCCGTCGGTACCATCATTGAGCCTGACAGCTTTCGCTTCCAGCCTTGGCCGGAAGAGCTCATCGAAAACGCTTATTATGTAAAAGGCGAAATGGATGGCTCCACACCGTTAGTGCCTGAAGTGCCAGCCGCTAGTGCGCCGGGAACTCCGCCCGCACCAAGCGAACCAACAGCTGGCGCAACCCCGAAAACGGTTGAGGCCGCTGGCGCCGCACCGCCAGTGGCATCGTCGGGACCCATGGACCCATCAATGCTTGCTGGCATGGTCGTCCGCGTAGCCATCACTGCTGGTCAGCCACTGACAAAAGGCTCGCTTGTGCAGCCCGGTGATCGCGGTTTCCTTGCTGCCGCACTCGGCCCAGGCATGCGTGCCATTTCGGTTCAGGTTGATGCGCGCACGGGAGTTTCCGGATTTATCTTCCCCGGTGACCGTGTCGACATTGTTCTATCACAATCTGTTTCACCACCTGGTGCCGAAGGCGCGCCGTTGCTGGCAGCAGAAACGATAGTTCGCAATGTCCGCGTGCTCGCCACTGATCAGCGGACTGTGCCTGAAGATGCCGAAGGCAAGCGCGAGGTAAAGACCTTTTCAACCATCACACTGGAAGTGACGCCGCGTCTTGCGGAAA
The DNA here is from genome assembly GCA_031430995.1 of Sphingomonadales bacterium. Lineage (GTDB taxonomy): Bacteria > Pseudomonadota > Alphaproteobacteria > Sphingomonadales > Sphingomonadaceae > Aquisediminimonas. The sequence continues at coordinate 9,955 of JANPCO010000223.1, read as the reverse complement.
AAGTTGCCGTTGCACAGTCCATTGGTCAAATCACACTCGCGCTGCGGTCCATCGCGGACAACACAGCTGAACTGGAACGCGCCATCGCGTCTGGCGAAGTGAAGGTTCCCGACGGCAAAGATCCCAATGCTGAAAAGCGGATGTTGCTCCAGGTGGCATCGCGTCCGATCGATACCGATACGACTGTTGTCGTTGGTGCTGATGTATCGCGCTTCCAACGCCGCAGTGTGCCGATGCCAAAGGCTCAGGTTTCGACAAGCTATGCGCCCCGGTCTTCGGGTTCCTATTCGCCAGATGCGGCCCAGCAAGGACCAGTGGTCCGGGTTGCACGTGGTAACAACGTGACCGTCGTTCCGGTCGGGAGTAAGTAAGATGAAAGCTTCAACTATGCCCCGTTTCGCACGTCTGGGTTTCGCGCCACTCGCCTCTGTCATTGCCGCATCGCTGGCCCTGACAATGGCCCCTGCCTCCGCCGCACCAGCGAAAAAGGCTAAGCCAGCAGTCAAGGTAACGCGGTCCGCAACGGCCCCCGTTGGCACATTTCGCCCAAGTGGTGAAGTTGCCCTTTCAATGGGCCGCGGTCAGCTTGTAAACTTGTCCGCGCCGATCACCGATGTATTCGTGTCGAATGAAACCGTGGCTGACGTGCAGGTGAAATCGCCAACACAGATTTATGTCTTTGCCAAACAAGCCGGTGAGGCTTCAGTCTATGCGACGACGGCAAGTGGCGCAGTTGTCTATTCAACAAATGTGCGTGTTGGCCGCAACGTCAACACGCTGGATTCGATGCTGAAACTTGCCATGCCGGATGCAACAATCCAGTCCACGTCGATGAACGGGTTGGTTCTCTTGACTGGCACCGTCAAGTCGCCAGATGACGGAGCCGAAGCGCAACGGCTAGTCGAAGCCTTCCTTGGCACGGAAACCAAAGTCGTCAGTCGCTTGCGGACTTCCACTCCTTTGCAGGTCAATCTTCAGGTCAAGATCGCGGAAGTCAATCGGTCGCTGCTCAAGGAATTTGGCACCAACCTGACCACGCGGGATAATACCAACGGCTTTAACGTTGGCATTGCTCAGGGTCGCGACTTTGGGACAATCAAGAATTTTGACACGACTGGTCTTCCAAAACTTGATGCCTCATCAACTTTTGGTCTGCCAGCTGGCACGATCAGCCTGCCGTTCGATCCGCGCACGGGACAATTTGTCACAGGCGGCACGACCTATGATCTCGCTCGTTTAGGGCTTGGTGCCGGGAAAACCGCCATTGGCCTTGCCGGGCGTCTATTCGGTGTCGATGTCGCAGCAGCGCTTGATATGGCGGAATCAGAAGGGTTGCTGACCACATTGGCGCAACCCACACTGACTGCTCTTTCCGGTGAAACGGCGACATTCCTGGCTGGTGGCGAAATTCCGATCCCGCTGAGCACAGGGCTTGGCCAAGTGTCTGTGGAATATAAGCAATACGGGGTCAGCCTGGCGTTCACGCCTATTGTTTTGGACAATGGCCGCATTTCAATGCGCGTTCGCCCCGAAGTGTCAGAATTGACTGATGAGGGGTCTGTTCGGTTAAACGGCTTTTCAGTGCCTGGCATTTCTACCCGGCGAACAGAAACGACAGTTGAACTTGGTTCTGGTCAATCCTTCATGATTGCGGGCCTGATGCGCAACAATAACAGCGGCACCGTGAACCGCACCCCTGGGGCAGGCAGCGTGCCTGTGCTGGGCGCGCTGTTCCGGTCACAAAGCTTCCGTCGCAATGAGACGGAGCTAGTGATCATTGTGACGCCGTATTTGGTGAAACCGGTCAACGCCAATGAGATTGCGCTGCCAACCGACGGCTACAGAGCGTCAACTGATGTTGAGCGCATATTACTTGGTAAAATGGACTCAAGCAAAGGCGATCCGCGCCCTGTGCCAACCATGGCCCCACCGGCACGCGCCGTTGCGCCCGGCATGACAGGCGCGTCCGTTGCTCCAGAAAAATCTGGCAAGCGTAAAGACAGCAAAGTCGCAGCCGCACCCGGCTTTGGCGGCCAGTGATTGATCCAAGGAGAAAGACGATGAACACACGGACTCTAACAACCTTGATCGCCCTTGGGATCAGCGTCAGTGCCTGCGGTGGCACTGGCAGTCGCGGGCTTGAATCGGTCCACCAACCAGTGGTCGCTCGTGCTGACTATGCTTTTGACGTCTCGACCGCGTCACAGGGCCTTGCAGCTGGCGATGCAGCACGGCTTTCGGGCTGGTTCGACGCGCTTCAGCTGGGATACGGCGACAAAGTATCTGTCGACTTGGGCGGAAACTATAATGACGGCGAAGCACGCGGGGCCATCGCCTCAATCGCTGCTCGTTACGGTCTGCTTCTCGAAGAATTGCCACCGTCGCTCAGCGGTGACGTGGCCCCTGGCGGCGCACGCGTGATTGTGAGCCGCTTGAAAGCCACTGTGCCGTCCTGCCCTAATTGGAAAGGCAGCAGTGAACCTAATTTTGGCAACAAGACGTCGTCAAATTATGGCTGTGCCACCAACAGCAATCTGGCCGCAATGATAGCCAACCCGGAAGATCTGGTGCGCGGGGCCTCGGCCAGCGGCACCACCGATGCGGCAACAGCTGGCAAAGGCGTCAATCTTTATCGCAGCCAAAAGCCCACTGGCGAAGGCGGCTTGAAAACTGAATCTGCTGGAGGTGAAAAATAATGAACGCCCCTTGGTCTCCATCGCGCGGCGGCGCTGGCCCGCGTGAACCCTTCACAGCCTTTGTGTGTGATGAAATTACGTCCACATCCATCAAGGCGGTCTGCACAGAAATGGGCTGGTCCGCTGACAAAGTTTACAAAGGCGGGCTGCGCAACGCTGTCCAGTCTCTGTCGGTCAGTGCAAGCCCCAACATCCTGTTTGTCGATCTGTCAGAATCTGGCGACCCGCTGAACGACATCAACGCACTGGCAGAAGTTTGCGAACCTGGCACGATTGTGATTGCTTCGGGTGAAGTCAACGATGTGCGCTTGTACCGCGATCTGGTCGCCAGTGGTATTCAGGACTACCTGCTCAAGCCGTTTTCGGCCGATCAATTGCGGGATTCGATCTCACACGCGCAGGCTGTGATCAACGCACCAAAGGTTCAGGATAATTCAGCTGAGCGTCAGCACCTGTCCGTGGCAGTCATTGGTGCGCGCGGCGGCGTTGGGGCATCCACAGTGGCGACGTCGCTTGCCTGGTTGTTCGGATCGAAGTGGTCGCGCTCAACAGCGCTGCTTGATCTTGACGTGCATTTTGGAACAGGCGCACTTTGCCTTGATCTGGAACCTGGCCGCGGCCTCACTGATGCGATTGAAAATCCAAGCCGCATTGACGGTTTGTTCATCGAACGCGCGATGGTGCGGGCCAGTGAAAACCTGTCCATCCTGTCTGCAGAAGCGCCCATCAACCAACCGATGATGACGGATGGCGGCGCATTTTATCAGCTCCAGGAAGAAATGCGCGCCACGTTTGAAGCCACTGTGGTTGATCTGCCACGGGCTATGGTCATTGCGCATCCTCACCTAGTTGCTGATTTGCAAGCTGTCGTGGTGGTGTCAGAACTGACCCTTGCTGGCGCACGCGACACCATTCGCATCCAGTCCTGGCTCAAATCCAACGCGCCGCAATCCACTGTGCTGCTGGTCATTAACCGTGCAGGCCCCAATGGATCGCATGAATTGACGCAAAAGGATTTCGAATCCTCAGTTGAACGCAAAGTCGACTTTGTCATCCCGGCTGACCAGAAAACGGCCAGTCAGGCCGCCAAGCTCGGCAAGACAGTCGCTGAAATGGCCAAAAGCACAAAGGCAGGCTCAGTCATGACTGACCTTGCTGGTCGCCTGCTTGCGGTGGTTGAAGATGCCGTAGTTGAAACATCAACAAAGGCTGCAAAAGCCCCGAAAATGTCGCTGAGTGCAAAATTCTCTGGCTTCAAGTCTATGCTGCCTTCTCGTGGCAAAACCAAAGATGATGCCACGACACCTGTTGAAACCGCCTCTGCCTGAGGCCCGCCCTGACGGATCCTGACTATGGATATGACGCAAATAGCAATATTGATGGGAGGCGTGTTCCTCACACTGTCTTGCTTCATTTTCGCATTCTCGGGCCCTGATACGGGAAAGGCACAGTCGCGTCGGCTAGGCTTTATCAAAGAACGTCATCAGCCGGGTGCGGCTGCAACAATTGAAACCCAGCTGCGCAAGGTAAATGCGTCGCGCAACCAGACGTTAGAAGGGATGGCGCAGCGCTTCATTCCCAACCCTGCGCTGCTTGCATTCCGCCTTGTTCGGACGGGCAAGACATGGTCACTGGGCAGTTATATGGCTTCCTGCGTGTTGCTGTTCGTTGGCACAGCAGGGGCCGTGCTTTTTGCCGGAATGCCATTCTATTTTGCACTTCCTTTCGGGCTGTGCGTCGGGTTTGGCCTGCCGCACAAAGTTGTCGGCTTTCTGATCAACCGACGGATCAAAAAGTTTAACGTCAATTTCCCTGACGCCATTGAATTGATGGTGCGCGGGTTGCGGTCTGGCCTTCCAATTTCTGAAACATTGTCGGTTGTAGGTGCCGAATTACGCGGCCCCATTGGGGAGGAATTTCGTTTCGTTGGCGACAAAATCCGCATCGGTAAAACGATGGAAATGGCGCTTGGGGAAACCGCTGACAAAATTGGCACACCCGAAATTCAGTTCTTTTGCATCACGTTGGCTATCCAACGCGAAACGGGCGGTAACTTGGCGGAAACACTGTCCAACTTAGCAGACGTGCTTCGCAAGCGAGCGCAAATGAAGTTGAAGATCAAGGCCATGTCGTCGGAATCGAAGGCATCAGCTTACATCATTGGCGCATTGCCATTCATGGTTTTCATCACGATCTACACAATCAACTCAAAATATATGGGCCAGTTTTTCACTGATCCGCGCCTTATCGCAATCGGGCTTGGTGGAATGTGCTGGATGGGCATTGGCGCCTTCGTGATGGCCAAAATGATCAATTTCGAAATCTGATTGGGAACGGATAAGACAATGATGTTCTTTGCAACAACTGGTCCCAAACTGCTTGGCGTTGATGTCATTTGGGTGGCTTCAATCCTGTCTGCCATTGCAGTGCTTGCCGTGTTGATGGCAATCTATGCCGCTGCTACTGTGCGCGATCCCATGGCAAAACGCGTCAAGGCCCTGAATGAACGCCGCGAGCAATTAAAAGCTGGTATTGTCACAGCGTCTACAAAACGGCGGGCAAAGCTGACGCAGACGAATGAGACGCGCGACCGAATGAAATCTCTCCTCGGCTCGTTGCGGGTGTTGCAGGACAGTCAGCTTAAAGAAACACAGATTAAGCTCATGCAGGCGGGTATCCGGTCGAAAGATGCGGCTGTCGCAGTGATTTTCAGTCGCTTGGTCCTACCCATTGTCTTTGGCGGCGGTATGATCGGTTATATCTACGGCGCAGGTGGATTCCCGACCTATTCGCCGATGAAACGATATGCGATTGCGGCTGGCACGCTCATCCTCGCTTACAAAGCGGCTGACATTTGGCTCAAGAACAAAATTACCAAGCGTTCAGATGAAATCCGTAAAGGCCTGCCCGATGCCCTAGATCTGCTGGTCATTTGTGCTGAGGCTGGTCTGACGGTTGATGCCGCTTTCCACCGCGTCGCCAAGGAACTGGGTAAGGCTTACCCTGAACTTGGCGATGAATTCCAGTTGACGGCCATTGAACTGGGATTTCTGGCAGATAGGCGAATTGCGTTCGAGAATCTGGCAATGCGCGTCAATCTGGAAGCTGTTCGCGGTGTGGTGACAACCATGATACAGACCGAGAAATACGGCACACCGCTAGCCTCTGCGCTTCGCGTGCTTTCCGCAGAATTCCGCAATGACCGCATGATGCGCGCTGAAGAAAAGGCCGCGCGACTTCCTGCAATCATGACGGTTCCACTCATTTTCTTCATTCTGCCCGTTCTGTTCGTGGTCATCCTTGGCCCGGCAGCCTGCTCCATCAGCGACACGTTGATGAGTGGTAAGTCACTTTAGAGCGACCCTAGAGTGAGGTTTCCGGTGATTGGCAACAATCACCGGAAACTGACATATTCACTTCGCTTTGAGCGCCGCCTGAGCTGCCGCTAATCGCGCTATCGGCACTCGGTAAGGCGATGCGCTGACATAATCGAGCGCAACGCTTTCGCAGAAATGGATGCTTGCCGGATCGCCGCCATGTTCGCCGCAAATGCCAAGCTTGATATCAGGACGCGTTGCTCTGCCTCGCTCCGCTGCAAGCTTGACGAGTTCACCTACCCCTTCGATATCAATGCTCACGAACGGGTCCTGCGCATAAATGCCTTTGTCGACATAAGTGCCGAGGAAGCGCGCGGCATCGTCACGGCTCACTCCCAGCGTCGTCTGTGTGAGATCGTTCGTGCCGAAACTGAAAAATTCGCCAACTTCGGCAATGTCGCCTGCTCTTAAAGCTGCGCGGGGAAGTTCAATCATCGTGCCAACCAGATAGTCGATCCGCTTGCCTCGCTCCGCAAAGACGGCTTCTGCAGTCCGGTCAATCACATCTTTCATCAATTCCAGTTCGCGCTTGGTGGCGACCAGCGGCACCATCACTTCGGGGATGGGCGAGACATCAAGATCGCAGGCCGCCTCAAAAATTGCGCGCGCCTGTATCTCATAAATCTCAGGATAAGTAACTCCCAGGCGGCACCCGCGATGGCCCAGCATGGGGTTAAATTCATGCAGTTCTGCTGCCCGGCGTTTAAGCGTTTCAATATCCACGCCTGCCGCGTCTGCAACGTCGGCAAAGTCTGATTCCGCTGTCGGCAAAAATTCATGCAGCGGAGGATCAAGCAAGCGGATCGTGACAGGCAACCCAGCCATTACCTCAAATATACCCTTGAAGTCTGCGCGCTGTTCCGGGAGCAACTTCGCGAGCGCTACGCGCCGACCGGCCTCATCCTCAGCAAGGATCATCTGGCGTACAGCGGTAATCCGGCTCGCCTCAAAAAACATATGTTCCGTGCGACAAAGCCCAATGCCTTCTGCCCCAAAGTCACGCGCCACCTGCGCATCTGCTGGCGTTTCGGCATTGGTCCGGACTTTCATCCGCCGCGCACCGTCGGCCCACACCATAAGCGAACCGAAGTCGCCGGAAAGTTCAGGCTGCACTGTGCGCACTTCGCCTGCCATCACTTCGCCCGACGCACCGTCGATGGTGAGCATATCGCCTTCGTGCAATTCACGCCCCGCCACGCGTAGCGTCTTGGCCTTAGCATCAATGGAAAGCCCGCCTGCGCCGGATACGCACGGCCGGCCCATGCCGCGCGCAACGACTGCCGCGTGGCTGGTCATGCCTCCACGCGCTGTCACAATTCCCCGCGCCGCGTGCATGCCGTGAATATCCTCAGGCGACGTTTCCACCCGCACAAGCATCACAGCCTCACCCAGCGCATTCCATTTCTCCGCAGTATCAGCGTCGAATACGATCTTGCCCGACGCAGCACCGGGTGAAGCCGGAAGCCCCTTGGTCAGCACATCGCGTGGTGCAGACGGATCAAGCGTGGGATGGAGCAGCTGATCAAGCGCTGCTGGGTCCACTCGCAGAACAGCCTCTTCGCGCGTGATCAAGCCTTCTTCGGCCATGTCCACTGCGATCTTGAGCGCAGCCTTTGCGGTGCGCTTGCCTGAACGCGTCTGCAGCATCCACAGCTTGCCGCGCTCGACGGTAAATTCGATGTCCTGCATATCTCGGTTATGAGTTTCCAGGATGTGGAATACGCCCGCCAGCTCCGCATAAACGGCTGGCATCGCCTCTTCCATACTGAGCGGCTTGGCCCCGGCCCGTGCGCGTGCTGCAGCCGTCAGATATTGCGGCGTGCGAATGCCGGCCACCACATCTTCGCCCTGCGCATTGATCAGATATTCGCCGTAATAAGCATTCTCACCCGTTGCCGGATCGCGCGTGAACGCGACGCCCGTGGCCGACGTTTCGCCCATATTGCCAAAGACCATCGCCTGCACGTTGACGGCTGTGCCCCAGTCGGACGGAATGGAATTGAGGCGGCGATAAACTTTGGCCCGCTCGCTCTCCCACGATCCGAACACTGCGCCAACTGCGCCCCATAGCTGATCCTGCACGTCCTGCGGAAATGGCTTGCCCCACTCTGCCTCCACGAGCCGCTTATACTCTTGCACCAGCGCCCGCAGGTCTGCCGCGCTCAGTTCAGTGTCGAGAAAAAAGCCCTTGTCTTCCTTCGCGATTTCCAGTGCCTCTTCAAACGCGCCGTGATCCAGTTCCAGAACGACGTCAGCATACATTTGGATGAAGCGGCGGTAACTGTCCCACGCGAACCGCGCATCGCCTGACGTTGCAGCCAGTCCTTCGACTGTGGCATCGTTCAGGCCTAGGTTCAGGACCGTATCCATCATTCCCGGCATAGATACTCGCGCGCCTGAACGCACAGACACCAGCAGCGGGTCTGCCGGATTTCCGAATGTCTTACCCGTCACGCCTTCGATATGAGCAATGCCTGCCGCGACTTGCGCGCTGAGCTCAGCCGGATAGGTCTCACCATTGGCATAATAGGCCGTGCAGACTTCTGTCGTGAGCGTGAAGCCCGGTGGCACGGGCAGGCCAATCGCTGCCATCCCATCCAAGTTCGCGCCTTTTCCGCCTAGGAGGTTTTTTTCGCCTTGGCCCTTATCATCCACGCCGCCGCCGAAACGGTAAACATATTGGCTCATATTGGTCCGTTCTTAAAGTCCGTCGTCATTGCGAGGAGCAAAGCGACGCGGCAATCCAGACTGCGCGGTGGTGGCGACTGGATTGCCGCGCTTCGCTCGCAATGACGGACCCGCGCCTACCCCTCAATCTTCGAAAAATCTGCAACTCGGTGCACCGCGTCACGAAACCTTGTCAGCAATCCTATCCGATGCGCCCGTTTATTCGGGTCTGGGTCATTCACCATTACGCCGTCAAAAAATGCGTCAATTGGCGCGCGGAGACTGGCGAGCGCGGTCATCGCCGCTTCAAAATCTTCGCGCTCGATCGCGGCGGTGGCGAGAGGCTCGGCAGCATCGAGGGCACGCTCCAAAGCAAACTCCTCTCCATCAACCCTGAGCCTGTCGAAGGGTGATGGGGAGGTGGCATCGCGAAGCGATGACGGAGGGGCTGCTGGCAGCGGAGCACTCGCCCCTCCACCATCCTGCGGATGGTCCCCCTCCCCATCGCCCTTCGAAGAACTCAGGGTCGATGGGGAGGATTTTAGAATATTCGCCGCCCGCTTGTACGCGGCGAGGAGGTTCTCCCCTTCATCGGTGGTAATGAAAGCCTGCAAAGCCTTCACCCGCGCGAGGAGGCGAACGAGGTCGTCCGCACCATGTTGAGAGGAAAGCGCGTCTATTATATCATGCTTCGTCCCAGCGTCACGCTGCTGAACTTTGAACCGATCAGCGATGAATGCTTTCAAATCATTGACCGCTGGAGCGTGAGCAACATTTTGTGAAGTCGAGAAATCAAGCATATGGTCTGAAAGCGGAGCGCCCAGCCTCACTCGCAAACCGTTTCTCAAAATCAGCGAAATCACGCCCAAGGCAGACCGCCTAAGCGCATAGGGATCACGCGATCCTGTGGGTTGGTCGCCAATGATAAAGAAACCCGCCAAAGTATCCAGCTTATCCGCCAAACTGACCGCCACTGTCGCTGGAGCGGTGGGCACATCATCGCCCTGCCCGACCGGCTTGTAATGATCGCGGATCGCGTCTGCCACCGCGTCACCTTCACCCTGCGCGCGGGCGTAGTATCCGCCCATGATGCCTTGCAGTTCAGGGAATTCGCCGACCATTCCGGTGACGAGGTCGGCCTTGCAGAGCCGCGCGGCTCGTTCGGCCATGTCCGCGAGTTCCTCCCCATCACAAGTTGATGGGGAGGATTTAACA
>JANPCO010000222.1:0-2008 GCA_031430995.1 Sphingomonadales bacterium | reverse complement strand
ACGGCATGGTGGTATCGCCTTTGAAAATTTGAACCTGTACCGGTCACGCTGTGCGAAACACCAAACGTGCGCGCAGTGAGAGCTCCCCGGCACTCTCAGACAGAATGTGAGATGGGTTCAGGCGTGCGGCGGGCCGCGGCTGGATGGTTCTGCGAAGGCAAAATACGACGGCGCGAGTGATGCGCCTGGTTGAAAAATAACGCCCTGGCCTTGAGCAACAGGAACCAAAACTGCATTGGCGGCCATCGGAGGGGCACCATGCAAGCCGCCGGGCGCATGGGAACACATCACACATTCAGAATGAAGCATCTTGTGGCCTGATGGCCGCTGACCATCCGATGTTAAGGACTTCAGACCGCCAGCCGTGCACAGAACGCTGGCAAATTCATCACCTGTGCCCGGCCCGCTCTGATGCGCCCGGCCAATTGGCGCACAGCACAGCATGGCCAGAATGATATTGCAGGAAACGGCAACACTCATCAGCCAGGCAAGAAAATCGCGGTGGCGGCGCAACGGACGCATAGACCCTCCGCGCTTGAAGCTAAAAGAAACTTCGGCCGGGAACAAGGTTAGCGAAAATAATGTGACTTGATGCGCCAGAAATGCCGCAGCAGCCGTGCTGATCGGGCTGTGGCATCCACACCCTAAGACCTGGAAGGCCTTGTCACGCCGTTGCGGGTCATTTACCCCCTGATATTGGGCACTTTCAAAAAGGGCGCTTGGGTCCGGCACTTAACCGGCCCGCTGAAACAATCATGAGCAAGACCACACCCCTCGTCGGAATCATCATGGGCAGCCAGTCGGACTGGGCCACCATGAAACACGCGGCCTCGATCCTCAAAGATTTGGGCGTCCCCTGTGAGACCAAGATCGTTTCCGCGCACCGCACACCCGACCGGCTCATGACATATGCCAAGACCGCCAAAGAGCGCGGCCTCAAGGTCGTCATCGCCGGAGCTGGCGGGGCCGCTCATTTGCCAGGCATGGTGGCGTCGATGACCTGCCTGCCTGTTTTGGGCGTTCCGGTGCAGTCGAAAGCGCTGAGTGGCATGGACAGTCTCTATTCGATCGTCCAAATGCCAGGTGGCGTGCCCGTTGGCACCCTGGCCATTGGTGAACCTGGCGCAATCAACGCAGGCCTGCTGGCCGCGCAAATCTTGGCGCTCAATGATCCGGCATTGATGGCGAAGCTTGAAGCGTGCCGTGCCAGCCAGACCGCAGCAATTGACGTCGATCCAAAGGACGAATAGCCGTGACAGCCCTTCCTCCTGGATCGACCATCGGCATCTTGGGCGGCGGTCAGCTCGGCCGCATGCTGGCACTTGCAGCAGCCCAGCTTGGATTTAAAACGCACATTTATGCGCCCGAAGCTGATAGCCCTGCATTCGACGTCGCCACACACCACACAATTGCGGCCTACGACGACGAGAAGGCTCTCGCCGCATTCGCCAACAGCATTTCGGTTGCAACCTACGAATTTGAGAACATTCCCGTTCCAACGGTTGAGTTTCTGTCAAAATCGATCCCTGTTCGCCCCGGTGCCAAGGCGCTCGCGTGCGCGCAGGACCGCATCAACGAGAAAACTTTGGCGCGTGAGCTTGGCGCCATGACTGCCGACTTCGCGGCCGTCAACAGCTACGATGAGCTGATCAAGCGCATTGAGCAGATCGGTACACCATCGGTTTTGAAGACCTGCCGCTTTGGCTACGATGGCAAAGGCCAGGCAAAAATCCTAAAAACCGAAGACGCCAAGGCCGCGTGGGCGGCCATGAAAGATCAGCCGTCGATTCTGGAAGGCTTTGTCAATTTCCAGTCGGAAGTCTCGGTGATCGCAGCGCGCGGACTAGATGGCGAGTTCCGCGCCTTCGATGTGACCGAGAACGAACACCGCAATCACATCCTGCACCGCTCGATCGCACCGGCACGCATTAAACCCAAAGCGACCGAAGAGGCTGTCAGCATTGCCCGGAAAATCGCCGAACGGCTCGACTACGTCGGCGTTTTTGCC
>JANPCO010000221.1:0-13443 GCA_031430995.1 Sphingomonadales bacterium | reverse complement strand
TGGCCAAATTCATCGACCATCACCGAGTGGTCAATGACCAGGTGAACAGGCACCAGCGGGTTGATTTTGGACGTATCGCCACCAAGTTTGGCAATCGCATCGCGCATCGCCGCTAAGTCGACCACGCAAGGCACGCCGGTAAAATCCTGAAGCAGCACGCGGGCGGGGCGGTACTGGATTTCCGCTTCGGATGCATTCGGGTCTTTCTGCCAATCCACCAGCGCCTGAGCATCCGCCGTCGAGACTGTAAAACCGCCATCTTCAAATCGCAGCAAATTTTCGAGCAGAACCTTCATGCTGAACGGCAGGCGAGAGACATCACCCAGTGTCGCCGCGGCCTTGGCAATCGAGAAATAGTCATAGGATTTCGCACCCACGTTAAGGGTGGACCGCGTGCCGAGCGTGTCTTGTCCGATTGTTGTCATGAGTGTGTCCCTGTTCTTGTCAATGCCACACGGGGAAGGACCGAAAACGGCCGCGCCGGGGCGACGGGTTGATGATGAAATCAAACAAAGCCCGGATGCGACTATCAGTCTCAAACCTTGTTTACGTGGCAACGCATAGCAAAGAGGCGGGCAAGGGGGAAGGGGCGACTGGCGCGCTTACCGGTGAGAATTTAGTCAGCGACCAGTTTCATCAGCCGCCGTTCCACTGGGGCCAACACTGGCCCCAGTTCATGCCCGCGCTTCAGCGGAGTGCCATGTTCGCCGATCAGCACCCACTGGCCTTGTTTCAGGCGAAGCGCCGGACGTTTTTCGATGGCGAATTCAGGACGTTCTGTGGCGCGGCGAAAGGCGCTGAACCGGGCATGATCGCGCCCCATGTGAATGGCGTAATCGCGCCAATGGCCAGCCGCGACCATGCGACCATAGAGATCAAGGATGCGGGTCAGTTCGGCGCGGTCAAAACAGACCGGAGCGTCACTGTTGACCGGAAAAGGCGTGACTGTGCCCATCAGGCGCGACTTTTCCTGCCTTTGCTCATCGGTGTTTGTGAAGTCGTCTGAGACAGGGCGTCAACGCGGCGTTGCAACGCGTCTAATTCGCATTTCAGGATATCAATTTGCTGCGTCGCGGGGTCAAAACGTTCGGTGCACGGGGTGCCATAAGGCACAAAATCCTGAGTCTCTGGCTTTACCTCGACCAGAGTTGAACGCGCTGGAATGCCAATCATCGTTGCGCCTTCTGGCACATCTTTGGTTACTACTGAATTGGCCCCAATCCGCGCGTGGGCGCCAACATTGATGGGGCCAAGGATCGCTGCACCAAGGCTGATGATCACATCATTGCCAATGGTCGGGTGGCGTTTGCCGCCTTCGCCACTAGTGGGGTTTGTGCCGCCAAGCGTAGCGCCTTGATAGATGGTTACATTATCGCCGATCTCAGCCGTTTCTCCAATGACAACAAAGCCGTGATCGACAAAGAAATTACGCCCGATCTGCGCGCCAGGATGAATATCAATGGCGGTGAAAAACCGGGCCAAATGATTGACGGCACGCGCAAGAAAGAAAAAATCAGCTTCATACAGCCAGTGCGCGACACGGTGGAACGCCAACGCCCAGACGCCGGGATAGATAAGAATTTCCCAGCGCGACCGCGGTGCTGGATCCCGCGCCTTGATCGAATCGAGATAGGAGATGATACCATTCAGCATGTAATGCCCTTTATGCGCCCCAAGACTTGCTATTTAGGTGATTGGCGTAAAGATTTCTAGTGATGCCGCCAAGTGGTGGCGATTCTATGGCAGTGTGAGGGCCAGCGGGATTGTGGGAGCATAAGGTATAGTCTACCCATTAGGTGGACTATCGGGTGAGGGTGAATGGAAGTTTTCGGCTTTGATCTCTCGGCCATCTGGCCCTTCATCGCCGTTGGCTTTGTCGCGCAATTGGTTGACGGTGCGGTTGGCATGGCTTTTGGCGTTATCACCAATACGCTGCTTGTTTCCGTTCTTGGCGTGCCCCCCGCGCAGGCCTCTGCCCGCGTGCATCTGGTGGAAATGTTTACCACCGCTGCCTCAGGTATCAGCCATATTTTTCACCGCAATGTGGATTGGAAGCTGTTTTCACGGCTGGCGATCCCTGGCGTCATCGGCGGCATTTTGGGGGCTTACACCCTTGCCAATGTCAACGCAGCAGTCGCCAAGCCGTTCGTCATGACCTATCTCAGCGGGATTGGAATTTACCTTCTTTATCGCAGCTGGGGGTATAAGCATGAACATCGTCAGCCAAAAGTCATTGCCCCGCTTGGCCTGATCGGTGGTTTTCTGGATGCGGCTGGCGGCGGCGGATGGGGGCCAGTGGTCACATCCAATTTGCTGATCCAAGGCACATCACCGCGCCTCACCGTTGGCACTGTCAACACGAGCGAGTTTTTCCTGACCGTCGCCGTGTCAGTCACGTTCATCACACAGCTGGGGTTTGAGGCGTTTACGGTCGCAACGTTCGGGTTGTTGATCGGCGGGATAGCAGCCGCTCCTTTGGGTGCTGTGCTGGCCAAACGCATCGCGCCGCAGCGGTTATTGTTCATCGTCGGCGTTGTGCTGACCCTCACCAGCATGTTTAGCCTCTATAAGACACTTGCCTGATTGAGACATGCGATTAAAGCTGCATCACTCATTGACGGAGTGCATCAGTGACTACGTTCCTCCCCACGCTTAAACAGATGCAATATCTGGTTGCTCTTCAGGACTACGGCCATTTCGGACGGGCGGCGGAGGCATGCTTTGTCACGCAGTCCACTTTATCGGCGGGCTTGCGCGAACTCGAGTCGCTGATTGGTGTGACACTGGTAGAGCGCACGCGCCGCGTGGTGCGTTTTACGCCGCTGGGCGAACGCATCGTCACCAAAGCACGGCGCGTCGTGCGTGAGGCGGAGGAACTGGGCGACATGGCCAAAGCGGCCGGCAAGCCGCTGACCGGCGAATTGCGCATGAGTGTCATCCCCACGATTGCGCCCTTTCTGCTGCCCAAAATCCTCCCGCGGCTGCGCATGGATTGGCCAGACCTGAAACTGTTTCTGCGCGAAGAGACCAGCGGCGCTGCCTGCGAATCGCTCAACCGCGGGAATGCAGACTGCGTGCTGCTTGCCTTGCCTTATGGTTGCGGTGATGTGGAGACAGTTCCGCTTTTTGAAGACGGACTGTTCATGGCGTGGCCCGGCAATGAAGCTATTCCCGATACGGCCTCACCTGATGCCATTGATCCTTCGCGGTTGCTGCTGCTGGAGGATGGCCACTGCTTGAAAGATCATGTGCTGTCAGCCTGCAACCGGCCCGAATTGCGATCAGAGGCGGCGATGCTTGGCACTTCGCTGCACACATTGGTGCAGATGGTCGACAATGGTCTGGGTATCACGCTGCTGCCGGAAATGGCCGTCGATGCTGGGATCCTCAACAACACTTCGATCCGCGCAAAGCGGCTGGTGGCTGATCATCCCAGCCGCACTATTGCGCTGGTCTGGCGCAAGGCAAGCCCGCGCGGCAAAGACTTTGCGTTGCTCGCTGATGTTCTGAGAAGCGCCTATGAAACGGGCGGCCAAAAAGGTGGGACCGTCTCTTTGTAAATTGTCTGTTTGTAAGTGGTGTGGCGGGCCTAAGCGTATCGCTCCGCTGTCTGTTTGATCAACGCTATCATGTTCGGGATCCCTTGCGTCCGATTGGAACTAAGCTGGCTCTTCAGATCGAAAGGCGCGAGTTCTTCTACGATATCAGTTGCCAAAATGTCGCTGGCTGATTTGCCGTCAACTGTCTTCAGCACAAGCGCAATGATGCCTTTGGTTATGGCGGCATTGCTATCAGCCAAGAATGTCAGCTGTTCATTTTCTGCCTTGACCGGGTAGACCCAGACGCTGGCCGAACAGCCGCGCACTAATGTGGCATCAGTTTTCAGAGGCTCTGGCATGGGCGGCAATTGTCGCCCCAGATCAATCAGCAACCGGTAGCGGTCATCGGCATCAAGAAAGTCATAGTCGTCGTGAATTTCTGTCAGGCTTGTCATGAGGGTGTCGCTAGAGATGACGAGGCAAAAGGTCCACTGGGTCTTTGGTTGGCCGGGATGGCCTAAAGGTCCACCGCGTCTCTGGTTGGCCGGGATGGCCTAAAGGTCCACCCCGGCGGCAATAGCCTCTAGCTTGCGGATGCGTTCTTTAAGGTCAGCGACTTCGATGCGGCTGGTGGCAGACGGGGGGATGGCTGCCGCGCCGCCGTTTATGATCGAAAGCTCTGCCTGTTTCAGGCCGATCCAGGCGGTGAAGCCTTTCAATCCCACAAGGCACAGCATCGCGGTGGAGAGCAGGCCAGTGGCCGCAAAGGTCATCATGAGGGCTGGGTTGTCCATGGTCATTCTCCCGATACGAGCCGCTGGTTAGCGGAGTTTTTCAATTTCCCGGTCCAGTGAAGCGGCGCTGTTGGTATCAGTGATGACGCGTTCAAGAACAGCGACACGGTCTTTGAGCATCTTCAATTCCTCGCGCATCCGGCCAGCATCCGGGTCTGCCTGAGCAACAGGAAATTCGTTCCCGTGACGGTCTTTGCGGATGCCGTATTTGGCGCGGATCACACTCGCAATTGCGCCGATTGCGACCAGCGCGACGACCATTTCAAACGGATTCATTTTATCTCTCCCTATCTTACAGCGTCTTAGCGCAGGCTATCGATTTCATTGGCCAAAGTTGAATTGCGGCTGGTGTAATAAGTTTCCACATCAGCCAGGCGGCGGTCAATATCGCGGAATTTGGACCGGACATCGCGCGTCGTGCGCGCTGGAGATTGGCGCACGCCTTGCCAGAATTTGGCATCTTCGGCATTATCATACAGGCCGTGGGGCTTCACATCCCCCATCCAGGCGATGACCCAATAGGCGAACAGCAGCGTTGGGAAGGTGGCAATGGTGCCAATAGCAACGGCGACGCGAATGAGGAAAACATCCCATCCGGTATAGTCTGCAATGCCAGAGCAGACGCCCAGCCATTTGCTATTTTGTTTGTCGAGGTAAAATTTTGTGCGACGATCAGACATTGGTATTCTCCCTTAAAGGTTGAGTTGGGCGAGTCAGCGCGCTGATTTCCAGTCAGGATCATCAGCTGAGATAATCCGTTCGATAGTGTCCATCCGATCATCCAGACGGCGGGCGGTATCATGCAGCTGATCCAGCAAATTTTCATCTTCGCGGGTCAGCGTGCCAGCGGTCTTCCACTTGCTAACATAGTGGAGGATCAGCCACGGCAGTCCGATGAAGAGAATGGCAACAATTGTTGCGGCGAAAAATCCTTCCATGGGCCTATCCCTTTTTCACGGCCGCTTTCATCGCGGCCAGTTCAGCATCAACTTTGTCAGAGGTTTGCAGTTCTGCAATTTCCTCTTCAAGCGACTTGGGGGCCAGCCCCATGCCCAGCACATCAGCACGGCCTTCGGCCAGGTCGACGCGGCGTTCGAGCATATCAAAGCGCGAAAACGCATCTTCAACTTTCGATCCTGAATAAGCCTCACGAACGCGGATGCGGTTATGGGCTGTTTCAAGGCGCGTTGAAAGCGACGTCTGACGCGCGCGGGCTTCGCGAAGCTTGGCCTGCAATTTTGTGATGTCTTCTTCATAAGACCGTAGGGCATCATCATGAACACTGATTTCAGCGTTCAGCTGGTCGCCCATATCGACGGCCTTTTGGCGCTCTATCAAAGCGGCCTTGGCCAAGTCTTCGCGGTCTTTGGAAAGGGCCAGTTCGGCCTTTTCTTTCCAATTATCCTGAAGCGTGCCGAGTTTGACGATGTGGCGGCGCAGTTCCTTTTGATCCGCAATTGTGCGGGCGGCAGAGGCGCGGATTTCAACGAGCGTTTCTTCCATTTCCATGATGATCATGCGGATCAGCTTGGCGGGGTCTTCGGCCTTGTCCAGCATGTCTGTGACGTTGGCGGCGATAATGTCGCGGGTGCGTGAGAAAATACCCATATGTGAAACTCCTAAACTGAAACGCGGGTGAAGGGATTGAATATGCAGGGTGGCCGGGAGGGCGTGGGGTGCTCCCCCGGCCGGGTATCCGCTGTTACGCAAGAGGTGCGATGACAGCAGAAGGGGTAGGCAGCCGGTCCGCTGCCACGACAGGCGTCGATACTGCGAGGATGACTGTGGTGGTGAACAAGAGCGAGCAAATCGCAGCGGCGACGCTGGTGCGGATGTTGAAGCTATTATAGTTGATCATGATGTGTCTCCCTAAAACCTTGGCCAAAGCCGCAGTGTGAATGTTTCGTCGGCCTTCCCGTCAAGAGGGGGGATGAGGCGGGGAAGGCCGACTTGCCTAAACCACAGCATCAGCCGTGCCAGTTTCAGTTTTCGTTGGATATCTGGGGCTTCTGGAAGTTGCGGTCTGATGAATAGCCTGTGCAGCTGATATTCACCTTGCTATATATTAGCAATTCTTACTATATATTAGCTATGCAAAGAGACTTTCAGTTCATCGGCGAATCCTCTGTCTTCCTTGACAGTGTTGAGCGCGCGAGCCGAGCCGCAGCGCTCAATCGCCCCGTGCTGGTTGTTGGCGAACGCGGCACGGGCAAGGAATTGATCGCTGAACGGCTCCACCGCCTTTCGCCGCGCTGGGATGGGCCACTTGTTACTATGAACTGCGCTGCGCTCACCGAAACTCTGATTGAGGCTGAGCTGTTTGGCCATGAAGCCGGTGCTTTCACGGGGGCCACAAAAGCGCGCGAAGGCCGGTTTGAAGAAGCGGACGGCGGCACGCTCTTCCTTGATGAGTTGGCCACACTTTCAGCGGCGGCCCAGGAACGGCTGCTGCGTGCCGTTGAATACGGCGAAGTGACGCGGATTGGTTCCAACCGGCCCATCCGCGTTGATGTGCGGATTGTCGCGGCGACAAACGAACATTTGCCAGCGCTGGTTGATCACGGGCGTTTCAGGGCGGACTTGCTAGACCGGCTGTCATTTGAAGTTGTTACTTTGCCACCGCTGCGCGCGCGGGAGGGCGATGTGCCGATCCTTGCCGATTATTTCGGGCGGCGGATGGCATCAGAACTGGAATGGGCCAGCTGGCCGGGCTTTAGCACAGATGCCGTAGCGGCAATGCGCATTCACGACTGGCCAGGAAATGTCCGTGAATTGCGCAACGTATCAGAACGCGCCGTCTACCGCTGGGACTATCCCGACTTTCCCGTCGATATCATCGAATTTGATCCGTTCGAATCGCCGTGGCGGCCTATGCACAAAGAACAAGCTATAGTTGCTGGCCGGGCAGATGCTCCGGTTGCGGTTCCAACGCCACTTTCCCCTGCGTCATTTAGGAACGCTGTATCGGATTATGAACGCGGCTTGCTGGAACGCAGCCTTGCGCAGCACCGCCATAATCAACGGGCCTGTGCCAAGGCACTTGACCTCAGCTATGATCAGCTGCGCCATGCCCTGCGGCGTCACAACTTGCTTGCCAGTTCTTGACCCCGGATGTTGCCCCATCCTTACACTGGCCCTTGCCGTAACGGTTGACAGAATCGCTACCCTCCTTTAGCGGCTCCTCTTCCGCGTGGGAGATTGTGTCTCTGGCGTCGTTTATCGCGCGGGATTAAGCCAGTTTTTATGCAAAGTGATGATAGCCATGTTCGCAGGTGTGCGCACTGGCGGAAAGCAATACCGCGTTTCCGCCGGAGATAAGATCGCGATCGAAAAGATCGCTGGAGAAGCCGGAGACATCGTCTCGCTCGGTGATGTTCTGTTCGCCAGCGACGGTGGTGTCGTGACTGCGACTGCCGGTCTTGCTGTATCGGCAGAGATTGTGGCGCAGGCCAAGACCGACAAGATCATCGTCTTCAAAAAGAAGCGCCGTCACAACTATCGCCGCAAGGCAGGGCATCGTCAGCAAGTGACGCTCCTGAAGATCACAGCGATTGGCGAGCCTGGAAAGGCAGCACCAAAACAAGCCGATGCAGCGCCTGTTGATGCAGCGCCCGTTGATACAACAGTGCAAGCCACGCCAGCCAAAAAGCCAGCAGCCAAAAAAGCTGCTCCGGCTGCTGAATAAGGACTAATTCACCATGGCACATAAAAAGGCAGGCGGTTCATCCCGCAACGGTCGCGATTCAGAAGGTCGTCGTCTTGGCGTGAAGAAATTTGGCGGCGAAACCGCGTTGGCTGGTAACATTCTTGTGCGCCAGCGCGGCACACGAACCTATCCAGGCGTGAACGTCGGATGCGGGACAGACCATACTTTGTTTGCGACGGCCACAGGGCGCGTCCGCTATCATTCGGGCAAGCAAGGCCGTAAATATGTCTCGATTGATACGATGGCACTCGCGGCGGAATAGGCATTCCCAGATACGGGACTGCCTCTCATCAGGTGGTCCCCCGGTCTGAACATTCAGGCCTTAAGAGGGAGACAGGGCCACCTGATCTCCCTTTTTCTTGTCTCCCTCACATCTTGCCAAATGGCAGCCATGATTACCGTCACAGCATCGTCACTCAGGCGCGCTATAAACGGTTGCAAGGAGAGAGACGATGTTTGCTGTGACGCAAAGACTGTTGCTGCGGCCCGGTTGGGCAGATGATGCGCCAGCGCTGACAGCAGCGGTTGCCAATGAAAAAATCGTGCGTAATTTGGTTCAGCTGCCATGGCCCTATGCGCAGAGCGATGCGGTGTCATTTCTGACGAACGTGCACGATAAAGGCGTTCCAGAATTCCTGATCTTCACGCGCCACGGCGAACCTGAGCTTGTCGGTGCCGTCGGCCTTCATGCTGATCCGCAAGATGCCAGTGGCGATCCGGAACTAGGATACTGGATTGCAGAGCGCTTTTGGGGACAAGGCTACGCGACCGAAGCGGCGAATGCAGTCGTCCAGATCGCGCGCTGGACGCTCAAGCTCAAGTCGTTGAAGTCCGGATATTTCACTGACAATCCCGCTTCAGGACGCGTTCTTGAGAAATTGGGGTTTCGTTCGACTGGCAAAGTTGTGCAGCGCCACAGCAGCGCGCGCGGCGAAGATGTGCCTTGCGTGCTCCTGTCGCTTGATCTGGTCACATCAGACGAACCCCGTGATCGCCCCCTGCCAAGCGCACAGACGCAAATGCAGATGGCGGCTTAGGCGGCATTCTGACTTAACATGATGCCATCCGCTCACCCTGAGCGCGTCGATCGGATGACTTAAGGGTCCGGACCAAGAGCGTAACGAAATTAGGTTGCATCGTCATTGCGAGGAGCAAAGCGACGCGGCAATCCAGACTGTGCGGAGTTGGCCTCTGGATTGCCGCGCTACGCTCGCTATGACGGATATGAAAACTTAAACTCGTCACGCTCTAGCAGGTAGCCCGCGCCATCAACACAGAGCGCCCAAGGCTGCTTTCAACCTCAGCCAGCCTCAAAAACCCAAGCTTGTCAGCAACGCGGAACGACGCGCTGTTAGCAGGGTTAATGATGCACCGGGTCTCGGGCGCTTTCAGCACTGTGTCAGACCAGTGGAGCGCGGCGCGCATGGCTTCAGTCGCATAGCCTTTGCCCCAGCTGTTTGGGGCAAGCGCCCAGCCAGCCTCAGGAAAGCCGTCCAGTTCAGCGATGCCGCGTTCAAAGCGGGCAAGCCCGCCGGTCCCAATAAACGCGCCGGTTTGTCGGTAGATAAAGCTCCAGTAGCCAAAGCCACACACGGGCCATAGCCCGGCCGCTGCGATATATTTTGACCAGCTGGTTGTGCGGTCGCGCGGGCCACCACCGATGAAAGTTGTCATTGCCGGATTGGCCCAAGCGGCGGCATAGTCCTCCCAATGCTCCAGTCCCAGTGGGCGCAGGATCAGGCGGTCAGTCTTTATTGTCGGGCACTCCATAGCCCTGTGATATCAGGCGGCAACCGCCTCTGGCAAACGCGCGGCTTCATATTCGCTATCCGCCATTTGGATCAGGTGCCGGTCATCATGGTTCCACGGATGAAAACCGGGCAGGAAAAAACTGGCCCACGGCAGGAACAAGGTGCGGATCACGCCGGGATTGCCAAACAGAAACCAGAACACCCGGGCATGCGCGGCAGGGCCTGAAATGCCGTCCTGTGCCAGCAACTGCATCACGCCTTTGTACCGGTTGATCCAGAAATTCTTGGTAACGATCAGCATGATTAGTGACTTTACCCGCCACCGCTTGCCGCGCGTCATATCCCGGCTGGCGTGCAGCCACGTGTCATAGGCCACACCTTTATGTTCAATTTCTTCCACAGCATGCCATTTCCAAAGGGCGACTTGTTCAGGATCGGCCCCAGCAAAAATACGCGGGTCTTCCAGCATCTGCTGCGCCATGATCGCAGTATAATGTTCTAGCGCCATGGTGACGCACAGATTGAGGATTTCGGGGCGGCCTTTGGTCAGCTCCAGTGACTCGGCTACCTTTTTTTCAAGTGCTGCAATGTCATAGCCTGCCTCAACCACGCGTTTGTTAAATGCCACATGTTCCCGGCTGTGCATCACTTCTTGGGTAATGAATGCTTTGATCTCACGCTCCAGCTTTGGCGGCGTGCCCGCCCGAAAGGCGCGGACACTTTCAATGAAAAAAGCCTCCCCGCGCGGGAATGTGACTGACAGAGCATTGTAGAAAGCCGTTGCAATCGGATCGCCGCGCAGCCACCACCGCTGTTGAACGACGCCACGGCCAAAGCGGCGGTCACGCGGGGTGATGGTAAGATCTTTTGGTGATTTGGTCTCGGCGACGGGCATGAGGCGACTCTCCTTGATAGGTCCGAGAATAGGATAACTGACAGTTATGTCAATAGTGCGCAAACGTCTGTCCCATGAAGAAAGCCGGTCAACGGCGCTTGAAGCGGCGCGCGCGCTGCTGGTGGAGGCCGGGCCAGCGGCAGTCACGCTCAAGGCGGTGTCGGCGCGCATGGGGCGGACCCATGCCAATCTGCTTCACCATTTTGGCTCAGCCGCTGGGCTGCAAATGGCGCTTGGCGGGCATCTGGCCGCTCAAGTCTGCGATTCCATCGCTGAAATCGTGATCAAGAATCGCGACTCGGAACCAAACCCACGCGGCATCGTTGATATGGTGTTTGACGCGTTTGACAGCGGCGGCGCTGGCGCGTTGGCAACATGGATGATCCTTTCGGGCAATGATAGCGCGCTTGATCCCGTGGTTGACGCTATCCACGAACTGATCGACGAAATCGGCGAAGGGCATGAGGATAAGTCCATGCACGAAGATACGTTGATGCTGGTCATGATGGCGATGGGGGATGCGCTGCTTGGCGAACAAATGGCCAAAGCGCTGGGCCTGCCCCGCGACACGGCGCGCGGAATGGCCATCAAACAGCTGCTGGCATCACCAAGGGTGGCGGCGCGGCTCGGCATCGCCTAAGAGCGCAAATGCATTTTTTAGATCAAGCCAAAGTTTACATGTCTTCGGGTTCAGGCGGCGTCGGCGCTGTTGCGTTTCGGCGTGAAAAGTTCATTCAATATGGCGGCCCCGATGGCGGCAACGGCGGCAAAGGTGGCGATATCATTGTCGAAGCCGTCGCCGGGCTAAACACGCTCATTGATTTTCGATATACCCAGCATTTCCGGGCCCCACGCGGGAAAGGCGGCGCGGGGCGTAACCAGACGGGCGCGGGCGGGGATGATCTGGTGATCCGCGTTCCCATCGGCACGCAGATATTGTCAGATGACCGCGAAACGGTATTGCTTGATTTCACCGAAGCTGGCCAGCGCACGGTTTTCCTGAAAGGGGGGGACGGCGGGCGCGGCAACCTGAGCTATAAAACCTCCACCAACCGCGCGCCGCGCCAGCACGGGATGGGCTGGCCTGCAGAGGAAGCATGGGTTTGGCTGAGGCTAAAATTGCTGGCTGACGCGGGACTGGTCGGCCTGCCCAACGCGGGCAAATCAACTTTCATCAACGCTGTCACCAATGCAAAGGCGAAAGTCGGGGCCTATCCGTTCACAACGACGCGGCCACAACTGGGCGTTGTAAGCCACCGGGGAGGCGAATTTGTTGTCGCCGATATTCCCGGGCTGATTGAAGGTGCTGCCGACGGCGCGGGCATTGGCGACCGCTTCCTTGGCCATATCGAACGCTGCCGCGTGCTCCTTCATCTGGTGGACGCCACGGGTGATGACCCCGTTGCCGGGTATAAAGTGGTGCGCAGGGAACTTGACGCCTACGGCGCAGAGCTCACCGACAAGATTGAGGTCATTGGCCTGAACAAAATCGATGCGCTTTCCCCGGCTGACGCCAAAAAGCTCGCCACTAAGCTCAAGCGCGCGTCAAAATCTGAAGTGCTGCTGATGTCAGGGGCCAGCGGCGAAGGCATTGAGGCCGTGCTTGACCGGCTGGCTGATGCCGTGGGGGTTGAGGCAAGCGAGGCCGTTACGACTGAGGAGGCCGCTGCGTGGTCGCCGCTCTGACCCAGCGGACAATCATCAAAGTTGGATCGTCGTTGCTGGTGGCACCGGACGGTGAAGTGCGCCGCGAATGGCTCACCAGCTTGGTCGCTGATATCGCCGTCGCACATGCATCGGGCGAACAGACGATCATTGTGTCGTCTGGCGCCATTGCGCTGGGGGCCCGCAAACTCGGATTGCCCAAAGGCGGTCGCGCCAGCCTGGAAGATGCGCAGGCCGCCGCTGCAACGGGGCAAATTGCGCTGG
This sequence comes from Sphingomonadales bacterium, assembly GCA_031430995.1. GTDB lineage: Bacteria > Pseudomonadota > Alphaproteobacteria > Sphingomonadales > Sphingomonadaceae > Aquisediminimonas. The sequence continues at coordinate 829 of JANPCO010000221.1, read as the reverse complement.
CGCAGTGCTGGGCAGACTTGCTGGGGGCTCGCGGCATTATTGCGGCACAGATTCTTGTGACGCTGGATGATCTTGAGGATCGCCGCCGTTATCTAAACGCCGCGGCCACGCTCAACCGCTTGCTCAGCCTCGGCGTGGTGCCAATTATCAACGAAAATGACAGTGTCGCGACCAGCGAAATCCGCTTTGGCGATAATGACCGGCTCGCGGCTCGAATTGCACAGGCAGCCCGTGCCCAGAAAGTTGTATTACTTTCCGACGTTGATGGGCTTTACACCGATGACCCTGCCCGTGATCCCGCCGCCAGACGGATCAACACCGTCAAGCGCATCGATGCGGCAATTCTGGCCATGGCAGGCAGTGGCACATCATCAGGCATGGGGTCTGGCGGAATGGGGTCTAAGTTGGAAGCCGCGCGGATTGCCAACGCCGCCGGGGCTGATCTGATCATCGTATCGGGCCTGCACGCCAACCCGCTTGCACGGCTGGATGGCGGCCATTGCGGCACGCGGTTTGTGGCAGGCGCGGGGCCCCGTGCGCGAAAGGCCTGGCTGGCCGGGCGGTTGACAGTGCGCGGTTCCATCCATGTTGATAGCGGCGCTGTTAAAGCGCTGATCGGCGGCGCAAGCCTGCTACCCGCAGGCGCGCAGTCGGCGGACGGCCGGTTTGCACGCGGCGATGTCGTTGATATCATTGGCCCGGACGGACAGGCCATCGCGCGTGGCCTGGCTGAATATGATGTGGCGGACGCTCAGCTGATTTGCGGCAAACGAACTGGCGCCGTTGAAGCCTTGCTTGGCTATGCGCCGCGCACGGCCCTTATCCACCG